>JBILPK010000310.1:0-3046 GCA_044373875.1 Polymorphobacter sp.
CCGCCGAATCATAGTGTTCGGCAGCGCTACCGGGATCGGTGCGGCAACCGTCAAGCGGTTGAAGATGGAGGGCGCGCGCGTTTGCGCGGCCGACATCAATATCGACGGCGCGAAGCAGGTCGCGGCCGAGGCGGGCGGCGAAACCTTTGCGATCCGCGTCGACATTTCTGACGAGGCGTCGGTCAATCAGGCCGTTGCCGAGACGGTCGCTCGCTTTGGCGGTCTGGATGGCGCGCATATCAATGCGGCTGACCTGCGCGTCATCATGGAGGACAGCGATGCGCTCGCCATGGACCTCGCTGTATTCGACCGCACTGTTGCTGTGAACCTGCGCGGTCATCTGCTCTGCACTCGCGCCGTCCTGCCACATCTGCTCAAGAACGCTGCGTCGGCGATTGTCTATACAAGTTCCGGGTCGGCGCATGGCGCGGAGCCGACACGGCCCAGCTACGCCATGACAAAGGCGGGTATCAACGCATTGATGCGTCACGTAGCCTCGCGATGGGGCAAGGAAGGTGTGATCGCCAACGTAATCGCGCCTGGCTTCACGGTTACCGGCGAAATGAAGAAGGCGATGGAGGCCAATGCCGAGGAAGCGACCAAATGGGCCGAATACTTCATGACTCGCACACCCCATACTCGGCTGGGCGAGGCAGAGGATCATGCTGGCGTCGTCGCCCTCCTGCTGTCTGATGAAGGCCGCTGGATTAACGGCGCGATCATCGACGTCAACGGGGGGTCGCTGATGCGCGGTTAATGGCGGCAGGTGTGAATCGGCGTGGAATATTGGCTCTGACTCACTTTTCGTGCAGTGGTCATTATTATGATGTGGATCGGCGCCGAACTGGAACCCCGCGCATATGCAGCGCATGCGTCTGAAGTTGTTTAAGAAAGCCGTTCTTTGACGGGGTCCCGCTTGCCGCTGATCGGGACCTCGCAAAACTGAAAACTTCGGTACAATCTGAAATGTTTAGATCGGATTAGATGGGGGTCCCTGTTCGGCGCCGATCCACAATCAAACCGCCGAAAGCTTCCTCAGCATGGTTCCAATCGCCGCCGCCAGATACTGGCTCAAATTTGTCCACGCCGCCTAAGCAATTGCAATTCTTCTGGAGTCTCCAGTTGTGCGAGGTCTCGATCGGCGCCGATCCACACACGCCGGTTTTCACATGTAGCCAACATGCTGGACACAAGCTCGAGAGGTAGATTAAAGTGAGTAAATACACACTTTTATATTGCTCCCATATACAAAAAATTGCACAAACTGCTGCGTGTCGAAAAATTTGGATGAGTTGTTCGCAACAGGCAGCCACTGACGTCGGGGAGACGAGAAATGAACAGGCAGGGGTCAACTGGCACCGCCTTTGTTGAAGCGTCCCTGCACGACGCGGTCGCCGCACTTGAACCCGTGGTCGCTCTGGTAACGTTGGTGCAATTGACCGGCGATCGGATGCTGCTGGACCGGTACGGCCCGCTGCTCGATGGCACGCAGAAGATGCTCCTCGAGGCCTTTGTCGCGTTCGGCAAGGAAGCGGCTAAGGTCGTTGCCGACCCCGAGGCCGTGGCCGCCATTCGAAGCGGGTTGATAGCGGCGATTGACTCGAACCGCGAGCCCATCGTGCCGCACCTCGACAAGCCGCTGTTTCGCAAGATGGCGCGATTGGTGCTGGGGCTCGATCTGCCGGAAATGTCGATCGAGCCGGCTTTTCAGCATGCCGGCTTCACCCGCGACACCAGAGTGCGCAAAGCGAAGAGTATGCCGCCAGCGGGTTTCAAGGTGCTGGTGGTCGGTGCCGGCATGATAGGCATCAATGCTGCCGTAAAATTGCAGCAGGCGGGCTTCGAATATCAAATCATCGAAAAGCTGGACGGCGTCGGCGGAAACTGGCGCGAGAACATTTACCCGGGCGCTGCAGTCGATACGCCCAGCATGAACTACAGCTTTTCATTTGCGCCAAACGCGTCCTGGACAAAGCATTACCCGAACGGTCCTGAGTTTCTGGCTTATCTCGATCGCGTGGTCGACGATCACGGCGTTCGTTCCAAGATCGATTTCAATACGACAGTGAGCGGTGCAAGATGGGATGAGACCCGTAAGCTATGGGTCGTCAGCGCGCAACGTGATGGCAAGCCCGTTGATTATGAGGGCAACTTCTTGATCATGGCGGTGGGGCCGAACAACAGTCCAAAATGCCCCGATGTAAAGAACCTGTCAGCATTCAAAGGCCCGGTTATTCACTCAGCGCATTGGGATCACAGCGTCGATCTGGCTGGCAAGAAGGTCGTGCTGGTCGGCACCGGATGCAGCGGAGTACAGGTCGCCACCGCGATTGCCGACAGTGTCGACGAACTGGTGATTGTGCAGCGCCAGCCCGAGCACATCATTCCCAACCCGACGGCACACGCCAGTGTCGATCCGCTCGATCGCTGGGCGATGGAGAACATTCCCTTTGTCGCGCAGTGGCGCCGTCTGCAGGGCCTTTCAAGCCAGTTGCAGGACATGACGGGCATGCTGATGATTGACGAGGAGCATCGCCGATCGACTGGGGGCGTGTCGCCGTTCAACGACGGGATGCGGGCGATGTGCGACGGATATGTGAAGGCACATTTCCCGGATGACCCAGCCATGGTCGAACTTCTGACACCTGAATTTCCCATTTTTGCCAAGCGGCCGATCCTCGATTGCGGCTTTTACGACACGCTGAAGAAGCCCAATGTCAGCATTGTCCGCGGCGCCTTGGCCGAATGCGATGCGGAGGCTGTGATCCTGGCCGACGGCACGCGGATCGACTGCGACGTGCTGCTGCTTTCCACCGGCTACAAGCTGATGTTCGGCACGCAGTTCGATATCAAGGGGCGCGCGAAAAGTCTTGTCGAGGCGTTCGACCCCTATCCCTATTCCTATGAGGGGATGCTGGTCCCGCATTTTCCGAATTTCGTTTTGACTGGCGCTCCTTACAGCTTTCTCGTCGCCAACCACGCCATCGTCAGCGAGCAGCAGGTTCATTACGCCATCGAGCTGCTGCAGTGGATGGTCGACAAGAAC
>JBILPK010000144.1:0-8681 GCA_044373875.1 Polymorphobacter sp.
CGGGGCCGAACTGCTGGTCAGGGACCATCGCAGCCTGATCGATGCCGGCATCGTCCTGAACGAAGGTGCTTGGGGCGAACTCGATGCCAATGGTCGGCGCGTGATCCACACCGTGCTTGCCGGCGAAAAGGCTTCGGCGAGCTTCGTCCTCGACGTTACTAACCCTGGTGGCCACAGCTCGCGCCCGGTGCCCGACAACGCCATCTACCATCTTGCCGAAGCGCTCGGCCGCATCAGCAGCCTTACCTTTCCGGTCCAGATAAATGCCGCCAACCGCAGCTATTTGACGGGCATGGCGCCGATCGTCGGCGGCGATATCGGCAAAGCGATGACTGCCCTGGCGGCCGATCCTGCCGACACCGCGGCCGCCGCCTTGCTGTCCCAGAACCCTGGCTACAACAACATTCTGCGCACTACCTGCATTCCCACCATGCTCGACGCCGGTCATGCCGAAAATGCTCTGCCGCAGCGAGCGCGCGCGACGATCAACTGCCGGATCTTTCCGGGCGTCGCGCCCGAGGACGTGCGTCAGACGCTCATCAAAACCATCGCCGATCCCGCCGTCACTGTATCGGCACCGCGCCTGAAGTTTCCTGCTGCACCAGCGCCGCCACTGACTCCCGCTGTTCTGGCGCCGATTGAAGCGGTCTCGAAGTCGCTGTGGCCCGGCGTGCCGGTCGTCCCCGGCTTGCAGGCCGGCGGCACCGATGCGACATGGTTCAACGCCGCTGGCATTCCGACCTATGGTGTCTCGGGAGTTTTTGTCGATCCCGATCTCGGCAATATCCACGGCCTCAACGAGCGCGTCCGGGTCACCTCCCTGATGGAAGGCCGGGAATTCCTTTACCAGCTTATGAAACGCTACGCCGACGCGCGCTGAAACGTTGGTGAACTCGGGCGCCGTAACCGCTGCGGCTCCGGAGCATAGCTCGGCTTCAGTGTCCGCAAGGGGAGGCGTAAAGCAGGCGACCGTAGCCTCAGGATCGTCAGCATAATCGAGGAATAGCGAAAGCCCTCGCACCCCGCGGACGTAAAGATCACCGGTTTCGCCCGGCTCGACGGGTTGCATGGCTTCATCAAGAACATGAATTTCGCAAAGGGGTACGACCTCTTCGCGACTGTGCATGGCAAGCTTTCACTCGACACCGACCCCGCGGTGACCGATCGGTTGTGAAAGCCATATATTGCGGCTTGGTACACGGGCAAGGACGATCCCAAACTCGCGCTGCTGCGGCTCGATGCCGAGGAAGCTGAAATCTGGCTAGTTGGGTCGAGCCTGATTGCGGCATCAAGATCATGCTCGAGTCTGATCCCAAAAGGGACCAGGCGCAGAACGTTGCGACCGTCGCACTCGATTGAGCGAGGCTTACAGTCGCGCCCAGTTCGCTCTCTTCCGAAGGCTTCTCCTTCGCGGACATCTTGGCGCCCGGCATAACGCGCAAGCGTCTGGCCAAGGACTGGGGTATTCTTGGCAGGGAAAGCGGATCGGCGACAAAGAAACCATCCGCCGCCTTTGCCAATCACGGCGTTGCGCGACTGGCGAAGTATGCATCAAGCCGGTCTTTGACACCAGTAATCGGCCTGCACTCAAATTTCAAAGTGCTCGGGTTGACAGGGTGCCAAGAATAGCCGCTCGACAACCAAGGCTCAGTCTGCGGCTCGAAGCAGGATGGATCATCCAAACTTCCGACTTGTATTATTTTGACAGCGGCCATTTCGGGCCAATTTGCCGTTACAGGCGTGCCGCATTTTGCACAGAAGCCGCGGCGCAGGCTTCGACCGCTACCGCCGATCACTTCATGATAAGCCGGTTCTTCTTTCAGGAATCGGAATTTGTCAGTGGCGACCATCATCACGGCTGCGAATGCGCTACCGCTGGCGCGTTGACAGTCACGACAATGACAGATCAGCTGTACTATTGGTTTTTCAGTGCATTCATACCGAATGCTCTGACAGGCGCAGCCTCCAGAAAGCAGCATTGGAGCCTCTCCTTTTTGTGCGGAACCCGCTCGCCAGCGCGCAACCGTTGGGCTGCCTTGCACCCTAAGTGTCGTTATTCGGCGCGTTCACTGGCGTCCGTCTGACCTGCCATTCATTTAGCCATTCTGAGACAAGACGGACACAACACACACCGCTTCTTCGATGCCCCATAGCCCGCCGCCGTTCTCGGCAACCGCGACCCTTGCGCGCTCGACTTGCCGTTTGCCAGCTTCGCCCCGTAGCTGCGTGACCAGTTCGAAGATCTGCGCAAGCCCGGTCGCGCCGATGGGGTGGCCCTTACTTTCAAGGCCGCCCGAGGGATTGACCGGTGTCCGGCCGCCCAGCGCCGTATGGCCGTGCAGCGCCGCAAGCCCGCCCTCGCCGCGCGGCGCTAGGCCGAGGTTTTCGACCTGGATGACCTCGCCTACTGCAGTTGCATCATGGACTTCCGCCAGATCGATGTTCTCGGGGCCGAGGCCGGCAGCCTCAAACGCCTTGAGTGCTGTAATCCGGCCGATGTGCCGGTCCAGATCGTCGGGATCGCGGTCCAACGAAGTGCCCAGAACGCAGGCCCTCAGCTCAACCGCGCGCGCACCGACGCCCAGTCGGCGCAGGCCCGCTTCGGTGCACAAGATAGCCGCCGCCGCGCCGTCGCTGACCGGGGCGCACATCGGCAAAGTCAGCGGCCACACGATGGGGCGCTCTGCCAGCACCTCCTCGACAGAATAGGCGCGGCGATATTGGGCGCGCTCGTTGTGGACCGAATGCGCATGATTCTTAGCAGCGACGGCAGCGAACTGTGCTTGCGTTGAACCGTAGAGCCGCATGTGCTGGCGGGCGAAGGCGGCGTAGATGTCCATAAATACGCTGCGGCGCTCAGCTGGGGATGGCAGCGCTGTGTCGTCCATGCCGCCAAGGGCCAGCAGAACTTCGCGGCTTTGGTCCACCATGGACACGTCCCAGCCGGCATCAAAAATGCGGAGCGAACGGGAACGGTCGGGATGTGATAGCTTTTCCGCACCAACCGCCAGAACGATGTCGGCCCCTCCTGCTTTCATATAATTCGCAGCCTCGAACAGCGCGGTCGAGGCGCTGGCGCAGGCGTTCTCCACATTGGCGATGGGAATGCCCGCAAAGCCGAGCGGGCGCAGCGCCGCCTGCCCCCGGATCATGTGCTGGCCTTCCAGCGCGCCCTGGCTGGTGTTCGCAAACCACGCAGCCTCAATCTGAGAGGCCGCGCAATTCGCATCCGCCAGCGCATCGCCTACCGCTTGGCGCGTCAAGTCCTTGACCGAACGCGCCAAGTCGATCCCGAACGCCGTCATGCCGACGCCGGCGACATAAACGGCCTTGGCGGGCATGACCTAGAGTATCTGTTCGAGCGCGTAGAACGGTGACCATAGGTCCTCGATCGGTGTGCGGTCGTGTACCAGTTTCTGCAGATCGAAGCCTGCGTAGACCGGATCGTTCGGGCTACGGCCACCGCGCATTGAGAGATTGTTGTCGCTGCCCGGCTGCCCCTCGCCCATAAGCGCCCGCATGTCCTTGGTGCGCAGCAGCCGATCCATGTCCGCGGCGAAGGTGCGGCACAGAATGCGCCACTCGCCGCCGCGCTTCTCGAAGATGTCGAGGTAGCGGCCCTGGTGCCAGTAATCGAGGAAGTCCCCGTCCGGCTTCTTGAGGCGGTGGACCACCGACCACTGGCTTTCGCAGAACGCGCGATCGCCCTTGAGGTCGATGATCGTGTTGGTGATCGCATGGATACTGGCTTCGGCCTGCTTGAGGATCGGGATTACATAGTCGGCAAGTCCCTGGCCGTTGCCGCCGTAAAAGCCGTGGTCGTCGTAACCGTCTTCCCAGTAGCAATCCTTGAGCGCCTGCGCATCGCAGCGGTCCACGCTGCGGCAATAGCGGTGGATGATTTCGCGGATGGCTTCCTTGTCGCGCAGCGTGGTGAGTTCGCTCTCCAGTGCGTCGAGCCGGGCCGTCAGACTGTCGCTCATAGCAGATCTCCTCGTTTGGCTGCCAACACCCTGTTGCGCAGCACGCCTATTCCTTCGATTTCGAGTTCGACCACATCACCGTCTTCCAGCAGTTTGCCTGCTTCCAGCCCGCACCCACCGCCAACGGTTCCCGATCCCAGGATTTCACCGGCATGTAGAGTTTCGGAGGTACTGATGAATGTAATCAAGTCCTCGAACTTGACCGTCATCGTATTGCTGTTGCCAGCCGAGCGAACCTCGCCGTTGACGCGCACGGTCATGGTGGCATTATCGGGATAAAATTCGTCGATCGTGACAATCCACGGCCCCATGGCATTGGCACCATCAAAGTCCTTCGACTTCGATGGCCCAAGGCCGCTTTCCATTTCCAAGCCTTGCGTGTCTCGGGCACTGAAATCATTGAAGATCGTGAAGCCGAAGATGTGTGCGCGCGCATTCTTGCGGGTGATATCGCGCCCGGTGGTGCCGATCACGCAGCCCATTTCGAGCTCGTAATCCATGATCTTTGAATAGGCCGGCCAGTGCACATCTGTATCAGGGCCGGTCACGGCAAGGCGGTTCGCCTTGTAATAGATCGGCCGCACCTTGAAGACCTCGTGCATATTGCGCGAGCGCTCCGAGGGTTGAGTCTGGCCAAACAGTCGCATCGCTGCTTGCGAGGAGCCCACCAGATGGTCCTCGAAGCACAAGCAGTCCCTGAGCTGGAGCGGGCGCGGCAGTGGAGCGAGGAGTTTCACGCCGCCGATCTGCAAGGGATCGCCTGCAAAGCTGTCGACGGCGGTCCGGATCATCGCGAGACAATCCGCACCGCCTTCGATGACGTCCTGCATCGAACCTGCCACACGCGGGTCCAGCCCGGCCTGGGACAGCGCCATTGCGAGGTCGACGATGGCGCTGTCATGGCGTGTTACCACGCCAACCCGGGGCTTTGGATCCTGCTGGGTCGCGAAAGTTGCGAGTTTCATGATCGATGACCTCAGAAGCCGTAGGAAACGCGGGCGCCGAAGGTGCGCGGTTCCGCCCAGATTCCTCGCTGGGCGTTGCCGGTGCTGTTCAGGACCTGGCGGCGGTAACGTTGGTCGGTCAGATTGCGCCCCCAAAGGCCGATCGTCCAGTTTCCGGTCTTCAGATTGACCGAGGCATCCCAAAGCCCGAGGCCCCCTTCGCTCGATTCCGGATCGACAATGTTGTTATCGGCCTCAAAGAAAATCTTGCTGCGGTAGGAATAGCCGATCCGGCTCGTAAGCTCTCCCAGGCCGGTCGTGGTTTCGAAGTTGAGCCCGAGCGAAAGGGTATGTTCGGGCGCGCGCTGCATGCGGTTACCGCTGAAATCGAGGCTTGCGTTGAACACATAGGTCAGGAACTTGGCGTCGAGATGCCCGTAGCTGAAATCGAGCGACCAGTTGCTGTCGAATACTGCCCGGCCTTCGACTTCAAGGCCGCGAATGCGGCTGTTGGCGGCATTTGCAATCAGGACCGCGGTGACGCCGGGGGCAAACTCGACCAGTCGCAGCTGTTGAAGATTGCGATAGTCCATGCTGAAGATGGTGGCGTTCAAGCGAAGGTGCCGGTCGAGCAAGGTTGCGCGCACACCGGCTTCATAAGAGTCGACCGCTTCCGGATCGGCAACCTGTTGAGCAATGGATGGGGAAATCGCGATGTACTGGAACGCGCCGGACTTGAAGCCGGATGCGTAAGAAACGTAAGCCATCACATTGTCGGTGAATTTATAGCTGAGCGATGCCGAAGGGTCGAACGAATCCCATTTGCGCGATATCGCTGTGTTGAAATTTGATATGATGAAACCCGGAACCGTCGATCTGGTGTCATAGACAACGTCCTTCTCGTCCCGGCTGTAGCGCCCCCCCAAGGTGAACGACAGGTTTTCAACCGGCTCCCATTGGATTTGCCCGAACAGGGCGGACGACTTGGCCTGGATATTAAACCCGAAATCCCACCGCAGTGGCGCCGGCTGAACCAGGAACGAAAGAATCGATGCGGGGCCAAAGTCTATCGTCTCGTCGCGGTTGACGTCTTCCTTGGAATAGAAGGCGCCAAAAAGAACCTTGAGCTTGTCGGACTGGTAGTTCAGCCGCAGTTCTTGCGAGAACTGCTTGCCGTCTTCGGCGGCGAGAAATTCCTGGAACGGCAGCGTGGTGCCGTCTAGATCGTCGCGTTCGGTGATCTTGAGTTTGCGCAGGGCCGTGATCGAGATCAGTTCGAACGCGCCTAATGGAACATTGACCTGGGCGGAACCGCCGTAGGTCTCCCTCACAATCCCTTGTCCCTGCATATCGGATGCCGGGCGATAAGGATCGCTGGGCTGGGCAGGGGTCACAAAGCCAGGGGACACGGGGCCGGGATTGTCGGCCGCGCCGCCCAATTGATTGGGAACCAGGACAAGTGGTGGGCCGTCGAGATGCGAATAATCAGCGGACAGACGCAAGCTGGCGTCGCCCAGGTTGAATAGCAACTTGCCGCGCGCTGACCAGGCGTCTTCGCTGCCGCCGCGAATATTGGCGATGGTGACTGGCTGGTAGCCCGCGCGATAGCGCCGCTCCACGGCAAGCGAGCCACGGATATCGTCACCAGCGATCGGGCCACTGACCGAGGCACCGAGCGAATAGAGCGAGTCTCCCCCGATATCGCTGGTGCCAAGCTGACCCGTGACGCGCCCCTTGAAGGTTGACGACGGATCGCGGGTAACAACCGAAATCGCCCCGCCGATGGTGTTGCGGCCATAAAGCGAACCCTGCGGTCCGCGCAGCACCTCGACCCGCTCGACATCCATCAAATCCAGGTCGAGTGCGCCGAAACGGCCAAGATAGACGCCGTCCACGAAGACGCCGACCGAGGGATCGCTGCCCGCGTCATAGCTGCGGGTTCCGATGCCGCGGATGTAAATGAGGGGCTTTGTCCGGTCTGCCGCTTCAAAGTAAACATTGCCACTTAGACGGGCAACGTTGTTGAGTTCGGTGTAGGCGGCCTTTTCCAGGTCCGCGCCTGAAAATGCCGAGATCGACAAAGGCACATTCTGCAACGATTCCGATTGCTTGCGGGCGGTTACGACGATTTCGGAAACGCCAGCTTGTTCCCGAGCGGCGGAGGCAGTTTCGGCCTGGGCCTGGGCCGGTTGCGCAACGAACACGCCCGCGACTGCGCATGACGTCAACAATCCGGTCCAGCGGCGCGAACTTGCAGTATCTGACCTCGGCATTTTATCCTCCCCCACATATCCGCAGCTTGAACGACTCATTCAGAAGCGGTACGCATAGAGGTACATTAGTACCATTTGGAGGTCAAGCTATGCCGAGCCACGCCATGTCTGCCTTTAACGAGGAGGCGCGTAGGACCCGCCGCGCCATGCTCAACAGCGATTACGATCCCGTTGAAATGCGCCAGATGCTGGAGGCTTTCGATCCGATTGGCCCCGGTCCCGATGTCCGTGTTCTGGGCCAGATCAAGCTTGAGCTGCGGCGCGCAGAAGGTGACGCGCTGCTGGTCTATGTACCTGGCGGCGGGTTCTGCTTTCCGGGCGGCGATGCCCACCGCGCCCTGCTCGATCGGGTCTGCACGGCTGCCGGCACGCGCGGCGCCTTGCTGCAACACCGCCTTGCACCAGAGCATCCATTCCCGGCGGCGCACAACGATGTCGCCGATGCGCTTCGCGTCGTCCTTGCCGAAGAGGCCGGCCCGGTCTTCGTGATGTGTGATTCGTCCGCGGGCGCGCTGGTCCTGTGTGCCTGCGCACAGCTGAAACGCGAGGGGCACCGTTTGCCCGACAAGCTTGTCTGCCTTTCCGTCCTGACCGATCTTGCAATGACCGGCCGGTCGCACGTTACCAACGCCGAGGCCGATCCGTTGTTCGGCCCGCAAGCAGTGATCCACAAGGCGTTTCACTATCTCCAGGGCGCCAATCCGGCAAAGCCGGACGTCTCCCCGTTCTGGGATGAGCCAATGGCGCTACCGGACAGTCTTTTCATCGTGGGCAGTACCGAAGTGCTACGCGATGACACGCTCCGTTACGCCAAACAGGCGGAAGGCGCCGGGACGACGGTACAGGTGATGGTCCAAGACGAGGCGCCGCATGTTGTCGCGTTGCTGCCGGGAATTCCCGAAGCGGACCAAGCTGTGACCCAGATCGTCGCTTTCCTGACGTCCTGATGGCGGTCTTCAGTTGCCCGGGTTCTGGAAAAGGCCTGTCGTAAGGATTCGGAACAGTTCATCAAATGCCTGGCTGAACCCGACGCCGGTGCGTTCAAGCATCGACGGCTCGTTGATCCGATTGACTGCCGCGAGGAAGATTTCCGCCACCAGCGCCGAGTGAAAGGGCTTGAACTTGCCGCGGCGGATTCCGTCCTCGATGATCTCCATCAAGACGTTCGTCCGCTGGGTTTGATGCGATTCCAGCAACGCAAGCGCAGGGCGATAGCTTTGCAGATCAGCGACAAACTTACGGCTTGCCGGTCGCGACTCGACCACGCCAGGCGCAAGATACGCCATCATGCGCTGCTCCGGGTCGTCATGCTGAAGCGCGCCTTGCCAACCCAGGTGACGAATGCGCTCGAGCCAGGATTCGATTACCAGAATGAACATCTCCTGCTTGCTTGGCGCGATTTCGTAGAGGGTTCGTTTCGAACATTTGAGGCGGGCGGCAATCTCGTCGACCGTGATGGTGCGAAAGCCATTGGCAAGGAA
>JBILPK010000311.1:0-3040 GCA_044373875.1 Polymorphobacter sp.
CATGCGGAAGGGGTCGGCGCCCTTGCTCAGCACCTTGGATGCCAGCGCAAAACCGATCAGGCTGCCGCCGGCAAAGGCTGCCGTCAGCTTGGTGGTCGCGCCGACGCCCAGGCCTAGCACTTGCCCGCCATAGGGTTCGAGCAACACATCCTCCATGGTGAAGGCGAGCGTGCCGATCCCGACCGCCACCAGCCGGCGCATCGCCTGCGCTTGGACGATGAAGGCATCCCAGCTTTGCTTGAAGGTCGGCTCCACCGGCGGCGGCCCGGTGCGCAGATGCGCCGGCTTGCGGGCTTCCTGCTTCCAGGTCGCGACAAGATTGAGCAGGACGGTGATGACGGCCGAGGCCTGGATCACCTGGATCAGCCGCCCGGGGGTGAAATCGACCAGGAACGCCCCGAACAGCAGCGCGCTGACGATCGATCCGAACAGCAGCATGACATACATCAGCCCGACGACATTGGGCTGGTCCTTTTCGGGCGCGAGGTCGGTGGCCAGCGCCAGCCCGACGGTCTGGGTGATGTGGATGCCGGCGCCGACGAGCAGGATGGCGAGCCCCGCGCTCAACCGTCCGACCCATTCGGGCGCCATGTTGGCCTGCATCGACCCGGCGAGCACCAGCAGCGCGAACGGCATCACCGCCAGCCCGCCGAACTGCACCATCGTGCCGCGATAGATATAGGGCACCCGCCGCCAACCCAGCGCCGACTGGTGGGTATCCGATTTATGGCCGATCAGCGCGCGCAGCGGCGCGAACAGCAAGGGCAGCGACAGCATGATGCCGACCAGCGTCGACGGCACCCGCAGTTCGACGATCATGACGCGGTTCAGCGTACCGACGAGCAGCGTCAGCGACATGCCGACCGACACCTGGATCAGCGACAGCCGCAACAGCCGGCGCAGCGGCAATTCGGCGCTGGCGGCATCGGCGAAGGGCAGCACCTTGCTGCCCCAGCCCATCCATATCTTCATGATGCGCCGGTTCATCGGGCTCAGCGACTTCGTCGTGACGCCCTGATCAGCCTCGGCCAAAGTCCATCCTCCCCAGCGCCGCGATGTTCGGGACGCACCGCAAACTGAACCGGCGACCCGGCTATTACAAGCCGATGACCGCTTCAAGCCGTCGCAAAAGCCGCTACCATTCGAGGCAGATCTTGCCGAAATGCGCCCCCGATGCCTGGCGGCGGAAGGCATCGGCAATGGCTTCGAGGGCAAAGCTGCGGTCGATGACCGGCTTGATGCCATTGGCGTCGATTGCGCGGATCATCGCCTGCTGCTGTTCGCGGCTGCCGACCGTCAGCCCGCTGATACGGACGTTGCCGGCCATCACCGCTGCGGTCGCCACCGGCCCGGCAAAGCCTGCCAGCACGCCGATCAGCGCAATGCTGCCGCGCAGCTGCGTCGCCGCGATCGATTGCGCCAGCGTGCCGGCGCCGCCGATTTCGACGACATGGTCGACACCGCGCCCGCCGGTCAGCGCCCGCGCCGTCTCGCCCCAGCTTTCATCGGTCTTGTAGTTGATGAGGTGATCGGCGCCCAGCGCCGCCAGCCTGTCGAGCTTGGCGGTGGAGGACGAAGTGGCGATCACCGTCGCGCCGGCCGCCTTGGCGAATTGCAGCGCGAAGATCGACACGCCGCCGGTGCCTTGCACCAGCACGGTTTCGCCGGCCATCAGGCTGGCCTCGCAATACAGCGCGCGCCACGCGGTCAGCGCCGCGCAGGTCAGCGTTGCCGCCTCGGCATGGCCATAGCCCTTGGGAACGTGGGTGAAGGCGGTGGCGGGCGCCACGACTTCGTCGCGGGCATAGCCGTCGCAGCGGTCGCCGGGGACTTTCGTCAGCTTTTCGAGCGTCATGTCGCCGCCGATCCAGTCGGGGAAGAAGGTGCTGACCACCGCGTCGCCGACCTTGAACTCGGTGACGCCGCCGCTGACCTCGGTCACCACGCCGGCGCCGTCAGACATCGGGATGCGCCCCGAAGGCGTCGGGATGCCGCCCAGGCAGACGATATAGTCATGGTAGTTCAGCGAACTGGCGTGCAGCGCGACGCGGATGTCGCCCGGGCCGAGCGGTTCGCTGTCGGCGGTGGCCATCGTCAGATTGTCGAGGCCGGCGGCCATCAGTCGTATCGCGCGCATGTCATTCACTCCCCTTGGTGCCGATGACGGCTTCGCCCGCCACGGTGGTGCGGTGCATCACCCGCAAATGTCCGTCATAGCCGCCCTCGGCAAAATGCAGCGTCACCCGATTGTCCCACATCAGCAGCGTATCGGGTGCCCAGCGATGGCGGAACAGGAATTGCGGCTGGACGATATGCTGGAACAGATGCCCCAGGATCGCATAGCCTTCGTCGCGGGTCATGCCCTCCAGACCGATGGTATAGACCGGGGAACAATAGAGCGCGCGGCGGCCAGTGATCGGGTGGACGCGCACCAGCGGGTGCGCCTGCACCGCTTCGGCGGTCTCGCCGGTGACGATCTGCATCGTGCGCCGCGCGGTTTCATGGGCATAGACGCCATCGCGGCCATAGGGCAGCCGTGCCGAATGCAGCGCCGTCAGCCCGTCGCACAGCCGTTGGAACGCCGGTGACAGCGCGTCGTATGCGGCGGCGCAATCGGCAAACAGCGTGTCGCCGCCCACCGGCGGGATGACCTTGCCGTGGAGGATCGTCGCGGCCGGGGGCTCGCGCTGGAAACTCCAGTCGCTGTGCCAGCCGGCGCCGAAATTGGGGGCGGTTTCATCGGCCTCGCGGCGCAGTTCGAGGATGTGCGGGCGGCCGGGCAGCGGCTTGATGAACGGGTCCTCACCGAAATCGCCGAATTGCCGGGTGAAAGCTTCCTGGCCATCGAGATCGAGCGGCTGGTCCGGGAAAGACAGCACGGCATGGGCGGCAAAGGCCGCCTTCACCGCCGCGAGCGTGTCGGCGGGCAGGGGACGCGCCAGGTCGACCCCGATAACGCTGCCGCCAAAGCCCGACGCTTCAGGGGTGACCGTGACGATCATGCGCAGCGCGCCGTCACCCGGGCGTGCCAATCACGCAG
>JBILPK010000028.1:0-25744 GCA_044373875.1 Polymorphobacter sp.
ATGCTCAAGGAAGCCATCACCTCCCTGCAGGCCGAACGCCGCATCGCCGCCGGCGAGGCGCGGCCACCGGCGCGGCTGCGCCGCCATGTGCCCTGGATCGCCGCGCTGCCGGGCAGGACCCGCTTCTACAAATCGGGCCTGTATATCTCGCCGCTGGCGCCATTGCTGCTCGGCGGCATCGTCGGCGTGCTCACCGCGATCATGGGCGTCGGCGGCGGCTTCATCATGGTGCCGGCGATGATCTACCTGCTCGGCATGTCGGCGAGCGCGGTGGTCGGCACATCATTGTTCCAGATCATCTTCGTGACCGCCGCGACCACGCTGCTGCACGCCACCTCGTCGAAATCGGTCGATATCGTGCTGGCGCTGCTGCTGCTCGTCGGCGGCGTCGCCGGGGCGCAACTGGGCGTGCAGGCGGCGCAGCGCCTGAAGCCCGAAAAGCTGCGGCTGGCGCTGGCGCTGATCGTGCTGGCGGTGGCGGCAGGGCTGTTGTTCGGGCTGACAGTGCCGCCGGAATCGCGCTACACGCTCTATGGTCAGCAATGAGGGCATTGGTCGCCTTACTGCTCTGGCTGCTGCTCGGTGCTGCCGCGCCGACGTCGCTGATCACGGCGCTCAGCCAAAGCCGCATCGATATCAACACCACCTTCAAGGGCGCCGACCTGCTGGTCTTCGGCGCCATCCAATATCCCGCCGGCGCGGTACCCGATGCCCCGCCCGACATCGCCATCGTGGTACGCGGCCCCGCCGAACCGGTAACGGTACGCCGCAAGGCCCGCGTGGCGGGCATCTGGCTCAACACCGACCGCATCCGTTTCGAAAGCGTGCCGGGTTTCTACGCCGTCGCCACGACACGCCCGATCGCCGATCTTGCCGATGATCGCACCACCGCAATCTACGAAATCGGCATCCGCAACCTGCAATTGTCCCCCGCCAGCGGCGCCAGCGAAGGCGAAACCCGCGCCTTCGAGGCCGGCTTGATCGCCGCCAAGCGCAAGGCGCGCCTGTTCGTCGAGGATGCCCGCGCCGTCACGGTCACCGGCGGCGTGCTGTATCGCGCCCGGATTGCCATTCCCGCCATCGTGCCGGTCGGCGATTATGCCGCCGAAATCCATCTCATTCGCAAGGGCCGGGTCATCGCCAGCTCATCGGTGCCGATCAGCATCGGCAAATCGGGCTTCGAACGCTGGATCTATGTCATGGCCCAGGACCATGGCCTCGCCTATGGCATCGCCGCAGTGCTGGCCGCTCTGCTTGCCGGGCTCGGTGCGAGCCTCGTCATGCGGCAGCGCTAAATCGTTATTCCACACCACGAAATGCGCGTGAATCGGGCCGAAGCGACCGCCTTCGAATCCCCCTCGCCGACTCGCCTGAATTCCTGTAGGGACAGGCTTGGAGCAATTTCGGTTACGACGCCTTGTAGTTCACCGCATCGCCGCCGACGGGCACCAACTTGTACTGACTATGGAAGACTTGGACAGAAAATGAGCTTTGATCGACGCGGACGTGGTTCCGGGCGTGGTGGTGGTTTCGACAAGCGCGAGCGCGGGTTCGACCAATTTGAAGGCGGCGGCGGCTATGGCGGCGGCGGTGGTGGCGATCGTTTCGGCGGCGGCGGTGGCGGTGGTTACGGCGGCGGCGGCGGTGGCGGTGATCGCTTCGGCGGCGGCGGCGGCAGCCGTTTCGGCGGCGGTGGCAGCGGCGGCGGGGGCGGCTTCGGCGGTCGTCCTGGTGGCGGCGGCTTCGGTGGTCCGCGCCCCCCGCGCGACATGGGTCCTGGCGTTGTGCTCGGCACCGCCAAGGGCGTGGTCAAGTTCTTCAATGGTCAAAAGGGCTTCGGCTTCGTCGTGCGCGATGACGGCGGCGAAGATGTTTTCGTCCACATCTCGGCGGTGGAAGCCGCTGGCCTGACCGGCCTTGCCGATGGCCAGCCGCTCGAATTCACCCTGACGGAACGCAACGGTCGCGTGTCGGCGACCGACCTGGTCATCGATGGCGAAGCCCTGCCGGTCACCGATCGTGCCCCGCCGCGTGAACGTGAAGCCGCCTATGGCGACCGTCCAGCGCGCCCGCAGCGCGATCGTGACGCTGCCCCGGCGACCAACGGCCAGCGCGTCGATGGTACGGTCAAGTTCTTCAACGGCCAGAAGGGCTTCGGCTTCATCCAGCGTGAAGACGGCGGCCCCGATGCCTTCGTTCACATTTCGGCCGTCGAACGCGCCGGCATGTCCAACCTCAACGAAGGCCAGCGCGTCTCGTTCGAGCTGGAAGAAGACCGTCGCGGCAAGCAGGCTGCGGTCAATCTGACCGCGCTGTAAGGCGATCGACGGCACAACAGGGGCGGCCCGGGCACATGCCGGGGCCGCCCTTTTTGCGTGGCGTCCGCGTGCGCGCGGAATCCGCGCGGCATCGCGGCACTTTACTCCGTCGCGGTTTCTGGCAATGTCTGCGCTATCGGCTGCGTGCCGCCGTTTGCTTTGGGGCTTCTCATGAATCTCGACATCATGAACTATTCGACGACGACCTATATGGCGATCGCCTTCACGGTCATCACCTTTGCCGTCATCATGTTCCCGATCATCAAGCTGGCGCCGTCGCGCCTCGCCCGCCGCATGAACGGCCGCGTCGCCTTTCATCGCGAAGCCATTGCCGCGCTGACCACCGCGATCGAACGCACCGAGGATCCCGAACAGCGCGAACGCCTCGCCAGCCAGCTCGCTTATCAGCGCGCCGCCTTTGCCCAGATCGCCCCTGCGGACGCCAAGGCGGCCTGACAAACGACGCCGACGCCAAGGCCGCCTGATTAAGCGGACCTGACAACAACGGCGGCTGGACACGGCCGCCGCGGAGCGCCACCTTGGCCGCCATGACCTGCTTCGATTTTCCCGCCGCCATCGCCGCCCATGCCGCGGCGCGTCCCGATCATATTGCCGTCATCTGCGGTGACCGGCGGATCGGCTATGCCGATTTCGCTGCGCGCGCCGATGCCGTAGCGGCAACGCTGGCCAAACTGGGCACCGCACCCGGCGATGCCGTGGCGATCATCGCCGCCTCCTCGGTCGATTATGCCGTGATGTGGGCCGGCATCTTGCGGCTGCGCGCTACCGTCGCGCCGCTGGCGCCGTCCTCCACCCCCGAACAGATCGCCGCGATGGTCGCCGATTCGGGGGCCAGGCTGGTGTTCGTCGACGCCGCCGCCCGCGCCGATTTTGCTGCGGTGCTCGGTGACCGGGTGCTCGTCGATCTCGATCATCTCGATGGCTGGATCGACACCGGCGCCGTCGTGCCGCCGCTGCCGCCGCTCGATGAACATGCCGCCTTCAACATCATCTATTCGTCGGGCACCACCGGGACGCCCAAGGGCATCATCCAGTCGGCGGCGATGCGATCGTTGCACATCATCGGCGGCAAGGTGCTCGGCTATGACGGCGATACCGTCTCGCTGCTGTCAACGCCGCTCTATTCAAACACCACGCTGGTCGCTTTCCTGCCGACCCTCGCCTGGGGTGGCACCGTCGTCCTGCAACCCAAGTTCAACAGCACCGCCTGGCTCAAGCTGGCGGAGACACATGCCGCCACCTACACGATGCTCGTCCCCGTCCAGTATCGCCGCGTCCTCGCCGACCCGGCGTTCCACGACCACAAGCTGTCGCTGAAAATGAAATTCTGCACCTCGGCGCCCTTCCCGGCCGAATTGAAGGCCGAAGTGCTGCGCCGCATGCCAGGCGGCCTCGTCGAATTCTTCGGGATGACCGAGGGCGGGGTCAGCTTCGTCTTCCCGGCGCACCTCCACCCCGACAAATTGCACACCGTCGGCCGGCCGAGCGACGGCCATGCCGTGCGCATCATCGACGAGGATGGCAATGACGTGGCGTCGGGTACCCCGGGCGAAATCGTCGGCCAGTCGCAAGCGACGATGAACGGCTACAAGAACCGCCCCGACCTGACCGAAAAGGCCTTCTGGACCGCGCCCGACGGCTCGAAATGGCTGCGCACCGGCGATATCGGCCGTATCGATGCCGAAGGCTTCCTGACGCTGATGGACCGCGCCAAGGACATGATCATCTCGGGCGGCTTCAACATCTACCCCAGCGACATCGAAGCCGTCATCCTAGCCCAGCCCGGTGTCGTCGAAGCCGCCGTCGTCGGCATCGCCTCGGACCGCTGGGGCGAAACCCCGGTGGCCTTTGTCGTCGCGCCGGGTGCCGATGCCGCCGCGCTGCGCGATGCCGTCAACGCCGCCGTCGGCAAGACCCAGCGCCTCGCCGACCTCGTCCTCGTCGACGAACTGCCGCGCAGCCACATCGGCAAGGTGCTCAAGCGCGAGCTGCGCGATGGGTTTGCGGGGAACGTCGATTAGGGCGGGAATTGGTGGGTTGCGGGTCGGCAAGTTTTGGCGTGCGAGCACCGGTTAATCTGACCTTAGACGAGTGCCTTGGCCAATTTCTGATAGCGCCCTATGCGATATTATAAAGCCGCGCATTTTCTTGCATCTGCAATTGTCAAAGTTCAGCCAGTTTCGCCAGAAACGCAGTTGATAGTTGTACATCGAGAAATAATTTTTTTCCGCGGCATCGACAGTTTCACTACTGGGCTCAGCGCACTCAACAATTGTTTGACTAGCAAGATAGCGCGCATCTGCCTCGGCAACTGAAAATTGATCTGCGTACGGCGTAGCGGCAATGCGAGTCTTTAGCCGGGCAAACTCTGCACGGCCTGTCGCCAGGATTTCGTCATTGCTTGTCAAGCGGTGCAGGGCGCAAGCAGGCCATAGCCGATCCACCAGATCGCGAACCCCGGCGCGGAACTGAGCCGCATTGGGGCCGCCGGAGGGTATAACGCCCCAAGCGGTTGAAGCTAGCACCATGCTTTCTAAAGAAGCCAGACCCACTCTTACCGATTCGCGAGCCATCTCTATATGCTTTGTTGCAAATGCTAAGTCCGAGTCCGCCCAACACATCGCATCAGGCTTGGCTAACAAATACTCGATGTCACGTCGCGCCAAGCCAAGTTGGGACGCCACCGGTTGAGTTGTGACCTTCGCTTCAAAGTTGCGCACCATCACAGCTTCTGCTGCCAAAACCGTCGACCGCTTTAGCCGTGGATCAGGTTCGCAGGATTCCTGAAGCAAGTTACGGTATACATCACGCGCAGCCATTCGGAAGGGCGCAGACTGGGACCAATCCGGACGATGCCAAGCAGAGCGAGCGTCATTGCTCTCACGGCTGCCACAACCGCTCAGCACGACCATGCTAATCAACCCAACCATAGTCCTAAACTTGCCTGCCGAACGAAAGCATTGGCGCAGAGCGGTCACCGCATCAGCAAGCCATAGATAATGCGATCTGTTACCCACCATGTGCCAAAGGTGCCGTATGCCAATCAGAACTGCAATCGGGACATGCAGACAATTAAGTAACATCGCGAAATCAGGTACTGGTGGCGTTTCTTCTTCCTCCCCCCACCGCCGCAGGCGATAGCGTGGGTAGGGAGAAGCAACCGCATACCCCTCTTGACTGTTCATTCAACTTGCGACACTCTTGAACGATCAATCAAGAGAAGCCGCACGAAAACCATGTCCGCGCCCATCCCCAACACCGCCGACCGCATCATCCACGCCGCGATGACGCTATTCGGTGAAAAGGGCTATGGTTCGACCAGCGTCGCCGACATATTGCGTGAGGCCGATGCCAATTCGGGCAGCCTCTACCATGTCTTCCCGACCAAGCAGGACGTGCTGATCGCGGTGCTGCGCCGCTATGCCGAGGGTATCGAACCGATGCTGCTCGCCCCGGCCTTTGCCGGCGTTGCCGACCCGATCGAGCGCATCTTTGCCCTGCTCAGCTTTTATCGCCAGGCGCTGACGATCACCGATTGCCTCTATGGTTGCCCGATCGGCAGCCTGGCGCTGGAAATCCACGAACCCGACCCGCCGGTGCGCGAATTGCTCGCCGCCAATTTCACCGCCTGGGTGGCGGCAGTCGAAGCCTGCCTCGACGCTGCCGGCGACCGCCTGCCCGCCGGCACCGATCGCCGTGGCCTCGCGCAACTCGTGCTCAGCGTCATGGAGGGCGGCGTCATGCAGGCGCGCACCCATCGCGACCTTGCCGGCTTCGACGCCGGCGTCGCAGCGCTGCGCCATTATTTCACTCTGTTGCAGACCATCGTCAAAGGAGACGCGGCATGAAGCGGATGGCAATCGGACTAGCGCTGCTGCTCGCCACCCCGGCGCTGGCAGCGCCGATGAGCGGCGACATCCATAACGCGCCGCTGCCGGCGGCGGTGGTCGACACCAGCTTCACCGCGCCGGATGGCAGCCGCACGCTGCAACAGTCGATCACCATCGCGGCGCCCGTCGCGATCCTGTGGAAGGCCTATGCCGATGCCGCCGAGTTCCGCAAATGGAGCGCGCCCATAGCCGCCATCGACCTGCGCACCGGCGGCAGCATCGAGGCCAGCTATGACCCTGCCAAGGCCATTGGCGACCCCAACAACATCCGGCACCGCATCCTGACCTATCTGCCCGAGCGCCTGCTGATCTTCCAGAACATCCAGGCGCCCACCGACCTGCCGGGCCGCGAGGCCTTTGCCCGGGTCGTCTCGATTCTTGAATTCACCCCGCTGGGGGCGGCCCAAACGCGCATCACCCTGTCGCAGACCGGCTGGGGCGACGATGCCGCCGCCAAGGGCATATACAGCTTCTTCCAGAAGGGGAACGCCCAGGTGCTAGTGCATATGCAGAAGACCTATGGAGGGGCGAAATGAGCCCGCTGCTCCGCGCCACCGCGATCGGCACGGCGTTGCAGGTCGCCATGGTCGTCGCCGGGCATTTCGTGCCGGCGCTGCGTGATCCGGGTTTTGCCATCGGCGGCATGGGACTGTCGGCACTGGCGGGCTGGCTGTCGGCGCGGCCGGCAGGGCTTGCCGCCACGCTCGGCGGCGGCGCCATCGCCGGCGGGGTTTGTGCGGCGCTCGGTATCGGCGTGTCGGTGTTGCTCGGCGATGTACCGCCCAGCCTGTTGATGCTCGGCACGGCCGCATCGACCGTTACCGGCATCATCGGCGCCGGCCTGGCCCATTGGCGGCGCCCACGATAAACGGGGTCTGGGGCCAAGGCCCCAGCCGCCGGAGGCCTCTTACCTCAACCCCGCCAGCGCCGAACCCGCCGCCGCCACCGTCCGCGCCACATCATCGGCGCTGGTGTTCCAGCCGCAGACGCTGATGCGCATGACGCGTTCGCCATTCCAGGTGCCGCCGCTCAGGAACGCCTCCCCGCTGGCGTTGATCGCGGCGATCACCACGTCGCTGATGTTGCTGCCGTCGGCGGCATCGAAGCGGATCAGCCCCTGGTTGAGCACCGGCCGCGCGAGGCCGGTGGCGCCGGGCAGGGCGGTGATGCCGTCATAGATTGCCACGGCATGGTCGCAACAGCGCTCGATCATCGCCGCCAGGCCGTCGCGGCCCAATTCCATCAGCGCCGCCAGCGCCGGCAGCGCGCGCGCCCGGCGTGACCATTCGGGGGTGAAGTCCATCGGGTCGCGCACCGCGCCGCCGGTGGTAAGGTACGCCGCCGTCATCCGCATCGCCGCCCGGTGCGCCGCCGGGTCACGCGTGATCGCCATGCCGCAATCATAGGGCGTATTGAGCCATTTATGGCCATCGGTCGCCCAGCTGTCGGCGAGTTCGATGCCGGCGAGCTGCGGCGCCAGCCGCGGGCTGGCATTGGCCCACAGCCCGAAGGCGCCGTCGACATGCACCCAGGCCCCCGCCGCCTGCGCGATCGGGCAGAGCCGCGCGAAATCGTCCGACGCGCCGATATTAAGATCACCGGCATTGAGCGCCACGATCGTCGGCACCCCGGGCAGCAGAGCCGCCTCCAGCGCCGCGACGCTGACCTTGCCGGGCGCGTCACCGCCCAACGGCACGATACAATCGCTGCCGAAGCCGAGCAGGCGCAGCGCCCGCGTCAACGAACCATGGTGGTGCGCATTGGCGAGCACGCGGATCGGCGGCGCGCCGAACAGGCCCTGGCGTTCGACATCCCAGCCCACCCGCGCCAGCACGGCATGGCGCGCCGCCGCCAACGCGGTCGCATGCGCCATCTGGCAACCGGTGACAAAGGCATAGCTGGCATCCGCCGGCAGGCGCAGCGCGTCGAGCAGGAACCGCCCCGCGACTTCCTCGAGCACCGCACTCGCCGGGCTGGTCGAGGCGAGCACGGCATTCTGGTCCCACGCCGAACACATGATGTCGGTGGCGAGCGCCGCCGGCAGCGCGCCGCCCTTCACCCAGGCAAAGAAGCGCCCGCCGGCGTTGCCGGTCAGCCCGGGTTCGACCGCCGCCGCAATGGCGCGGACGACATCGGCGGCGGGGATGCCCTTCGCCGGGAAATGCGCCGGCAGCGGCGCGCGCATGTCCGCCGGCGTGCCGCGCGAGGCGACCGGGCGGGTATCGAGCGAGTCGAGGTAGCGCCGGGCTTCGGCGAAGGCGATATCGAGCGTGTCCATGATTGCGCGCCTAGCAACGAGTTTGCGCCCTGTCGCGCTCAATTCCGGCCACAATACGGTCAACGGCAAAATCCGGCACGCCAGATGCTGGCACCGGCACGATGGATGCGCTAATCCTGTGGAGCGTAACCAGAAAGCTGCCTGCCGATGCCCAGCAAGATCTACCCCGATGCCGCTGCTGCCCTCGATGGCGTGGTCTTTGACGGCATGTCGGTGCTGTCGGGCGGTTTCGGCCTGTGCGGTATCCCCGAAAAGCTGATCGCCGCGCTCCGCGATACCGGGGTGAAGGGGCTGACCTGCATTTCGAACAATGCCGGGGTCGATGGCTTCGGGCTCGGGCTGCTGCTCGAAACCCGGCAGATCGCCAAGATGGTGTCGAGCTATGTCGGCGAGAACAAGGAATTCGAACGGCAATATCTCGCCGGTGAACTCCAGCTCGAATTCAACCCGCAGGGCACGCTCGCCGAACGCATCCGCGCCGGTGGCGCCGGCATTCCGGGTTTCTATACGAAAACCGGCGTCGGCACGCTGGTCGCCGAAGGCAAGGAAGTGAAGGTCTTCGACGGCGAAGACTATATCATGGAAACCGGCATCACCGCCGATCTCGCCATCATCAAGGCGTGGAAGGCCGACCCCTATGGCAACCTTGTTTTCCGCAAGACATCGCGCAATTTCAATCCGATGATGGCAACCGCCGGCAAGGTGACGATCGCTGAAGTCGAGGAGCTCGTCGAAGCCGGCGCGCTCGACCCCGACAGCATCCACACGCCCGGCATCTTCGTGCAGCGCCTGTTCGTCGGCCAGAATTACGAAAAACGCATCGAACAGCGCACGGTGCGGGCCCGCGAGGCGGCATGATTTTCCGGCTGTTCAAGGCGCTGGGCTGGCGGCCGTCGTGGGAACGGCTCGAGCATGATCCGGTGCTGCGCGTGAAAGCCGATGACGATTGCATCACCATCACCCCGACGCTGAAGCCGCTGACCAAGCCGGCAGCGCTCGGCGGCATCGCCTGGCGGCTCGGCTATTGGGGCTTCAGGATCGGCAACCGCCGCGAACGCCGCTTGTCTGCCCGCGAGGCGCGCGACCTGCGCTACCTCATCCCCAGTCACGACCGCGGCACCATGGTCGATTATGCCGTGCCGCTGCGCATCGAGCGCGAGGAACAGGCGCATGCGCTGGGCTATGACCTGCTCGTCGATGCCATCGGGCTCGCCGAACGCCAGATGACCATGCCCGAGCTGGAGGCGATGATCCGCAGCGCCATCCTGACCGCGCTGCCCCCCGAAAAGGCGAGCGCGCTCGCCGCCGCATTGAAATAGGATTGCCCGATGGCCTGGAACCGTGACGAACAGGCGGCCCGTGCCGCGCGCGAACTGCAGGATGGGTTCTACGTCAACCTCGGCATCGGCATGCCGACCCTGGTTGCCAACCATATCGCGCCGGGGATCGACATCACCTTGCAGAGCGAAAACGGCATGCTCGGCATGGGACCGTTCCCCTATGAAGACGAAGTCGATGCCGATCTGATCAACGCCGGCAAGCAGACGATCACCGAACTGCGCCGGTCGAGCTATTTCAGCAGCGCCGACAGTTTCGCGATGATCCGCGGCGGGCATATCGACCTCAGCATCCTCGGCGCCATGGAAGTCGCCGAAAATGGCGATCTCGCGAACTGGATGATCCCCGGCAAGATGGTCAAGGGCATGGGCGGCGCGATGGACCTCGTCGCCGGCGTCAAGCGCATCATCGTGCTAATGGAGCACAACAGCAAATCGGGCGAGGCCAAGTTCAAAAAGGCCTGCACCCTGCCGCTGACCGGCAAGAGCGTCGTCGACATGGTGATCTCCGACCTCGCCGTGCTCGCCCGCCCGTCGCGCGGCGCGCCGTTCCGGCTGATCGAACTGGCCCCCGGCGTCAGCCTCGACGAGCTGCGCCTGAAGACCGAGGGCCATTTCGAGGCCTGATGGACGCGCGGCTCGGCCTGACGCTGCGGCTGCACCATGGCGGTGCCATCGCGCTCGGCCCGGGCAAGGCCGATCTGCTCACCGCGATTGCCGAAACCGGTTCGATCGCGGCGGCAGCGCGCAGCCTCGGGCTGAGCTATCGCCGCGCCTGGGTAATGGTCGAAACGATCAATTCCAGCTTCGCCGAACCGCTGGTCGCTGCCAGCAAGGGCGGCGGCGGCGGCGGCGGCACGCGGCTGACCACCGCCGGCGTGGCGGTGCTGGCGCGCTATCGCGCCATGGTGGCGGCAGCGCTGGCAGCGGCGGAACCCGAGGCGGCGGCGCTGCTGGCGCTGTTGCGCTGAAGCCGAGAGCCCGTCAGCCGAAACTGAAACCGCGCGGAATCAGCCGGTTTTCATGCGCCTGGCGCTCCAGCCCCTCGCGGAAATCGGGGTGCGCGATGCCGATCAGCGCCTGCGCCCGTTCGGGCACCGATTTGCCCTTGAGGTTCACCAGGCCATATTCGGTCACGACATACATCATGTCGGCGCGCGTCGTGGTGACGATATTGCCTTCAGTGAGGTTGAAGGCGATGCGGCTGCGCCGTTCGCCCTTCTTGTCATAGACCGACGGCAGGCAGATGAAGGACTTCCCGCCTTCCGACGCATAGGCACCGCGGACGAACTGCGCCTGGCCGCCGGTGCCGGTCAGATGGCGGTTGCCATCCGATTCCGACGCTGCCTGCCCGGTCAGGTCGATCTGCGTCGTGCTGTTGATCGCCGTGGTCTTCGGATTCTGCATGATCATGTGCGGCGCGTTGGTGTAATCGACCGGGCAGCACAGCATGTCCGGGTTGCGGTCGAGCGTATCGTAAAGCGCCTTCAACCCCGCGGCGAAGGTATAGACGATCTTGCCGGGATCGAGCTTCTTGCGCGCGCCGGTGATCAGCCCGGCGCGGTACAGATCGGCGATCCCGTCGGTCATCATCTCGGTATGCACGCCCAGGTCCCTGATCCCGGCGTTGGCCAGCAGGCCGCAGACCGCATTAGGCATGCCGCCGATGCCGATCTGCAGGCAGGCGCCATCCTCGATCTCGGCGATGATCAACCGGGCGACCGCGCTGTCGACCGCGGTCGGCGCCGGGTTGGCCAGTTCGGCGATCGGGGCATTGTCGCCCTCGATGATGTAATCGACCTCGCTGATGTGGATGCCGGTGCCTTCGCCAAAGACATGCGGAAGGCTCGTGCAGGTTTCGACGATCACCATCTGCGCGCGCTCGACAATGGCGCGCAGCCAAAGGTTGGTCGGCCCGGTGTTGAAGAAACCGTCCGCCAGCGGCCGTGCCTTGATGATCAATATGTCCACCGGATCGATGAAGCGGCGGTAAAGGTCGGGCCCCTCACCAAGGTTGAGCGGGACATAGCTGCAGCGGCCAGCATCATGCAGCCGGCGATCATAGCCGCCCATGTGCAGGCTGAGCAGATGGACATGCCGGCCTTGCGGGTCATTCTCCATCACGGCGAGCGGGCGCATGGTCAGGGTGTTACGGATCTTCAGGTCCGACAATTGGGTGATGCGCGCACCCAGCGCCCGGTCGAACACCTCGGGCTGGTTGAAGGAGCCGGCATAGTCGATCCACATCCCCGAGCGCACCAGGCCGGCGGCATCGGTCGCCGAAATCAATCTGGCCGGGGCAGCGGCTTGGCGCATTTTCATCGGCGGATATCCTGATATTTGGCAACGGCGGCGCGTGTCATGGCGTTCGTCCAACCCAGTGCAAGGCCGCACCGTGCCGGGCAAGCCAGCGCTTCGTCGCCGGCGTGTTGGGATCGAGGCTGGCGTGCAGGGCGTGAAACGCCGGGCTGTGGTTATGGTGCACCAGATGCGCGACTTCATGCGCCACGACATTGTCGCGCACGAACGCCGGCGCCAGCATCAGCCGCCAGCTATAGGCGATGCGTGCTGCCTCGCCGGGGCGCGGCGCGGCGCAACTGCCCCAGCGGCCGCGCGGGTCGCCGATGCGGACCTGGGCGACCTCGCGTTCGACGATCGCGGCAAAGCGCCGGGTCGATGAGGTCAGGTCGGCGAGCGCTTCGGCCTGCAACCAGCGCAACGTGCGCGCCGCCAGCAACGCTTCGGGGCCGCCGATTTCGAGCCGGTCATCGTGCCGCACCGGGATGCGCTTGTACGCCGGATGCCAGTCGATGGTCAGGTCTTCGCCGTCGAAGGGAATGGTTGCCCCGGGGCAGATCGGGCGCGGCTGCGGCCATTTTGCCACCTGCGCTGCCAGCCAGCCGTGATGGCTGGCGAGCAGCTTCACCGCTTCCGTCACGCCGCCGCGTGGTGGCAGGCTGATCTGGACGACCCCGAGCGCCGCGTTGGCGCGCAGCTTGATGGCGCGGGCGGCGGCGTGGCGGGTGGCGACGACGGCCAAGTCGCGCCCGGCGACGGTTACCGTCGCCGGCAGTTCGGCGCGGCGGAACAGGCTCAGAGCTCGCCCTCGATGATGTGGTTTTCCAGATCGCCGACATCGTCTTCGGACACCGTCTTGCCGCGCACCGAGATGCCGGCCTTGTGCACCGAGTTCGGATCGCCCGAGACCAGCGGGTGCCAGTCCGCCAGGCCTTCGCCATTGTAGATGCGCTGATAGGCGCAGGATGCCGGCAACCAGTCGATGGTTTCGAGCTTGGCCGGGGTCAGCCGCACGCATTCGGGCACCTGCGCCTTGCGATTGGGGTAATCCTTGCACAGCGCGGTGCGCGGATCGAGCAGCCGGCAGGCGACGTTGGTGGGGAAAATCTGCCCGGTCTCGTCATCTTCCAGCTTGTGGACGCAGCATTTGCCGCAACCGTCGCACAGGCTTTCCCATTGCGCCCGCGTCATCTTTTCGAGCGGGACGGTTTCCCAGAAAGGTTTAGCGGACATAGGTTTCCAGCATCGCGGTCATATCGGCGGCCGTGCTGCCGTGCGGCAGGAAGGCGATCGGCGCGCCATCGGGGCCGAAGAGGTAATACACCGCGAAATGATCGACGAGATAATTGTCGGGATCGGATGTCGCGACCTGCTTGCTGTAGATGCCGTATTTCTTCAGCGCCGCCGCAATGGCCACCGGCGTGCCGGTGAGTCCGATGAGGCGCGGGTGAAAAGCGCCCACGAAAGCCTTCAGCGCCGCCGGGTCGTCGCGGACGGGATCGACGGTGATGAAGATCGGCTGCACCTTTGCCGCCCGCCCGGGACGCGTCTTTTCATAGGCCTGAAGCCCGCGCGACAGCACCGCGACATCGGTGGGGCAGACATCGGGGCAAAAAGTATAGCCAAAATACATCAGGCGATAGCGGCCCTTGAAATCATTATCGGTCATCGGCTTGCCATTTTGGTCGATGAGCGCGAAGGCGCCGCCCAGGCTCGACCCGGTCATGTTGCCCGGCGGCGGCGCGGTGTGGCGCAGCCAGCCGATACCGAAGGCCAGCAGCACGGCGAGCCCAAGCACCAGCCAGCGGGTGCGGCTGTTCATCGGGGGCCGAGAGGTTTATGCAATGCCATAGCGCCGAAATAGGATGGTGCGGGAGGCTTGTCGATGCGGTCTGTAGTGCGCGTGATGGTTCAGGCAGGGGTTCAGGTGGGGGTTCGGGCAGCTTTGGCCGTAGCGGCGGCATCACTGATGGTCGCCACCCCGGCGGCGGCGCAGTTCACCGACAGCTATAATTTCATCAAGGCGGTCAAGGACAAGGATGGCGCCAAGGCGCAGGAAATCCTCGACAAGCCGGGCACCACCATCGTCAACACCCGCGACAGCGATACCGGCGATACCGGGCTGCACATCGCGGTAAAGCGCGGCGACGCCGCCTGGGTCGGGTTCCTGTTGCAAAAAGGCGCCAGCGCTAATGCCCGTGACCGCGACGGCAATACCCCGCTGATGATCGCCGCCCAGACCCGCTGGGCCGACGGCGTGCAGATCTTCGTGCAGATCAAGGCGCAGATCGATGTGCAGAACCGGCTGGGCGAAACCGCGCTGATGAAGGCGGTGCAGGGGCGCGATGCCAATATGGCCAAGCTGCTGATCGACGCCGGCGCCAACCCGGACCTGTCCGACAACAGCGGCATTTCGGCGCGCGCGCTGGCGGAAAGCGACCCGCGCGCCGCGCAGATCGCCAAATTGTTCAAGGACCTGCCGGTACGCAAGCCGCGGCCGGCGCAAGGCCCGTCGCTTTGACCGGCGCTTCGCTTTGACCGGTCCTTCACGCTGATCGACCGCCCGGTATGCGTTCGCTTTGTCACATGGTGGCAGTCGCTTTTCGCCGTTAAGGCAAAATGATGGAACGCCCTTCGATTGCTGCTGCTGCCTTCGACCGGCCGGGAGTCCGCGTTCGGACGCTGGCTGGGCTGCGCTGGATCGCGATCATCGGGCAGCTGGTCACGCTGTTGTTCGTCGGCTTCTATCTCGGTTATCCGCTGCGCTGGCCGTCGCTGCTCGCCGCGGTCGCGGCGTCGGTGGTGCTCAACATCGGGCTGATGACCCTGTATGGCCGCAATGCCCGGCTGCAGGGCCGCGATCTGGCCATGCACCTGGCCTTCGACCTGTTGCAGGCCGGGGCGTTGCTGTTCATGACCGGCGGGCTCGCCAACCCCTTTTCCATCTTGCTGATCGTGCCGGTTACCATCGCGGCAACATTGCTGCCCGCCGGCGCCATGGCCTTGCTTGGCGCGATGGCATGCAGCGTCGTGCTGGTGCTGCAACTCTGGGCGCTGCCGCTGCCATGGATCGGCACGCCACCGGCCTTCCCGCCGGTCTATCAGTTCGGCGTGGCGACGGCGCTCACCCTCGCGGTCGGTTTTCTCGCCATCTATCTGTGGATGGTATCGGCCGAAGCGCGCGATCGCGCCCGCGCGCTGGTCGCCACCGAAGCCGCGCTGACCCGCGAATCGCGCATGGCGGCGCTGGGCAGCCTGGCGGCGGCGGCAGCGCATGAACTCGGCGGCCCGCTCGGCACCATCACCCTGGTCGCCCACAGCCTCGCCGACCAGTTGGGCGATGATCCCGATTTCGGCGAGGATATCCGCCTGCTCGAATCCGAAGCCAAGCGCAGCCGCAGCATCCTGGTGCGCATCGCCCAGCGCGCCGAAGCCGAGGACCCCTTTGCCCAATTGGGGCTCGACGTGCTGCTCCACGAAGTCGCGCACAGCGTGCAGCCGGCACGGGTGCCGGTACGGGTCGATGCGCCGATGCCACAGCCGACGGTGCGGCGATCACCCGAACTGCTCCACGGGCTGGCCAATCTGGTTGCCAACGCCGTGCGCCACGCCGGATCGGCGGTCGAACTGCGCGCCATCACCACCGCGACCGAAATCGGCATTTCGGTGATGGACGATGGCGCCGGCTTCCCCGTCGAAGTGCTGCCGCGGCTGGGGGAGCCCGATCTTGGCCCGTCGCATTCAGGCTCGGGCGGCACCGGGCTCGGCATCTTCATCGCCACCACCCTTCTCGAACGCACCGGCGGCCGGCTGCAGTTCCGCAATCGCGCCCAGGGCGGTGCCCAGGTGGACGTGCGCTGGCCGCGTACCCATATCGAAGCGGAAAAGGATTGAACCCATGGCAACCTCGCCCACCCCCACGATGCCGCTGCTGCTCGTCGATGACGATGCGCCGTTCCGGCAACGCCTGCAGGTGATGCTGACCCGCAAGGGTTTCGAAGTCGTCGCGGTCGGCAGCATCGCCGAAGCCCGGGTCGAAGCCGTCAAGCTGAAACCCGGCCATGCCGTGCTCGATATCCGGCTCGAAGATGGCAACGGCCTCGATCTCGTCGCCGAACTGCGCGCCTTCAACCCCGAAGTACGCATCGTCATGCTGACCGGCTATGGCAATCTCGCCACCGCAGTCGCCGCCGTGAAGGCCGGCGCGGTCGATTATCTCGCCAAGCCCGCCGATCCCGAGGACATCGTCCGCGCGCTCAGCGCCGAAACCGGCGAACGCCCCGAAGCGCCGCCCGAACCGATGTCGGCCGACCGGGTGCGCTGGGAACATATCCAGCGCGTCTATGAACTGTGCGAACGCAATGTTTCGGAAACCGCGCGGCGGCTGAAGATGCACCGGCGGACGCTGCAGCGGATTCTGGCGAAGCGCAGTCCCAAGTGAGGGAAAATTCCCCCTCTCCCGCAAGCGGGAGAGGGGGTTTTCAGCTCTTCCGGCTCGCCTTTTCCGCCAGCCCGGACACGCCCTCGCGGCGCGCCAGCTCCGCCCGAATATCATCGAAACTCAACCCGGCATCGGCGAGCAGCACGGCCAGGTGAAACACCAGGTCGGTCGCTTCGCCGACGATCTCGCCGCGATCGCCGCCCATCGCGGCGATAACGGTTTCCACCGCTTCCTCGCCGAGTTTCTGGGCGATCTTGCCGCGCCCCTTGGCGGTCAGCTTCGCCACATAGGAGGTCGCCGGATCGCCATGGCGGTTGAGCACCACCCGCGCCAGCAAGCGGTCGAAGCCGTCATCGCTCATCGCCGCCCCCCTCATCGCCGCACCGTGATGCCGGCGGCGGCCATGGCGGCCTTGGCATCGGCAACCGAGGCCTGGCCGAAGTGGAAGATGGAAGCAGCAAGCACCGCACTGGCATGCCCGTCGACAACGCCGCTGACAAGGTCCGCGACGCTGCCGACCCCGCCCGATGCCACCACCGGCACAGGCACGGCATCGGCGATGGCACGCGTCAGCGCCAGGTCATAGCCGATGCGGGTGCCATCGCGGTCCATGCTGGTCAGCAAAATCTCGCCGGCGCCGAGCCGTGCCGCTTCGATGGCATAGCCGACCGCATCGATGCCGGTCGCGCGCCGGCCGCCATGGGTGAAGATTTCCCAGCGGCCGTCTCCCACCGATTTCGCGTCAACCGCAACAACGACGCACTGGTCGCCGAATCGCATCGCAAGCTCGCCGATCAGCGCCGGGCGGGCGACGGCGGCGGAATTGACGGCGATCTTGTCGGCCCCGGCGAGCAGCAGCGCCCGCGCGTCATCGACGCTGCGCACCCCGCCGCCGACGGTCAGCGGCATGAAACAGGCATCCGCCGTGGCTTCGACCATGTGGAGCAGCGTACCGCGGTCTTCGTGCGCCGCGGTGATATCGAGAAAGGTAAGTTCATCGGCACCGGCGGCATCATAGGCGCGGGCGGCCTCGACCGGGTCCCCGGCATCGCGCAGCGCGACGAAATTGACACCCTTGACGACACGGCCGCCCGCCACGTCGAGACAGGGGATGACGCGGACGGCGAGGGTCACGCTGCCAGCGCCAACGCTTCGCGCAAATCGAGCCGGCCATCGTACAGCGCGCGACCGGTGATCACGCCTTCGATCCCCGTGTGGCCGACCAGCGCGCGGATATCGTCGAGGCCGGCGACGCCGCCCGAAGCGATGACCGGCAGCGTCGTGGCGGCGGCAAGGTTCAATGTCGCATCAATGTTGACGCCCTTGAGCATGCCATCGCGCCCGACATCGGTGAACAGCAGCGCCGCCACCCCGGCATCTTCGAAGCGCTGCGCCAGTTCGGCCACCGACACGGTGGAGCGCGTCGCCCAGCCGCGCGTCGCCACAAAGCCGTCACGCGCATCGACGGCAACGACGATCCGCCCCGGATGCGCCCGCGCCACCTCGCGCACGAGATCGGCATTTTCCAGCGCCGCGGTACCCATCACCGTGCGCCATACCCCGGCTTCGAGCCAGCGTTCGACATCGGCGCGGGTGCGGATGCCGCCGCCAACCTGAACGCGGCCCGAAAAGCCGGCGATCGCCCGCGCCACACCTTCGCCATTGCGGCTCGCCCCGGCGAAAGCGCCATCGAGATCGACGACGTGCAGCGCCTTCGCGCCCGCATCGGCGAACAGCTTCGCCTGCGCGCCGGGATCGTCATTGTAGATGGTGGCGCGGTCCATATCGCCTTCGGCGAGGCGGACGCACTGGCCGCCCTTCAGATCGATGGCGGGGAAGATGATCATGCGCTGAGCCAGGCTTTCAGGAAGGCCAGGCCATAGGCCTGACTCTTTTCCGGGTGGAACTGCACCCCGGTGATGTTGCCGCGCGCGACGATAGCGGGAAAAATGCCGCCATGGTCCGATACGGCGCGCACATCGGCGGCATCATCGGGGTCGAAACGATAGCTGTGGACGAAATAGGCATGGCCCTGCGCGGCGCCGCTGTCGTTGGCGGGGCTCACGTCATTCCAGCCCATGTGCGGAATCTTCAACGCCGGATCATCGGGCGTCAGCCGCGTCACCCGCCCCGGCAGCCAGCCCAGACCCTGATGGACGCCATGTTCATGGCCTTCGCTCGCCAGCAACTGCATGCCGACACAGATGCCGAGAAAGGGCACCTTGCGGCCGAGCACCGCTTCGGCCAGCGCCGGTTCGATACCAGCGGCACCGCGCAGCGCCGTGATGCATTGCGCAAAGGCACCGACGCCGGGCAGGACGATGCGGTCGGCAGCGGCGATCTGCGCCGGGTCGCTGGTCACCAGCACATCGCCGGCACCCGCCGCCAGCAGCGCCCGCGCCGCCGACCGCAGATTTCCAGCGCCGTAATCGACGACGGCAACGATATCAGACACCACCGAGGGTGCCCTTGGTCGATGGCACGGCATCGGCCTTGCGCGGATCGATCGCCACCGCCGCCCGCAGCGCCCGCGCCAGCCCCTTGAAGCAGCTTTCGGCGATGTGGTGGTTGTTGACGCCATACAGCGTTTCGATGTGCAGCGTGATCCCCGCCGACCCGGCAAAGGCGGCGAAGAATTCCTTGACCATCTCGGTATCGAGATCGCCGAGCTTGGGCTGGGTGAAGCCCGATTTCCACACCAGATAGGGCCGCCCCGAAATATCGAGCGCCACCCGGGTCAGGGTTTCGTCCATCGGGATCAGCGCATCGCCATAGCGGGTGATGCCCTTGCGATCACCGAGCGCCCGCGCGAACGCCTCGCCGAGCGCGATGCCGCTGTCCTCGATGGTATGATGACCATCGATGTGCAGGTCGCCCTTGGCGGTCAGCGTGATGTCGATCAGGCTGTGCCGCGACAATTGTTCGAGCATGTGATCAAGAAAGCCGATTCCCGTCGACACGCGATAGTCCCCGGAGCCGTCGAGATCGACGGTCACCTCGATTGCCGTTTCCTTGGTAGCGCGGCGGACGGTTGCGATGCGGCTCATAGCCCGCGCGGTAGAGCATCGCGGCACGGCGGGCAAGCGCGACGCCGCCGCGGCTATTTCCCGGTCATCACGAACTGGTCGGGGAACTTGCCCTTGGCGTCGGCATAAAAGCCCTGGATGATCGGCAGGTCGGCGGCATAATCGCCCGTCGGCCAGAAGGTGGCGGGCAGGCTGACGCTTTTCGTCGCATAGTCCATGACGGCGAAGGTGATCGGCACGCCGGCGCCGACCGCGATATGATAAAAACCCGATTTCCATTTCGGGACGGCATCGCGGGTGCCTTCGGGCGGCACGGCGAGGATCAGGCTGTCGGCAGCGGCGTAATTGGCCTTCATCGCGGCGACGAGATCGTTGCTTTGCGAACGGTCGATGGGGATGCAGCCGGTCCATTTGACCAGCCAGCCGAACGGCCCGGTGGTCAGGCTTTTCTTGCCCATGTAGTTCAGCCGGATGCGCCAGGCGGCGGCGGCGGCGATCATCCAGATGCCATCCCAGTTCGATGTGTGCGGAGCGGCGATGACGACGCATTTCGGATCGGCCGGCCAGTCGCCGCGCACCCGCCAGCCGCCCAGCGCCAGAAAGGCCCGCCCAAGCAGGTGCCAGATCGCCATGCCGACCCCGCGCGGCGGCCATGGCCGCGCCGTCGTGAGGTCATGAAGGATGAGAGTGCCGGGGGCTGCCATCCACAGCGGGTAGCAGAAGGGCAAAGCGCTTGCCACGCTGTCAGATTGAAGCGGGGCTTTTCCGGCGCGGTCGGGCTTCCTACATCTGCCCTGTCCCGAAGTTCAGCAGCGAAAGCCCATCCCAGATCATGGCAGATTTTCCCGATTGGCACGGCACGACCATCGTGTCGGTGCGCAAGAACGGCCGCGTCACCATCGCCGGCGACGGCCAGGTGACGATGGGTAACACCGTGATGAAGCCCAATGCCAAGAAGGTCCGGCGGTTGGGCAGCAAGGGCGATGTCATCGGTGGTTTCGCTGGCGCCACCGCCGACGCTTTCACCCTGTTCGAACGGCTCGAAGCGAAGCTGGAACGCTATCCCGGGCAATTGACCCGGGCGGCGGTCGAACTCGCCAAGGACTGGCGCACCGATCGCTATCTGCGCCGGCTTGAAGCGATGATGATCGTCGCCGACAAGGACGTCACGCTGGTGCTGACCGGCACCGGCGATGTGCTCGAACCCCAGGGCGGCATCGCTGCGATCGGTTCGGGCGGCAATTATGCACTGGCCGCGGCCCGGGCACTCGCCGATTCGGACCATGACGCCGAAGCGATTGCGCGGCGCGCCATGGCGATCGCCGCCGAGCTGTGCATCTACACCAACGACCAATTGACCGTTGAATCGATCAGCGGAGAGGACAAGTGAATTTGACCAGCCCCATCACCGCCGCCGACGCCGGCCTGACCCCGCGCGAGATCGTCGCCGCGCTCGACCGCCATATCGTTGGCCAGGGCGATGCCAAGCGCGCCGTCGCCGTGGCGCTGCGCAACCGCTGGCGGCGGCAACGGCTGGGTGATGACCTGCGCGACGAGGTTTCCCCCAAGAACATCCTGATGATCGGGCCGACGGGCTGCGGCAAGACCGAGATTTCTCGGCGGCTGGCGAAACTTGCCGGCGCGCCCTTCCTCAAGATCGAGGCGACCAAGTTCACCGAGGTCGGTTACGTCGGCCGCGACGTCGATTCGATCATCCGTGATCTGGTCGAAGAATCGATCCGGCTGGTGCGCGAAACCCGCCGCGCCGGGGTGAAGGAAGCCGCCGAAGCCGCCGCGGAAGCCCGGCTGCTCGATGTCCTCGTCGGCAAGGATGCCAGCGAGGCAACCCGGCTGGCGTTCCGCGACCGCTTCCGTGCCGGCGACCTGAAGGGCCGCGAGGTCGAGATCGAAGTCGCCGAAAACGCGCCCAGTTTCGAAATGCCCGGCATGCAGCCCGGCCAGGTCGGCATGATCAACCTGTCCGACATGCTCGGCAAGGCGATGGGCGGCCGCACCAAGCGCCGCAAGATGTCGGTCGAAGCCGCCTTTGAAGCGCTGGTCACCGAGGAATCGGACAAGCGGATCGATGACGAGGATATCGCCCGCGAAGCGGTGCGCAACGCCGAAGCCAATGGCATCGTCTTTCTCGACGAGATCGACAAGATCGCGGTTTCCGATGTGCGCGGCGGCTCGGTCAGCCGCGAAGGCGTGCAGCGTGACCTGTTGCCGCTGATCGAAGGCACCACCGTCGCCACCAAATATGGCCCGGTGAAGACCGACCATATCCTGTTCATTGCTTCGGGCGCCTTCCATGTCTCGAAGCCCAGCGACCTGCTGCCCGAACTCCAGGGTCGCCTGCCGATCCGGGTCGAATTGAAGGGCCTGACTTATGAGGACTTCAAGCGCATCCTGACCGACACCGAAGCCTCGCTGATCCGCCAGTACACCGCGCTGCTCGGCACCGAAGGCGTGACACTGACGCTGACCAATGACGGCATCGATGCGATCGCGCGCACCGCCGAACAGGTCAATGATGCGGTCGAGAATATCGGCGCGCGCCGGCTGCAGACGGTCATGGAAAAGCTGCTCGAATCGTTGAGTTTCGATGCCAGCGAGCGCGCCGGCGAAGCGGTGACGATCAATGCGGCCTATGTCGAGCGCGAGCTCGGCGCGATTGCCCGCGACACCGACCTGTCGAAGTTCATCCTGTAGATACCCGGCCAGCGGCGGCGCAAGTGTCGGATTTTCTTACACTTGCCCGCCGCGCCGAAAAGCTGGCCCAATGGTTTCAGATAGTTACGACACTACCCGTGTCGGCATAAATCTTGCAGATCTGCATTCATTCGCCGAATCAAGGGGATAGGCGAAGGGATGATCAGGGGAACAGGATGAGATTTCACCTTCGCCATACCATGGTGGCGACACTGATGTTGGGCATGGCGGGCAGCGCCAGCGCCGCGACACAGGTTTTCAGCGGCGTCGATAACAGCGCCGTGCCCGGTGGCAGCACCACCAATTCGTCGCTTGCGCAGGCGGCGTTCCTGGTCGCCGCCGCCACCAAGGGCCCGGTATTCACCAATTATCTCGACGACGAACTGCTCGGCAATCTGCAATCCTATCATATCGCCGGCGGCCTGCAGGTGGATCTGAGCGTGGGTTCCTATGACCCGCAAAACACCGTGCAGGGCATCCGCAACGAAAGCGCCAATGGCGACCCGAGCCTGCCGTTCAGCACCACCGAAGGTCCGGGCGATCAGGGCAAGTGGATGGGTATCCCGATCTACTTCACCACCTTCACGTTCGACGTGCCGACCTCGAGCTTCGGCTTCTACGCCACCGGGCTCGACGCCGATGCCGGCGCCTTTTTCTCGCTGCTGTTCGACGATGCGCCTGCGACAATCGAAAACATCTACCCGCTGCCGGTCAACGCCAATGGCGGCATCATGTATTGGGGCGTGGTGTTCGACGCGCCGGTTCAGAAGGTCGAGTTCACCCGCACCCGCAACCAGTCCCTCGATATTTTCGGTCTCGATGGCATCTCGTTCAATGTCGCGCCGGCCCCACCGCCGCCCGTTGGCGGCATTCCCGAGCCCGCCAGCTGGGCGATGCTGATCGCCGGTTTCGGGCTGGTCGGCGCCAGCCTGCGTCGCCACCGCGCGCTCGTGACGGCATAACAGCCGCGCTCAATCGGCGCGCATCGCTTCCGCCGCCAGCGCATCGGCTTCGATGAGCAGGGCGGTGTCGGCGCTGCCAGGCACGCTTTCGCGGCCCATTTCGAGCAGCACCGGCACCGCCAGCGGCGACACGCGGTCGAGCGCCACCAATTCGAGCGTCGCTGCCGCGTCGAGCAGCCGTGCCAGCCGGTCGATATCGGTCAGCTTGCCGCGCGCATCGCTCCACGCCGCGGTGAGCAACAGATGCCCGGGTTCGTGGCGGCGCAGCACGTCATAGATGAGATCGGACGACACGCTCATCGCCTTGCCGGTCTTGTGCTGGCCGGGCAGCGCGCGCTCGATCAGCCCGCCGATGATCGCGACTTCGCGGAACGCCCGGCGCAGGAAGGGCGACGCCGCCATCCATTCGGCAAGTTCGTCCTCGAACACTTCGGCGCTGAACAGCGGCTTGGGGTCGGTGACGGGTTCGAGGCTCCACACCGCCACCATGTAATCGCTGGCGACAAAGCCCAAGGGCTGCAACCCCGCCGTCTCCATGCGCTGGGTGAGCAGCATGCCGAGGGTCTGATGGGCGTTGCGGCCGGCAAAACCATAGACGACCATGAACCACAGCCCGTCGCGCGGGAAGGTTTCGATCATCAGCCGGTCGACCCCGGGCAGGCGCGAGCGGCGCTGCTGCATCTCCAGCCATTCACGGACATCGCCGGGCATTTCGGCCCAGCGTTCGGGGGCGTTGAACAGCCCGAGCACGCGCGCCGCCAGATGCGTCGACAGCGGCATGCGGCCGCCCACGTACGTCGGCACGCTGGGGTTGCCCTTGCCGAGCTGGACATGAATGTCGGGGCCGTCAAAGCCCGTCACCGCCAGCGTCAGCCCGGCGAAAATGAAACTGTCCCCCACCCGCAACTGGCCGCCGAACCATTCCTCGACCTGGCCGAGCCTTCGCCCCCCCGGCCCTTTGCCGCGCCCGAAGACGACGTTCATCGTCACCGCTTCGACGATGGTGCCCGAATTCAGCCGGTGCTGCACCGCCAGCCGCGGGTGCGTCAGCCGCCACAGGCCGTCGCGGCCGAGCACCAGCCGCTGGAAACGTTCATAGGCCTTGAGCGAATAACCCCCGGTCGCGGTGAAGGCTAGAACCTCGTCGAAGCGCGCCCGCGGCAGGCCGGCATAGGGCGCACTGGTGCGGATTTCGGCGAACAGGTCATCAGCGGCGAACGGCGCCGCCGCCGCCACGCCGACGATATGCTGCGCCAGCACATCGAGCCCGCCGGGGCGAAACACATCCTCGTCGAGCTCGCCCGCCAGCACGGCATCGCGCGCCGCCAATGATTCGAGATATTCGAAGCGATTGCCCGGCACGATCAGCGCATGGCTGGCCTCGTCCATGCGGTGGTTGGCGCGCCCGGTGCGTTGCAACAATCGCGATGCCCCCTTGGGCGCCCCCATCTGGATGACGAGATCGACATCGCCCCAGTCGATGCCGAGATCGAGGCTCGAGGTGGCAACGATGGCGCGCAACCGGCCGCTGGCCATCGCCGCCTCGACCTTCTGCCGCGCTTCGGGGGCGAGGCTGCCATGGTGGATGCCGATCGGCAGCGACTGGTCATTCTCGGTCCACAGGTCGCGGAAGATCACTTCGGCAATCGCCCGGGTGTTGACGAAGACGATGGCGAGCCGCGCCTGTTCGATGCGCCGCATCACCGCCTTCGCTGCCCAGCGGCCATTGTGCCCGGCCCAGGGGATGCGATCATCGGGCGTCATGATCTCGACAACCGGCGCGGCGCCCGGGTCACCGACCACCAAATCGACCGACCCGGCATCGGCATCGGGCGCCAGCCAACCCTGATAGCTTTCCGGGTCGGCAATGGTTGCCGACAGGCCGACGCGGCGCAGCCCGGGGGCGAGCCGGTGCAGCCGCGACAGCGCCAGACTCAGCTGGTCACCGCGCTTGGTCGTCGCAAAGGCGTGGATTTCATCGATGATGACGGTCTGCACGCCCGCCAGCATCGCCGCGGCATCGGGATAGGAGACCAGCAGCGCCAGCGATTCGGGGGTCGTCAGCAAGATGTGCGGCGGACGTTCGCGCTGGCGTTTCTTGGTGGCCGAGGCGGTGTCGCCGGTGCGGGTTTCGATGCGGATATCGAGGCCGATGTCGGTGACCGGCGTCAGCAGGTTGCGCCCGACATCGGCGGCGAGCGCCTTCAGCGGGCTGACATAAATGGTGTGCAACCCGTCACGCGGGTTTTCGGCGAGATCGGCGAGCGTTGCCAGGAACCCCGCCAGTGTCTTGCCGGCGCCGGTGGGCGCCACGAGCAGCGCATGGCGGCCGGCGCGGGCGGTGGCGACCATTTCGAGCTGGTGGCGGCGGGGGGTCCAGCCGCGCGCGGTGAACCAGGCGGAAAGGGAAGGGGGAAGAGCCGGGGCCGGGGGGCCCCGCCCCCCCGTGTGTTGCGTGAAA
>JBILPK010000199.1:0-5948 GCA_044373875.1 Polymorphobacter sp.
GTGCATGCGGGGGTTGATCCGGTGACGCGCGACGGGCGCGGCGATGCGCTGGGCTGGGCCAGCTTTCGTGTCGATCCGAGCCAGCGCACAACAGTTTCCGGCCGGATCGTCGATGGCGTGTTGATGACCGATCCTGTCGATCTGCGGTTGAACTTCAAGGAGCAGATCATCGATGCGCCACGCGTCATCCGCGCGGCGCGGATCCGTGCCGTGCTTGGCGCCAATGGGTCGGCCGAGGGCGAGATCGGCGGCTTTTACACGCTCGCCAGCTTTTACGCATCGATTGAGCAGATGACGCAGAATGGCGCCAATCTCTCTGGCATTTCATGCCCGGCGGTGCGGCAGGCGATCGATCGCCGCGCCGACGGGTTCAAGGATCCCGATACTGGGCGTTTCACGGCGATTTCGACCGGCATGGGCTTTTTTGCAGCCCCTGCCTTTATCGTCGGTACCCCGCCGTCCGTCATCGCCCAGGGGCCGAGCCGGTGAGGCCTGGGGTGGCCGCCGCCGCCATGATTCTGGCCGCTTTCGGGGCAACGTCGACTGGCGGCGTCGGGCTGGCCGGCGACGCGCCGGCGGCACAGGGCGCCGTCCGCCGGCTGACCGAAGCCCAGTACAGGCGGACCATCAGCGATGTCTTCGGGGCCAAGATTGCCATTGCCGGCCGCTTCGAGCCCGATCTGCGGATGGACGGGCTGACGGCGGTCGGTGCGGGGGCGGTGGCGATGACGCCCGGCGCGCTCGAACGCTATGACGAGATCGCGCGCGGCATCGCCGACCAGGTTACAGGTACCGAGCATCGCGACCGGCTGGTCGGTTGTGGTCCGGGGCCGGGCGACCTCGAAGGTGCCGTTTGCGCGGCGAACTTTATCGACCGGACCGGCGAAGCGCTGCTCCGCCGGCCGCTAACACCGGGCGAGGCGCGCAGCTATCGGGCTGCAGCGACGCTGGGGGCGAAGGTGCTGGGCGACTATCATGCCGGATTGTCGGCGGCGCTGGCCGGAATGCTGTCGAGCCCGGGATTTCTGTTCCGGATCGATGTCCCGCGGCCCGGCGCGGCGACGATCGACGGCTATTCGCGAGCGACCCGGCTGAGCTATTTGTTGTGGAATACCGGTCCCGACGCGGCGCTGCGGGCAGCGGCGGGGGCGGGCGAACTCGATACGCCTGCCGGTCTTTCGCGCGCGGTCGATCGGATGATTGCCTCGCCGCGCTTTGGCGAAGGGGTGCGGGCCTTCTTTACCGACATGCTCCAACTCGACGATCTCGACACCTTGCCCAAGGATGCGTTGCTGTTTCCGGCCTTCAGCCCGACGGTCGCAGCGGCGTTGAAGGAGCAGACGCTGCGCACGATCGAAGACGCGTTGATCACCCGGAAGGCCGATTATCGCGACCTGTTCACGTCGCGGCGACTGGCGATGACCCGGGTGCTGGGGCCTATCTATGCAATACCGGTGGCGACCAGCGACTGGACGATTCACGAGTTTCCCGATGGCGACCCCAGAACCGGTCTGCTGACGCAGGCGTCACTGCTTGCGCTGCATTCGCACCCGGGGCGGACATCGCCGACGCTGCGCGGCAAGGCGATCAGGGAGGCGCTGCTGTGCGAAGAAATCCCGTCGCCGCCGGCAAATGTCAATTTTGCGGTTGTCCAGGACGTCGACAATGCGACATTGCGCACGACGCGGGCGCGCCTGTCGGCGCATCTCGATGACGAGGAATGTGCGAGTTGCCACAAGTCAACCGACGGCATCGGGCTGGGGTTGGAGCAATTCGATGGCGCCGGTCAGTTCCGCAAGGCCGAGCATGATGTGCCGATCGATGCCAGCGGGACGTTCGACAAACGTGACTATGCCGATGCGCGTTCGCTTGGCGAACTGTTCCGGACAAGTCCCAAGATCCCTGCCTGTCTGGTGGCAACGGCATGGCGCTATGCCGCAGGGCGCCCGCGCGCGCCCGGCGACGCGGCGGTGGTGGCGCGGCTGGAGACGGGCTTCGCGGCAAACGGCTATCGGATCGAGGCGCTGATGCGCGCGATGGCACTCGACGATGCACTTTATGTGGCACCGGCACCGGCGAGGCAGCGGCTGGCGGGCAGCAGCGTAACAGGAAAGACCGGATCATGACCGACAATCAGCTGTCGCGGCGCGGCTTGTTGCTGCGCGGGGTGTTCGGCGGGGCTGCGGTCAGCGTCGGTGTCCCGCTCCTCGACATGTTCCTCGATGGCAATGGTGCGGCGTTTGCGGCGAGCGCCGGCGGCGGGCCGCTGCCGCTGCGCTTCGGCAGCTGGTTCTGGGGCTGCGGGATGATCCCGAAGCGCTGGGAGCCGACTTCGGTCGACGCCGACGGCCGTTATAACCTGCCACCGCAGCTGCAGCCGATCGCCGGAGTGCGCGAGCATGTCTCGATCCTCAGCGGCTTCGATGTCGCACTCGACGGCAAGGGTAACCTGCCGCATATTTCGGGGAATACTGCCGTGCGCACGGGAGCGCCGGCGGATACCTGGCAGGATGTGACGGCACCAACGTTCGATGTGCTGATTGCCGATGCGATCGGCAACGGATCTTTTTTCCGCACGCTCAACCTTTCGGCCGATGGCAATCCGCGAACGAGCTATTCGTTTCGCGACGGGTCGAACATGAACGCGGCAACACCGACCGCAGGCGACCTGTACGCACAGGTGTTCGGGGTCGACTTCCATGACCCCAACACCGCCGATTTCAAACCCGATCCGCGTTACATGGTGCGGCAGAGCGTCCTGTCGGGCGTTGCCGAGCAGCGTCGCGCGCTGCTGGCACGCGTCGGCACGGCGGACCGCGCCAAGCTGGACCAGTATTTCACGTCGGTGCGCGAGATGGAGGGCAAGCTGGCGCTGCAATTGCGCAAGCCGCCCCCAGCCGAAGCCTGTGCGGTGCCCAAGGCGCCGACAGCGATGCCGGCATCGGCCGATCTGACCGACGTGACGACGCGGCGGGAGAATCACAGGCTAATGGCCGAGATTTTGGCGATGGCGCTGGCGTGCAACCAGACGCGGGTGTTCAACATGGCTTTTTCGGCTGCTGCCGCCGACCTGCGCCAGGCGGGCGATACGACCGGCTATCATCAGATTACCCATGAACAGCTGATCGATCGGACAATCGGATATCAGCCGAGCGTCGACAAGTTCGCGGTCGAGAGCATGGAAGGATTTGCCGATTTCGTCGCTGCGCTGGCAGCCGTGAAGGAAGGGGCCGGCACGTTGCTCGACAATTGCCTCGTCTATGCCCATTCGGAAGTATCCATGGCGAAGAACCATGACGTGACGGCGATCCCCGCGATGCTCGTGGGACGGGCGGGCGGGCGGGTCCGGCCGGGCGTGCACGTCCATGGCGCCGGCGAGCCGATCACCCGGATCGGGCTGACGGTGCAGCAGGTCATGGGAGTGCGCAGCGATGCCTGGGGCACCGGTGCAATGCGGACCAGCAAGTCGATCGCGGAGGTGCTGACGTGAGGGGCGCGCGCAGGGGCGCCGTGCTGCTAGGCTGTGCTGCGGCTGCAATAGGGATCGCCGCGGCTCCGGCGGCGGCGCCTTCGCCAGCTGCTGCAATTGCGGCGCGTCAGGCTAACTTCAAGGAGATCAGCGGCGCATTCAAGTCGATCAACGACGAACTGAAGGCGGCCGATCCCGATGCCGCAACCATTTTGCCGCTGGCGCGCACGATCACGGCGCGGTCGCAAGGCCAGCTGCGTTTCTTTCCCGCCGGCAGCGGCCCAGAGGCGGGTGTCAAAACGCGCGCCATGGCGGCGATCTGGCGCGACAAGCCTGAGTTCACGGCCTTGATGGCCGATCTCGGCAATTCTGCCAACAGCCTGCAGACGGCTGCGGCATGGGGCGACGTCGTGGCAATCGCTGCGGCGCGAACGAGGCTGGGCGAAAGTTGCAAGGCATGTCACGCGAAGTTTCGGGAAAGCGAATGACTTTCAAATCGGTGCCACGGCGGCGCGCCTGACTGACCAGCCGTACGAAGCGATCGCGATGTAGCAGAGTGCCGGGACGCCAAGGGCGGCGGACAGTCCTGCAGCATCGGCCAGCAGGCCAAGAAGCAGCGGAATGATGGCACCGCCGACGATGCCCATGCAGAGCAGACCGGAGCCTTGCGGCGTCGCATCGCCGAGCCCCTCGATCCCAAGGCTGAAGATTGTTGGGAACATGATCGAGTTGAAGAGGCCCACCGCCAGCAACGAGAATCCGGCTAGTGAGCCGCTGCTGAACCCCGACAGGGTGACGAGAGCGACAGCGGCGATGGCAAAGCAGGCCAGCAGCAGCCCCGGTGCAATCCGGCGCAGCAGCCAGGCGCCACCGAAGCGCCCGACCATCGCCCCGCCCCAATAGAGCGCGAGAAGGCTGCCGGCGGCTTTCTCGCCGATGCCCAGGATCGATGGCTGCGCAAGATAGTTGACCAGCATCGAGCCAATCGCGACTTCGGCACCGACATAGAGGAAGATGGCGACAACGCCACCACCGAGCCTTGGACGACCCAGCAATCGCAATGAGTCGCCAAGATTGGAGCTGGACGCTTCGGCCGCCAGCGACAGCTGGTTGCGGCGGCGCCAGAAGTAGCCGGCGACGGCGGCGAGTGTGAAGGCGATGATGACATAGGCGAAGGAAATGGCACCGGCTTCGCGCGCCAGAAAGTCGGTGCGGTCAGCCGCCGAGAGCAGTGCCGGATCCACTGTCGTCAGCGACCCGAGGATGATCGCGGCGCCGATCGGGGGGAAAAGAGTCGTCCCGAGCGCATTGAATCCCTGGGCCAGCGTCAATCGGCTGTGCGCTGTCTCGGCGCTGCCCAGCCGTGCGATAAGCGGGTTGGCGGCGACCTGAAGGATGGTGATCCCGGCGGCGAGGACGAACAAGGCACCCAAGAACGTAGTGTAAACGCCCGATGATGATGCCGGGATAAACAACAGGCAGCCGATCGCCATGGTGACGAGGCCGATCACAATGCCGCGGACATAGCCGACACGCGCGATCAGGGCGCCGGCGGGAAGCGAGACGAGGAAATAGGCCATGAAGAAGGCGAACTGGCTGAACATCGCCTCGGTGTAGGAGAGCGCGAACATGCCCTTCAGCTTGGGGATCAGGATATCGTTGAGGCTGGTTAGCCCACCCCAGATGAAGAACAGCGCAACCACGGCGGCGACGAGTGCGCGCGGGGTGGCATTGCTGGCTGGCAAGGCGCCGTGCGCGGGTGCTGATGCTGCCATCTTAGTCCTTTCGATGTCGGTCGGGTCAAGTCAGGGTGCGATGCGTCTGGCCGGCAATCTGACCATGACCGCCGGTCCGAGTTCTTCGGCATTCTCGCCCATGGCAAAGCCATATTCGCCGGCGGCGATTGTCCAATGGTCCTTGTCCCAGTGCCCGACGGTGCGCGGGTCGATCGTGATCACCAGGCCGCGGCGCTCGCGCGGTTCGAGCGATGTCTTCTGGAAACCGACGAGCCGACGAGTCGGCTTGCCGGCTGCGGAGACGAGATAGATCTGGGCAACGGTGGCCCCGGCGCGCGCGCCGGTGTTCCTGACCGTGACGCGCACCGTGTCGCCGGTGATGCGGGGCTTGCCGGTGATGAAGTTGGTGTAGCTCAGGCCGTGTCCGAACGGATAGAGCGGGGCGATGCCTTGCCGGGCGAACCAGCGATAGCCGGCGTCGCTGCCTTCGCGATAGGCGAAGGCGAAGGGGATCTTGTCGGGTTGCAGGCCATAGCTGGCACGATCGCCCTTTTCCGGCGCGGGCACGTCGGCGCCGGGTAACTGCGGGTGGGGCAGTTGGCCGAGGTCGGCAGGCCAGGTCAGCGGCAGGCGGCCGGAAGGGTTGACCCTGCCGGCGATGACCCGCGCGATCGCGTCGCCGCCGCGCTGCCCGGGATACCAGGCGACGAGGATGGCGGGTACCTTGTTGCGCCACGGCAGGC
>JBILPK010000145.1:0-8569 GCA_044373875.1 Polymorphobacter sp.
TTCGTCGGCGGCGCTGATGCCCAGCCTCGCGCCGGCACCGCTGGCTGTCTCGGTCGGTGATCCGGCCGGAATCGGACCCGAGATCGTCGCGGCCGCCTGGGCGGCGCGGCACGCCGAGAACCTGCCGCCGTTCTTTGCCATCGGTGATCGCCGCGCAATTACCGCCGTCTGGGACGGCCCCATCGAAACGCTTGGCGCGCCATCGGACGCAGCCGGGGCTTTCGATCATTCGCTACCGTTGATCCAGGTCGATGATCCGGGCGAAATCACCCCCGGCGAACCCAATCTCGCCGGGGCGCGCTGCGCGCTCGACAGTCTCGAAATAGCTGTCGGTCTGGCACGCAACGGCTTTGCCGGCGGTATCGTTACCGGCCCGGTATCGAAGTCACAGCTTTACAACATCGGTTTCAACTATCCCGGCCAGACCGAATTCGTTGCCGAACGCTGCGGGATTGCCGCGGCCAATGCCGTGATGATGCTCGCCGGGCCGAGCCTGCGGACGATCCCGATAACCGTTCACAACCCGATCAGCGATGTGCCGCGGCTGCTGACGACCGAACTCATAATCGCCAAGGCACGGATCGCCGTGCGGGCGCTGGTGCGCGATTACGGCATCGCACGGCCGCGGCTGGTCGTCGCCGGGTTGAACCCCCACGCCGGCGAAAGCGGGACGCTGGGGCGCGAGGATCTCGATGTCATCCGCCCTGCCATCGAAGTGTTGCTGGCGGAGGATATCGATATTCGCGGGCCGCTCGCCGCCGACACGATGTTTCATCCCGCCGCTCGCGAACTTTATGACGTGGCGCTGTGCATGTATCACGATCAGGCGCTGATCCCGCTGAAGACGCTGCACTTCGACGATGGCGTCAACGTCACGCTGGGGCTGCCGATCGTGCGCACGTCCCCCGATCATGGCACCGCCTTCGGCATCGCCGGCAAGGGGATAGCCAGCCCGCGCGCCATGATCGAGGCGATCCGCATGGCGGGGCAATGCGCGGCGCGAAGGCTGGCGGCTTGACCGAGCCGGTGCTGCCCGATGCGCTGGCAACACTGCCGCCGCTGCGCGAGATCATTGCCCGCCATGGGCTCAACGCTAAGAAATCGCTTGGCCAGAACTTCCTGTTCGATGGCAATCTGCTCGATCGCATCGCGCGGGTGCCCGGACCGCTGGCCGGGCAATCGGTCTATGAAGTCGGCCCCGGCCCCGGCGGCCTGACGCGCGCGCTGCTCCGCGCCGGCGCCCGGGTGACCGCGGTCGAGCGGGACGACCGCGCCCTGCCCGCGCTCGCCGAACTCGCCGAGGCGGCGGCAGGGCGACTGACCATCATCAATGGCGATGCCATGGCGGTCGACGCGGCATCGCTTGCCGGGCCCGGCGCGCATATCGTCGCCAACCTGCCCTACAACATCGGCACGGCCCTGCTCACCGGTTGGCTGGCCGGCGATGATTGGCCGCCATGGTGGGCCAGCCTGACGCTGATGTTCCAGCAGGAAGTCGCGCAGCGGCTCGTCGCGGCGCCGGGCAGCAGCGCCTACGGCCGGCTGTCGGTGCTGGCGCAATGGCGGACCAAGGCGCGTATCGCCTTCAGCGTGCCGCCGCGCGCCTTCATCCCGGCGCCCAAGGTCACATCAGCTGTCGTGCACCTCATCCCGATGACACCATTGTCGGCCGCGACCCCGGCACGCCTGGCGGCCTTGACAGCGGCCGCCTTCGGACAGCGCCGCAAGATGCTGCGCGCCAGCCTGAAGGGCCTGCCCGGCGCGCTCGATGCCATGGTCGCCGAAGGCATCAGCCCGGAGGCGCGCGCCGAAACCGTACCGGTTGCGGCTTTTGCTGCTGCTGCCGAAAGGCTGGGAAGATGACTGTCTATGGCCGAATCGCTGCCGGTATCGGTGTCACCGACATGGCGCGCTCGGTTGGCTTTTATACCGCGGTGCTCGGCCTGCGAACTGTCTTCCAGAATGGCGACCCGGTGATCTTCACCATCCTGGAACGCGATGCCGCCGAACTGCATTTGCTGCTCTCGCCCGGCTGGCGCGGCCCCGATTTCAATATCGCCCATCTGTTCGTCGATGATGTCGACGCGCTGCACCAACATTGTGTCACCGCCGGCGTGCCGATCATCAAGGCGATCGCCGACAAGGATTATGGCATGCGCGCCTTTGTCATTGCCGATCCCGATGGCAACCGCATCGATATCGGCCAACCCGACTGAGCGCTGCGGCTATTTGGTAGCGACGGTCTTGGGCGCTTGCGCGGCGGCGGTATCCAGCGCGGACTGCAAGCGCATGGCACCACTGCAGTCCGCCTTGCACAGCGCCTTCATCCGGGCAAGATTGACCTGGGCGCGCGCCGTGGCTCCCCGCGCGATATAGGCCTTGCCCTGGCCTTCCAGCGCCACCAGGTCGGAGGGGTTGAGCGCCAACGCCTCGCGATAATATTTGACCGCCTTGCCCGGCAGGCCGAGCTTTTCATAGCCCATGGCGATGCCGGTGAAGGCCGCGACATTCTTGGGATCGCTCGCCAGCGCAGCCTCATAGGCATCGATCGCGGCGTTGGCGTCGCCGCGCGCCAGCGCTGCCTTGCCCTGTTCGGCCATCTGCAGCGATTGCGGCTTGAGGATATCATCACCGCTCGGCCCGGCTGCACCGACCGCCATGGTCGAAATCGTCCCCATCGCCAGCAGCAGCAATGGCACAGTCCAGTCGATACGCATGTCACGGTCCTCGTCGATCGATCCGGACGCTAGCAGACCCGTTGCAGCCTTGCGATGAAGAATCCGTCGCACCCTTGGTCCCCTGGTGACAGCACATGAGTAGCTACGGAAACGTCAGCCCCAGGGATGCAAAAAGGCGCCGGAACAAATTCGGCGGTCGTGGCGAGCAACGCCGCCACGCGCGCTTCCCCCTCGGCCGGCAGTAGCGAACAGACGACATAGGTCAGCACGCCGCCGGGCCGCACCAGCGTCGCTGCCAGCGCCAGCAGGCGATCCTGTTCGCCCTCCAGTTTCGTCAGCCGCTCCGGCGTCAGGCGCCAGCGCGCTTCGGGGTTGCGCCGCCAAGTGCCGGTGCCCGAACAGGGCGCATCCACAAGCACATGATCGGCAAGCCCGGCGAGATCGGCGAGTGCCGATGCCTCGCGGCGCGGATCGAGCAGGCGGATCTCGACATTTTCCACGCCCGCGCGCGCCAGACGTTGCGGCAACGCCGACAGGCGGCCACGGTCGGTATCGCTGGCGATCAAGCGCCCCTGCCCCTGCATCAGCGCCGCCAATGCCAGCGTCTTGCCGCCAGCGCCGGCACACAGGTCGATCACCGTGTCGCCGGGCTTCACGCCGACCGCAAGCGCCGCCAGTTGCGAGCCTTCGTCCTGCACTTCGATCTTGCCGGCGTGAAAGGCCGGCAAGGTTTCGACATTCAGGCCCGCCGGTGCCCGCACGCCGGCCGGCGACAGCGCCGTCGCGATCAGTTCGGGCACCTCGGCGAGCACCGCCTCGCGGCTGGCCTTTATCGTATTGACCCGCAGATCGAGCGGCGCGCGCTCGAGCAACGCGGCGACCTGGGTATCGCTCGCCTTGCCGAAGCGGGTGCGCAGCATGTCGAGCTGCCAGCCCGGCGCCAGCGACAGCCGCGCCTCGGGCTCGCCTGCCACCAATGCCGGCGGGGCATGGCCATCGCTGCCGAACAGATCGAGAAGCTCGGGCGCCCGGGCACGGGCATGGCCGATCAACCCGGCGCGGCCGGTTTCCGGCGGGGTGCCGATGCTGCGGATGACATCGAAAACCAGGTCGCGGACGGCACGGCGGTCTTTCGATCCGGCGTAGCGGCGCGTGGAAAAATAGCGCTGAACAATGGCATCGGCCGCGGCGCCGCCGGTACGCGCCGCGTTGACCGCCTGTTCAAGACACTCGATTGCCGCCTGCACCCGCGCGGCCGGCGTCACGACGCCACACTCGAAAGCAACGTCATGAACCGGTCGTCGGGTAATTGGGGGCTTCACGGGTGATCGTCACGTCATGGACATGGCTTTCGCGCAGGCCGGCATTGGTGATGCGGATAAATTCGGCACGCTTGCGGAATTCATCGAGCGTCGACGATCCGGTATAGCCCATCGCCGCCTTCACCCCGCCGACCAACTGGTGCAGCACCGCCGTCGCCGGCCCCTTGTAGGGCACCTGCCCTTCGATGCCTTCGGGCACCAGCTTCAACTGGTCCTTGATATCCTGCTGGAAATAGCGATCGGCCGAACCGCGCGCCATGGCGGCTACGCTGCCCATGCCGCGATAGCTCTTGTAGGTGCGGCCCTGCCACAGGAAGGTATCGCCAGGCGCTTCCTCGGTGCCGGCCAGCAGGCTGCCGACCATGACCGCCGCCGCGCCCGCCGCCAGCGCCTTGGCGACATCGCCCGAGGTGCGCAGCCCGCCATCGGCGATAACCGGAATGCCGAGCCGGGACGCGGCTTCGGCGGTATCGATCACTGCCGTCAACTGCGGCACGCCGACACCGGCGACGACGCGGGTGGTGCAGATCGATCCCGGGCCGATGCCGACCTTGATGCCATCGGCACCCGCGCCGATCAGCGCGCGCGCCGCTTCGGCCGTGGCGACATTGCCTGCAATCACCTGGGCATTGTTCGACAATTTCTTGATGCGTGTCACGGCTTCGGCAACGCGATCGCTATGGCCGTGCGCGGTATCGACGACGATCAGGTCGCATTCGGCATCGAGCAGTGCTTCAGTGCGTTCGAAACCCAGATCGCCGACAGTCGTGGCGGCAGCGACGCGCAGCCGGCCGGCGGCATCCTTGGTTGCCGCCGGATAGGTGACGGCGCGCTCGATATCCTTGACGGTGATCAGCCCGATGCAGCGCCCGGCATCATCGACGACCAGCAGCTTTTCGATGCGATGGGCGTGCAGCAGGCGCCGCGCTTCGGCCTCGGTCGTGCCGGGGCGAACCGTCACGAGATTGTCCCGAGTCATCAGTTCCGAAATCGGCTGGTCGACATTGCCGGCAAAGCGCATGTCGCGATTGGTGACGATGCCGACGAGGCGACCGCCTTTCTCAACGACCGGGAAACCGGAAATGCGGTGCCGCGCCATCAGCGCACGGGCATCGCCGAGCGTCTGATCGGGGGTCATGGTCACCGGGTTGACGACCATGCCGCTTTCGAAACGCTTGACCTGGCGAACGGCATTCGCCTGTTCTTCGACAGTCAGATTGCGGTGAAGCACACCGATCCCGCCCGCCTGTGCCATGACGATCGCCATATCGGCTTCGGTCACCGTATCCATCGCCGACGACAGCACCGGAATGTTGAGCCGGATGCCGCGCGTGACCATCGTCGATGTGTCGGCCATGCTCGGCAGAACGGCCGAGGCAGCAGGCACGAGCAACACATCGTCGAATGTGAGGCCGAGGCGGATATCCATGGGGAGCGACTCCAAGCGCTATGAGTCACCACCTCATAGGCGGCGGCCCCTCAAAATGAAAGGGGGCGCGGGTGCCGCACCCACGCCCCCCAGGCCAATACGGTATGGCCGCCCTCAGGCAGCAGGTGCCGACTGGTTGAGGAAAACCATCCAGTATCTGGCCAGTTCTTCGCGCGCACCGCCCTTGACATTGGCGAGTGCTGCCATGGCGCCCGCCTTGTCTCCGGCGCGGCCGAGCGCCACGCCAAGGCGCAGATTGGCCGTGGCCTGATCGACGCCGGCGGCGCCGACGCCCAGCTTGTACAGCGCTGCGGCCTTGGCGAATTCGCCATAGCCATAATAGGCGTCAGCGGTGCCCATGGCGAGCTTGGGACTGGTCTTGCTTTCTTTTTCAAGACCCGGAAGCGACGCCTTGTCGGCCGCGACCTTGCTGTCGGCGGTCTTTTTCAGTTCCGCGACCAGCGGCTTTGTCGCCACCAGCATATTGCGCCGGATGCCTTCGTTGATGGCGAACTGCGCTTCCCCATAATAGGAACGATTAAGCGCGGTATCGGCATATTCGACGAAATCGCGTTCGCCGTTCAAGGCATTGGCGGCAGCCTGCAGGCGCAGGAAATCGAGTTCGGTCTGATCATCGAGCGACGGATATTTGTCACGCGTGATGACCAGTGCGTCGCGCCAATTGACCGCATTGGGATAGGTTTCAACCAAGCCGACCGCTGCGGTCTGGACCATGGCGGCCTGTTTGCCATCATAGGCGATGGCAAGGCGACGGCGATACCAGGCTTCATCGGGCGTAGCGCCCGCAGCCTTTTTGGCATCGATTGCCTTGGTCAGCGAATCGACCGCCTTGGCCGACTGTTTCTGGGCGAAATACAATTCGGCAAGACCCACGATCGCTTCGGAGTCAGCGGGGTTCATCGCCACCAGCTTTTCAAAGGCACCGGTCGCGGCGTTGTAATCCTTGCGGTTCAACGCCATCGCGCCGATGTTGCGCAGGAACTTGGGTTGATCTTCAGCCGAAACCCGGCCGGTATCGAGCAACGCCTGCAGCGTCTTTTCGGTAAGCAGGTTGTCCTTGAGGCCAATGGCAGCATTCAGCGTCATGAGCATCTTGGTGTAGGAATCATCGGCTTCGACCGGCGGCACGGCATCGAGGCCATTGAGCGTGGTCATTGCGCCGGCATTGTCCCCGGCCTGCAACTGCTTCTGGGCTGCCGACAGGCCGATGGCATAGGGCTTGGACAATTTGGGGGGCTTGGGTGCTTCGGCCTTGGGCGGCTTGGCATCCTTGGCGATAACGGGCGCAGCGGCCAGCGCGGCACCGGCGAGCAGGGCAGCAGCCAGGCTGCGTGCGAACATCTTCATCAATCGACCTCCCATGGACTCTTGCCGTTCGGCTAGGCCATTGCCCGCCCCTTGGTCAACAATCGCGTGTCTCCGGCGCCAAAAAACTGCGCCGACCGGCATTTCCTATCGATCGGCGGGTGAATAGCGATTGAACGAAAGCCGACCGACACGACAAGAATAGGCCGGCCCCGCTGTTGCGGAACCGGCCCTTTCCTCGAAAAATCAGCGTCGCTGAAGCGATGCTTACTTCTTCACTTCCGCAACAGCGGCGTCGGCACCGGCCTTGACGGCATCGGCAGCCTTGTCGGCGCCAGCAGCAGCGGCGTCGGTCACGGCTTCGGCGCCAGCAGCAGCGGCGTCAGCGGCCGGGGCCATCGCATCAGCGGCCGGAGCGGCAGCGTCAGCAGCCGGAGCGGCTTCGGTGGTGGCCATGGCATCAGCCGGTGCGGCTTCGGTGGTTGCTGCGGGTTCGGCAGCCTTTTCGCCGCAAGCGGCGAGGAGGCCGAGGCTGGCCACAGCCGCCAGGGTGATTGCAATCTTCATTGGAAATTCTCCGTAACATGGTTCCGCGCAGTCCCCGCGCGTATCGCCCCATACATAGAAACTGCGTCGTTGCGAAGCACTAAGATTCCGGCGCATCAAGGACCGATGAAATCGTTTCTCCTCCTGCCGGCGGCCGTGCGATCGCTGATTGCCGCCTCGTTGATCGCAGGGCTGGCCTATCCGTTTCTGGATGATCGGCTGGGCCCGGTTTCCGCCATTGTCGCCAAAGGGTTGGGGGTCGGCTTGCTGGCCCTGGCGGCGCTGCTGCTGCCCAGGCAACGCTGGTTGGCTGGCATCATGGCGGCGGGAACATTGGGCGATGTGCTGCTCGAATTGCCGGGCGGGCTGGTGCCCGGCGGCGGCAGCTTTGCCATCGGCCATATTGTCGCCATGGTGTTTTATGCCCGCAATCGCCGGCAACCGGCAGCGCCCGCCGCAAATATCGGTGCGGTTGCGCTTATCCTTTTCGGTCTCGCCATGCCGGCGCTGGTGCTGCCTTCCGGCACGCCGCTGGGTGCGCTGATGCTGTATGCCGTGCTGCTGTGCGGCATGGCGGCGGGCACGCTGATCAGTCGCTTCCCACTGGCGTTGACCGCGGCCGGGGCGTTGCTGTTCGTAGTGTCGGACACGTTTCTCGTGATGCGGCTCGGCGGACGGATTGTCGGATCGCCCATGTTGCATGGCCTGATTGTCTGGTACACATATTATCTCGGCCAATTGGGCATCTTTGCCGGCATCGTCCGGACGCCTGAATCCGGAGCGGCGAAATGATCGAAGCGCTCGGCGCGCTGATCGAACGCGGCGGCTATGCCGGAATCGTCTTGCTCACCTTCATCGAAACGGTGTTTCCGCCACTGCCGTCGGAAGTGTTCATGCCGATGGCGGGTTTCGTGGCGGCGCGCGGCGCGCTGACCTTGCCCGGCGTCATTGCCGCCGGCACGCTCGGCACGCTGGGCGGCGCCTGGTTCTGGTACATCGTCGGCCGCGCCGTCGGCCTTGATCGCGCCCGCCAGCTTGCCGCCCGCCATGGCCGCTTGCTGACCCTCCATCCCGCCGATATCGACTGCGGCGTTGCCTGGCTAGACCGCCATGGCGCGCCGGTCATGCTGTTCGGCCGCATGATCCCGGCGGTACGCGGCATCATCTCGATCCCGGCGGGCATCGTTCATATGCCGATCGGGCGCTTCTTGCTGTTTTCGGCGCTGGGCAATGCCATCTGGACGACATTGCTGATGACCGCCGGTCAC
>JBILPK010000146.1:0-8539 GCA_044373875.1 Polymorphobacter sp.
CGGTGACGGTTTGCGCCGGCAGGTCGATGCGGACTTCGTGGGGGAGCGCTGCGATGACCGCGCGCGGCAGCACCAGCGGCAGCACGCCGCCGCGCACCGCATTGCCGGCAAAGATCGGGCTGAAACTCGGTGCGATGACGGCGCGGATGCCATGTTCGGCGAGCGCCCAGACGGCGTGTTCGCGGCTGGAGCCGCAGCCGAAATTGTCGCCGGCGAGCAGGATCGCGGCGTGGCGGTACGCCGGCTGGTTGAGCACGAAATCGGGGTTTTCGGTGCGGCCCTGGGTGTAACGGCGCCCGGCGAACAGCCCCGCGGCGAGCCCCGTCTTGCCGGTCGATTTCATCTCGCGTGACGGGATAATGATGTCGGTGTCGATGTTATCCTCGATCAGCGGCGCGGCGACCGAGGTGAGCGTGATGAAGGGCGTGCTCATGCGTTGTCGACCCGGGGCGCGCTGATCCGGCCGGCGATGGCGCTGGCGGCGACGGTTTCGGGGCTGGCGATATGGGTGCGCGTGCCGGGGCCCTGGCGGCTTTCGAAATTGCGGTTGGTGCTGGAAATGACGCGCTCCCCGGCGCCGTAGCTTTCACCGCCGGCAAAGAAGCACATCGAACAGCCCGATTCGCGCCATTCGAAGCCGGCGTCGGTGAACAGCTTGTCGAGCCCCTTGGCTTCGGCGGCGCGCTTCACCGCCGAGGAGCCGGGGACGACGATGGCGCGCACGCCCGGCGCGACCCGCCGCCCGGCGATGACCGCGGCGGCGCGTTCGAGATCGGACAGCCGGCTGTTGGTGCAGCTGCCGATGAACGCCGCATCGATCGGCAGGCCGGCGAGCGGCTGGCCTTCCGCCAACCCCATATAGGCGAGCGCCTTGTCGTGCGCGGCGCGGCTGCCGGTCCCGGCGAAGGCGGGCACGCGGCCGGTGATCGCGATGCTCTGCATGGGGGATGTGCCCCAGCTGATCATCGGCGCGATGGCCGATGCGTCGATGCGGATTTCACGGTCGAACACCGCGTCGGGGTCGCTTTTGAGCTCCTGCCAGTCGGCGAGCGCCGCGTCCCACAGCGCGCCAGTGGGGGCGTAGCGGCGGCCCTTGATCCACTCGAACGTCACCGCATCGGGCGCGATGAAGCCCGAAAACGCCGCAAATTCGGTCGCCATGTTGCACAGGGTCATGCGACCCTCCATCGCCAGCGCGGTGACCGCCGACCCGGCGAATTCGATGGCATGGCCCTGCCCGCCGGCGGCACCATGCGCGGCGATCAGCGCCAGCGCCATGTCCTTGGGCGTCACCCCGGGGGCGAGAATGCCATCGAAGGTCACCCGCATGGTTTTCGGTCGGTTGATGCGCAGCGTGCCGGTGGCGAGCGCATGTTCGGCCTCGGTCGATCCGATCCCCCAGGCGAGCGCCCCGACCGCGCCCTGCGTGCAGGTGTGGCTGTCGGGCGCCACCAGCGTCAGCCCTGGCAGCACGATGCCGAGTTCGGGCGACACGACATGGACGATGCCCTGGTCGGGGTGGCCGATGTCGAACAGGGTGATGCCCGCGGCGGCACAGGCGGCGCGGGTTTCGGTGATGAAGGCGGTGCCGCCGGGCATCGTCGTCACATCGCTGCGGCCCGGAAAGGTATCGACGATATGGTCCATCGCGGCAAAGGCCCGCGCCGCATCGGCGACCGAGCGCCCGGCGGCGGCAAGGCTGGCGAGCGCCGCGGCGCCGGTACGTTCGTGGAGGAAAATGCGGTCGATGGCGACGATCGTCGCGCCGCCGGGCGTTTGCGCGATGGCGTGGCGGTCCCACAGCTTGTCGAACAGGCTGGGCATCAGCGGGCGGAGGTCATGGCGGCCATGCTGCGTCTCTATCGCGCCGGCGCGGCGGCGGCCAGCCATGCGCTGCCAGCCTCCACAGCGCGGACAAACACTCACGGCCAAAAAATCTGACGCTTGGTGCCAAAGGCACGTATTGCCGCTCCCGTCCCAGTTGTCGCCATTCGCAGACGGGGGCGCGAACGACAGTTTCGGAGTATTCCGGAAGTTTGAAGAAAACTGCCTAATTTGAACTCAGAAGTTGAAGTCTCCGGTGAAGCCGGCAATATTCAAATAGGCTCGCACGGGCGTTCGCCGCCGATAGGTACATGAACCCTTTGCAAACCGGTACACAATGTTGTTCGCGCCGCGATAGCCAATCAAATTTTAAGGTTGTTTCTGTCGACAATAAGCCACATGTTATCTAATTAGTCCGCGGGGAGCGTCTATGGCTGTGAATTTGTCTAACCGCCTGATAATTGGCCTGTCTGCGTCTGTGGCCACGGGCATTTTGGTGGTTGCGTTTTTGCCTGATGTGCTGCCGTTCAATGCTAACCCGGAAGAAAACTGCCGTGCAGAGCTGGTAACAATCTTCAATACGCCGGCCTTGCGTAACGCCAAACCCACTCCTGTTCGTGTAATTTATGTTTTCGACGTTCGGAACGCCGATCAGCGCGAAGTACGGCGAATGCAAATGCCAGCGATCGGTAGTCAGGAAGCCTTCCACGTCGATTCTGGTCCCGATCAACACCTTATTACGTACATGACAGGTCGAATTGGCGATCTAGCCGACTCGGGTAATGAAATCTTCGAGATGTGTATGAAGGACAAAGATTATGGCTTCCGGTTGCAAACTGTACACATAATCGGTGACGGTATTGATGTCCGAGTTGGGCCAGATAAAGCTGTCGAACCCTTTGGCCGGACGGGGACGATTGTGACTTCGACTGGTTAAGGGCGTCGAAACCTCGACAGGCGTACCGCCCTAGTAGTGTAAATTAGCAGAGATATATTCTGTTTTATCGACGTCTCGCGCATCAAACGGAATATCGTGCTCCCTCTTCCGGATAAATCAACAGTTCCGCAAAAAAGGCGGCCGATGCTGTTTGTAGACCCACGTTCCAACGGCAACAATTGCGCGGAAGCTGTCGTTCACCATAGCCATAGAGAGTGTCGGCTACGTCCGGTGGGTTCAATGGATCGCTGCAACACTCTGCGCGAACATTTCAGCTGGCGTATGAAAATGCAATGTTTTGCGCGGTCTTTCGTTGAGCTGGCGCGCGATGGCGCTCAGCTTGGCCTGACTGAAGACAGATAGGTCGGTGCCCTTGGGCAGGTACTGGCGCAGCAAGCGGTTGGTGTTTTCGTTCGTGCCGCGTTGCCAAGGGCTGCTGGGATCGCAAAAATACACGTCGACGTTGGTGGCCAGTGTGAAGCGCTGGTGGTCGGCAAGTTCTTTGCCGCGGTCCCAGGTGAGCGACTGATAGAGGTCGCGCGGCAGTTTGCGGGCCTGTTTGATCAGCGCCGAAACGACGCTGGCGGTATCCTTGTTGGCGACCTTGACCAGCATCACATAGCGCGACTGGCGTTCGACGAGCGTCGCGATGTAGCTGTTGCGCGATCCCGCCAGGAGATCGCCTTCCCAATGCCCCGGGACGGCGCGATCCTCGATCGACGCAGGCCGTTCGCTGATCGATATCGCGTTGGTGATCTGGCCAAGCCCGTCCCGCTTCAGGCTGGCATGGCGCGAGCGGCGGATCGTGCGCTTGGCGCGCAGATGTTCGAGAAGCTCCTTCTTCAGAACGCCACGCGTCTGAATATACAGGCTTTTGTAGATCGTCTCATGGGACACGCGATGCTGGTCTTCGTCCGGAAAGCTGTGCTTGAGCCAGCCCGCAATCTGCTCTGGCGACCATTTGCGGCGCAGCTTGCCCGATACTGTCCGCCGCAAGCTCGGGTGACAAGCCAGCTTGCAGCGCTTGGGACGCAACGCCCGCTCCCATGCCGACTGATCCGATAGCGCGGCGCGATACCGATCGGCGCCACCATTGCGGTCGACCTCCCGGCTGATCGTTGATGGCGCACGGCCAAGCTGGGCGGCAATCGCCCGCAATGAGCGGCCGGCGACCAGCCCCCTGGATATCTCTTCGCGCTCGATCAGGCTGAGCGCACACCGCGATCGCTTCCGGTCCGGCGGACGGATACCGCCCGATGGCGAAAGCACCGAGAAGATCGAAGAGGACGCCCGCTCAAAGCCGCGACCGATCGAACTCATCGACTCACCGCGCTGCCATCGATCCCAGATCTCGGCCCGCTGGCTAGCCGAGTAATATATCCGCCGTCGCTGCTTCATCGTTCAACTCCATCCCATCATCAGAATGAAGCGTTGCGACGATCCGTTGAACCCACCCCCAATTTCCACCATTCACAGCTTTTGTAAAATGGGCGCCAAGCGTCAGATCTTGACCCTCAGTGCAGCTTGAGTTTCGGTCTCACCACTTGGTTGACATGGCCGATCAGGACCAGCGAAACCCCCTTCAGCCAGCCGTGGATGGCGATCAGGTGCATGCGGTAGAGCGAGGTATAGACCAGCCGCGCCAGCCGGCCTTCGATCGCCATGCGGCCGCCGACGAGATTGCCCATCAGGCTGCCGACGGTGGTGTAGCGGGCGAGGCTGACGAGCGAACCCTTGTCCTGATAGACGAAATCTTTCAGCGGCTTGTTGTCGATCAGCGCGCGCAGATTGTGATAGGCGGTCGCCGCCATCTGGTGCGCCGCCTGGGCGCGCGGCGGGATCGGCTTTTGCCCTTCCCCCGGCGTGTAGGAGGCGCAGTCGCCGATCGCGAGGATATTGGGGTCGCGCGTCGTCTGCAGCGTCGGGCCGACGAGCAGCTGGTTGTTGCGGGTGGTTTCCAGCCCGCCGATGTCCTTGAGGAACTCGGCACCCTTCACGCCCGCCGCCCAGACCATGATATCGGCGGGGATATGCTCGCCCGATCTGGTCTCGATGCCGTATTCGGTGGCGGCGGTCACCTGCGTGCCGGTCAGCACGCGCACGCCGAGCGCTTCGAGTTCGGCGGTCGCCGCCGCGGCGAGCTTGTCGGGCAGCGCCGGCAGGATGCGCGGGCCGGCTTCGATCAGCGTTACTTGCAGGCGTTTTTCATCGAACACTTCAAGGCCGTAAAAGCCGAGCGCCGTCGCCGCCGAATAGAGTTCGGCCGCGAGTTCGACCCCCGTTGCGCCGCCGCCGACGATGGCGACGCGGGCAAAGACATCGGCGCCGGCATCCCGCGTCATGCTGCGCGACACGCGCAGGCACTGGTTAAGCAGGCGACGGCGAAAGCGATCGGCATCGGCGCGAGTGTCGAGCGACAGGCAGTGCTGCTTCACCCCCGGCGTGCCGAAATCGTTCGACACCGAGCCGACCGCCATGACGAGATAATCATAGCGGATGCGGTGGCGGCCGATGACTTCGCTGCCATCGTCATCGAGGATCGGCGCGACGACGATTTCCTGCGCCGCGCGGTCGATGCTTTCGAGAGCGCCGTCGAAATAGCGATAGCCCCAGCGAAAGGCATGGCCGCGATAGCCGACTTCATCGAGATTGGCATCGAGCGATCCCGCCGCGACTTCGTGGAGCAGCGGCTTCCAGATATGGGTGGAATTGCGATCGACGAGGATGATGTCGAAATCATCGCGCGCCAGATGGCCGCCGAGTTTCGCCACGAGCTCGAGCCCGCCGGCGCCGCCACCGACGACGACGATCTGGGTCTTGCGGCCGTCCTTGCGCCTGCGGGGCATCGCTTCATCCTTGTTGCAGTGCAGCTATAGCGGTGGGGAGCCGATTTCCCAAGCATTTGCGGCGGGGCAATTGACGGCGGCGCCCAACTGTATTAATCAAATAACACACTGAAGGGCATTGGAGCACGCCAATGGATGACAAGACCCTGATCGCCGGCGGTATCGGCATCGCCGCGGCGCTGGTTTTCAATTTCGTGCCGACGCTGGTCGCCTTTGCCCGCCGCCACCCCGAACGCCGGCTGATCGGCCAGCTCAACATATTGTCGATCCTGTCCTTCCTGCTGTGGATGGCGCTGATCGCCTGGGCCGCGGGGGGCAAGCGCAATGATTCGGTGATCAACCGCTTCATCGGCCAGCCGGGGCAGCGCGGGCGTTTGGTGGCGATTGTCGCGACTTTGGTCGGGCTCGGCGTCGCCACGACGGCGTACGCGGTGACGAAAAATCCGGCGCTTTTGGGCAAATCACCCGCCGCAGCCGTTGCCCCCCTGCGCAAAACGTGACTCGCGCGCCCGGCTTCGCTATCTGCCGGAACCATGACCGAGATCACCCCCCAGATCGTTGCCGACCATGGCTTCACCCCGGAAGAATATGAGCGCGTCGTCGCGTCCTTGGGGCGGGTGCCGAACCTGCTGGAACTCGGCATCTATTCGGTGATGTGGTCGGAACATTGTTCCTACAAGTCGTCGCGGATGCACCTCGCCAAGCTGCCGACGAAAGCCCCCTGGGTGATCTGCGGGCCTGGGGAAAACGCCGGAGTCATCGATATCGGCGATGGTGATGCCGCGATCTTCAAGATGGAATCGCACAACCACCCGAGCTTCATCGAGCCCTACCAGGGCGCCGCCACCGGCGTCGGCGGCATCTTGCGCGATGTCTTCACCATGGGCGCGCGCCCCGTTGCCAACATGAACGCGCTGCGCTTCGGCGAGATCGACGCGCCGAAAATGCGGCATCTGGTCAAGGGCGTCGTCGCCGGCATCGGTGGCTATGGCAATTGCGTCGGGGTGCCGACGGTGGGCGGCGAGACCAATTTCCACAAGGCCTATAACGGCAACATCATCGTCAACGCGATGACGGTCGGCGTGGCGAAGCAGGACAAGATTTTCTATTCGGCCGCCGCCGGGGTGGGTAATCCGGTCGTCTATGTCGGTTCCAAGACCGGCCGCGACGGCATCCACGGCGCCACCATGGCGAGCGCCGAATTCGACGAGAACAGCGACGAAAAGCGCCCCACCGTCCAGGTCGGCGACCCGTTCACCGAAAAGCTGCTGATCGAGGCGTGCCTCGAACTGATGGCGTCGGACGCGATCGTGGCGATCCAGGACATGGGCGCCGCGGGGCTGACCTCATCGAGCGTCGAAATGGCGTCGAAGGGCGGCGTCGGCATCCGGCTCGATCTCGACAAGGTGCCGGTGCGCGAAACGCACATGCTGCCCTATGAAATGATGCTGTCCGAATCGCAGGAACGCATGCTGATGGTGTTGAAGCCCGGCCGCGAAGCCTTTGCCGAAGCCATCTTCACGAAATGGGAACTGGATTTCGCGGTGATCGGCGAAGTCGTCCCCGGCGGCAATCTGACGATGACCTTCCATGGCGAGATCGTCGGCGATATTCCGCTGGGGCCGCTCGCCGATGAAGCGCCGAAATATGATCGCCCGCATGTGCCGACGCCGAAGCGCGCACCGCTCACCGATGTGCCCGAATCGACCGATATCGGCGCCGATCTGCTGACGCTGATGGCCTGCCCCGATCTCGCCTCGAAGCGCTGGATCTGGGAACAGTACGACCATATGGTCGGCGCCGACACGATCCAGCGCCCCGGCGGCGATGCCGCGGTGGTGCGCGTCCACGGCACCAACAAGGCGCTGGCGATCACCACCGATTGCACCCCGCGCTATTGCTTCGCCGACCCGGTGGAAGGCGGCAAGCAGGCGGTCGCCGAAAGCTGGCGCAACCTGATTTCGGTGGGGGCGAAACCGCTCGCCATCACCAACTGCCTCAACTTCGGGTCCCCACAGAACCCGGTCATCATGGGGCAGTTGGTCGGCTGCATCGAAGGGATGGCCGAGGCGTGCCGCGTGCTCGATTACCCGGTCGTGTCGGGCAATGTCAGCCTCTACAACGAAAGCCGCGCGACCGGCGGCGGCAGTGCGATCCTGCCCACGCCCGCGATCGGCGGCGTGGGGATGATTGCCGACTATACCAAGCAGATGACGATGGCGTTCAAGGCCGAAGGGCAACGCATCTGGATCATCGGCGGCGACAACGAAGATTATCTCGGCCAGTCGCTCTGGCTGCGCGAATGCCAGGGCCGCGAGGATGGCCCGCCGCCGCCGGTCGATCTCGAAGCCGAACGCCGCACCGGTGACTTCATCGCCCATCTGATCGAAACCGGGAAGGCGACCGCCGTCCACGACGTTTCGAACGGCGGCGCGCTGGTGGCGGTCGCCCAGATGGCGCTGGCAAGCGGCATCGGCGCGCGGCTGGAAACCGATTACGGCGCCGAAATCGACATGCTGTCCGATAAAGATCGGGTCGGTATGGAAGGCGAACGGGCCCAGTTGACCAGCGCCCGCGAAGCCTTTGGCGAAGGCCAGGGCCGCTACATCGTCACGCTGGCCGAAGGGGTCGATTTCGTCGAAGCGCCGGTCATCATGCACCGCCTCGGCTGGACCGGCGGCGACATGGTCGGCCCGGTCCCGCTGGCCAAACTGCGCGCCGCGCACGAAGGCGCGCTGCCGGCGATGATGAAGGGCGAGATCTGATCGAAGCGGATCGCGGGGCATCTGCAACCGATCCATTTGTCACGCCAGCGAAGGCTGGCATCCAGTCTTGCCATAGGCACCGCCGGTCGCCGCCAATGACCACCGCTGGATGCCAGCCTTCGCTGGCATGATGATGGCGCTGTCTCTTGAATTCCCTGCAACCCGGG
>JBILPK010000312.1:0-2991 GCA_044373875.1 Polymorphobacter sp.
GACAGCGAGGTGAAGGTGAAGTCGCGCAGCTTCATCGGCGGGATCATCATGACGAAATCGCTTTCGTCGCTGGCAACGCGAACCGGCTTGCCGAGTTCATCGATGTTGTTGAGCATAATGACTGGGGATTCATTGAAGCGGAAATTGCGCAGCGGATATTTGATCTCGCCGTTTTCGATGTAGAAGGTGCCGTCGCGCGTTAGGCCGGTAAGCAGCACGGTCTGTGGGTCGACCATGCGGATGTACCAGGTGCGGGTGACGAGGATGCCCTTGGCGGTGCCGCGGACAAGGTCAGCGGTCGATTTGGTGCCGCCGGCCATGAGCAGATTGCCGGGATCGCCCATCGCGCGCTTGCCTTGTTTCTGGGCCCAGAAGCGCGAATACTGGAGGTTGGCGACCTTGCCGTTTTCGATGATCGGCATCTTTTCGCGCGGCAGGCCTTCGCCGTCCCACGGCAGTACTTCGGCGCCGGGGTGCCAAGGATCGGCCGACAGGTTCACGCGGGGATCATAGACCTGCTCGCCGATCTTGTTACCGCCGCCCTTTTTCGACAGGAAGCTGCGGCCTTCATCGGCTTGCCGGGCATCAAAGAAGCGCGCCATGAAGCTGATCAGGCCGGCGGCAGCGGCGGGTTCGAGGATGACGGTGTATTTGCCTGGCTCGATGGCGCGGGCTTCGGCCGACGCGCTGGCCTTGCGCATCGCGGTCTGAATGTCGCTGGCGGCATCGAACTGGCTGGCGTCCTGAAGGTTGCGACCAACCCAGCCGGAACCGCGGCCGTCGGCGGTGCGGACGGTGCAGGTGTAATCGAGCGCCGTCGAGGTCTGGTAGCCGTAGTTGCCGCGGCTGTTCATGAAGGCGACGTAGCGGTTGGAATCGTTGAGGAAGCCTGCTGCGATGAGGTTCTGTGCCTTGCACGGCCCGATCGAGGCGGCGGCGACCTTGGCACGGTCCTCTGGGGTAAGCGCGGCGGTCGCCGCGCTGAAAGTCGGGCTAGCCTTGTAGGTCTGCTTGCCGACAGCGGGCATGAATTCGGGGTTTTCGGGGGCGAGTTGCGCCAGATCCTCGGCACGGCGGACAACGCGAAGCAGCGCGGCATCGTCATATTCGTTGATCGTTGCGATGCCCACGCGTTTACCGAACGCCACCTGGACGGCGAGTTCGGTGTCGGTGACGATGCCGCTCGTCGAGACATTGTTGAGGGCAAAGCGGATGTTGCCTTGGGTGGACCCCGACATAGTGGCGGTGCATTCGTCGGCCTTTGACAGGGCGACGGCCTTGGCGAGTATCGCCTTGACCTGGTCTTCGGTGGGAAAGCTCATGGATATCTCCTTCGCCGCGATCAACCGAGCGAGCGGGCGGTGTTTATGACGTTGATGCCGTTGAAGCGCGCTGTCGACGAACCATGGCTGACCGCCGAGGATTGCGACGGCTGGCCCTTGCCGTCGAAGAACGACCCGCCGAGGCGATAGTCGCTTTCGTCGCAGACCGCCGAACAGGCGTTCCAGAATTCCGGCGTGCGGATCTGGTAGGCAACGTCCTCGATCTGGGCCCCGATCTTGCCGTTCTTGATCTCGTAGAACAACTGCCCGCCGAACTGGGCGTTGAAGCGCTGCTGGTCGATCGAGAACGACCCGTCACCGATGATGTAGATGCCGTTTTCGACGTCTTTTACCATTTCGGCGACGCTGAGTTTTGCCTTGCCGGGTTCGAGGCTGACATTGGCCATGCGCTGGAATTGCACGCTCGACCATGAATCGGCGTAGCAGCATCCATCCGATTCTTTCTTGCCGAGGATATGGGCCTGATCACGGATCGCCTGGAAATCGACGAGCTTGCCGTTGCGGACAAGGTCCCATTTCTTTGTCGGCACGCCCTCGTCGTCATAGCCGACATAGCCAAGGCTACCGACTTCGGTCTTGTCCGCCGTCAGGTTGACCTTGTCGCTGCCGTACTGGAAGCCGGCAGTGCGCTTGTCGAGCGTCGCGAAACTGGTACCGGCGTAATTCGCCTCATAGCCAAGGACGCGATCGAGTTCGAGCGGATGGCCGACCGATTCATGGATGGTCAGCCAGGTGTGCGACGGATCGAGGACGAGGTCATACTTGCCGGGCTTGACCGACGGCGCGGTCAGCTTGGTGCGCGCCTGCTTGGCGGCGGCTATGGCGTCGGCCTTCATGTCATAGGATTTGCCGTAGTTGACGACGCCGTTGGGCGAGACGAAGCGATCGGCGGGGTTGCTATCGAGATATTCGAAGCCGCGGCCGGCGGGTGTCGAAAGCTCCGACCGGGTGCGGAACTTGCCGGTCGACTTGTCGATGGCGGTGACGGTCATCGGCGTCCAGATGCGGTGGACGTCCTGGTCGATGTACGAACCATCGGTGCTGGCGAAGTATTTCTGTTCGTTGACGAGGAACAGGATCGAGTTGACGAAATCGGCGCCGGCCCCGAGCGCCGCGGCGTTGACGTCGAGCAGGAAGTCGGCTTTCTCCTTGACCGGGACCATCATCGAATTCTTGACGATCGGGGTTTTCCAGCTGACTTCGCCGACACCCTTGGTGGGCGCGAACTGGACCGGTGCGGTCTGGGTCGTGGCGTTGGCCTTGGCAATCGCGGCGGCCTGCCGGGCAGCAGCGGCGGCGGCTTCGACGGTCATCTCGTTGGTGGCGGCAAAGCCCCAGGCGCCATTGGCGATGACCCGGACACCGATGCCAGTCGATTCGGTGTTCACGACATTTTGGACGCGGTTTTCGCGGGTGATGACGAACTGGCGCAGGTAGCGGCCGACGCGGACGTCGCAATAACTGGCGCCGGAACCGGTGGCGGCGTTCATCGCGGCATCGGCAAGACGCTTCTTTACGGAGACGTCGATGGCGGATTGCAATTCCTCGGCGGCAATGGCCCTGCCGAAGGCGGACGGCAACACGATGCCGCCGCCGACCAGCCCGGTGAGGGCGAGAAAGTCACGTCTCTTCAGGTGGTGCTCCGATG
>JBILPK010000147.1:0-8526 GCA_044373875.1 Polymorphobacter sp.
GCCGGAACTGGAGGCCGAGCTGATCGCCTTCTGCCGGGCCCGGCTCAGCCATGTGAAATGCCCCAAGAGCGTCGATTTCCTCGCCGAACTGCCGCGCCACGATACCGGCAAGCTCTACAAGCGGCTGCTCAAGGACCAATATTGGGCACAGCCGGCATGAAATCGCTGCTGGCGCTGCTGTTTGCCCTGCTGCTGGCAGCACCCGCAGCGGCAGCGCCGGGCCTGTGGGTCGTCCGCGACGCCGATACCGAGATCACCCTCTTCGGCACGATGCACGCGCTGCCGGCAGGCGAGGCCTGGCTGGTGCCGCCGCTGACGACGCGGCTCGATGCCGCCGACACGCTGGCGATGGAGATCGTCCTGCCCGAAGACCGCATGGCGCTGGCGCCGCTGGTCGCGCAGCTCGGGCTGCGGCCGGGGCAAAGGCCGCTGGCGCAGCGCGTGTCGAAGCCGGCGGCGGCGAGGCTGGCGACGACGGCGCAGCGCACCGGGGTGCCGCTGGCGGCGCTCGACCGCATGACGACCTGGCTGGCGGCGCTGACCATCAGCGAGGCGACGCTGACCTCGCTCGGGCTGACCAGCGACGCCGGGGTCGAACCGGCGCTCGACAAGCGGGCGCGGGCGGCGGGCAAGGCGGTGATCGGGCTGGAAACCCCCGAACAGCAGTTGCGCTTCCTCGACAACCTCCCCGAGGTCGACCAGGTCGCGATGCTCGAAGCGACGCTCGAGGAAAGCGCCGGCGCGCGCGAGGCGACCGACCGCATGGTGGCGCTGTGGCGCGCCGGCGATGTCGATACGCTGGCGCGCGATTTCGACAAGGATGCCAGCGCCTCGCCGCTGCTGATGAAGGTGCTGATCACCGATCGCAACACCCGCTGGGCCGATTGGATCGCCGGGGTGATGAAGCGGCCGGGCAAGGTGTTCGTGGCGGTCGGCGCCGGGCATCTCGGCGGGCCGCAGGGGCTGCTGGCGCTGCTCAGGGCCAAGGGGCTGGCGGTGGAGAAATTGGGGTAACAACGCCCTCCCGCAGCGGGAAGGGCGCCATGCCCCTGCGTGCCGATGCCCAAGACGAACTTGCTTTCGCGTGCCGCTTCGCCTATGCGCCCCGCTTCGCGTCCTTCCCGTTTCTGCATCCCTGGAGGCCTGGGGCGGGCGCGAGCAATGTAATCTTGAAAGGCGAGCAATGAGCGAAACACTGAAGCTCGCGGCCGAGATGCGTGAACGGGCAGGCAAGGGAGCCTCTCGGGCAGTGCGTCGTACGGGCCGCGTTCCGGCTGTCATCTATGGTCTGGGCCAGCCGGCCATCACGATCCATGTCGAAGAAAAGCTGCTGGTTCGCCAGCTGTCGTCGGGTCATTTCATGAACTCGATCGTCGAGATCGCCGTCGATGGTGGCGACGTCGTGCGCACCCTGCCGCGCGATGTGCAGTTCCACCCGGTCAGCGACCGGCCGATCCATGTCGATTTCCTGCGCCTGTCGGGTGATTCGGTCATCACCGTCGCGGTGCCGGTGCACTTCATCGATGAAGACAAGTCGCCGGGCATGAAGCGCGGTGCGGTGCTCAACATCGTCCGCCACGAACTCCAGCTCGATTGCCCGTCGAACGCGATCCCCGATCAGATCGATGTCAGCCTGGCTGGCCGCGATGTCGGTGATTCGATCCACATCAGCGCTGTCGTGCTGCCGGCCGGCGTCACCTCGCACATCCATGACCGCGATTTCACCATCGCCACCATGGTCGCGCCGTCGGCGCTGAAGAGCGAAACCGACGCTGCCGAAGCGGCTGCCTGACCCTGAAATACCGAGGCCGGTGCGGTGAAACTCTTTGCCGGGCGCTTTAGAAGGGTGCCGGCAAAGTGAAACTCTTTGCCGGCCTCGGTAATCCGGGGGCGCAATATGCGCTGCACCGCCACAATATCGGCTTCATGGCACTCGATGCCATCGCCGCCTGCCATGGCTTCGGCCCATGGAAGACACGCTTCCAGGGCCTGTCCAGCGAAGGCCGCATCGGCGACCACAAGGTCACGCTGCTCAAGCCCGCGACCTTCATGAACGACAGCGGGCGATCGGTCGGCGAAGCCTTGCGCTTTTTCAAGCTCGATCCGGCCACCGCGCTGACGGTATTCTACGACGAGCTCGATCTCGAACCCATGAAGGTCCGGGTCAAGCACGGCGGCGGCGCCGCGGGGCACAACGGCATCCGTTCGATCGACGCGCATGTCGGCAATGATTATACGCGGGTGCGGCTCGGCATCGGCCATCCGGGGCACAAGGATCGGGTCACCGGCCATGTCCTGGGCAATTTTGCCAAGGCGGAGATGGAGCCGCTCGCCGACCTGCTCGGCGCGGTCGCGGCCGAGGTGCCGTGGTTGCTGGCGGGCGACGAAGCGCGCTTCATGAACGAGGTGGCGCGTCGGACGGTGCCGCAACGCTAGATCCCTCTTCCTGCTCTCCTCCCGGAACGGGAGGGGTCGGGTGGGCTCTGTCGCGCTGCAAGAACAATCTACGGGGGCTCATTCGGCAAGACCCACCCCCGTCCCCTCCCGTTCCGGGAGGGAAGAAGAGAAGGAACGAGAGATGGCCATTCGCTGCGGAATCGTCGGGCTGCCCAATGTCGGCAAATCGACCCTGTTCAACGCCCTCACCGAAACCGCCAGCGCGGCGGCGGCGAATTACCCTTTCTGCACGATCGAGCCCAATGTCGGCAATGTGCCGGTGCCCGACCAGCGGCTGACCGATCTCGCCCGCATCGGCGGCTCGCAGAAGATCATCGAGACGCAGCTGGGCTTCACCGATATCGCCGGGCTGGTGCGCGGCGCCTCGAAGGGCGAAGGGCTGGGCAACCAGTTCCTCGCCAATATCCGCGAGACCGACGCCATCGTCCATGTCCTGCGCTGTTTCGAGGATGACGATGTCACCCATGTCGAAGGCCGGGTCGATCCGGTGTCGGATGCCGAAACGGTCGAAACCGAGCTGATGCTCGCCGATCTGGAATCGCTCGAAAAGCGCGTGCCGGCGCTGGCCAAGAAGGCGATGCAGGGCGACAAGGAAGCCAAGATCCAGGCCAGCGTGCTGGGGGCTGCCCTTGATCTGCTGCGCGACGGCAAGCCGGCGCGGCTGACCGAGCCCAAGGACGAGGACGAAGCCCGCGCGCTGGCGCAGGCGCAGCTGCTGACCACCAAGCCCGTCCTCTACGTCTGCAATGTCGAGGAAGCGTCGGCCGCCACCGGCAACGCCTTCAGCGCCGCGGTGCAGGCGATGGCCGCGAAAGTCGGCGCCGGCGCGGTGATCATCTCCGCCGCCATCGAGGCCGAAGTGGCGATGATGGAGCCCGCCGACCGCCCCGAATATCTCGAAGCCCTCGGCCTCACCGAAACCGGCCTCGCCCGGGTGGTGCGCGCTGCGTATGAACTGCTCGGCCTCATCACCTTCTTCACCGTCGGGCCCAAGGAAGCCCGCGCCTGGACGGTGACGCTGGGATCAAAGGCCCCGCAGGCCGCCGGGGCCATCCATGGCGATTTCGAAAAGGGCTTCATCCGCGCCGAAACCATGGCCTTTGCCGATTATCTCAAGTTCAACGGCGAAGCCGGGGCGCGCGAGGCGGGCAAATATCGCTCCGAAGGCAAGGAATATGCCGTCCATGACGGCGATGTGATGTTGTTCCGCTTCAACGTGTAGCGCGGCTGCGAGCAGCGAAGCTGTGCGCAGACTCGCGCAAGCGCGGCCAGCGGCGCGGCTGGCGCTTCTGCCAGCCGAACCCGTCTGACGTCACGATGCGGCTTTGCCGCGGCGCCGGGCAGCGCAGCTGAACTGCAGCTAAACACGGCGTTCTCCATCCATTCACGCGCAACCGCCCATACCCCGGCATGTTCTGCACCACAGCAGACGTGAAAAGGAATATTGGCGTATGCGTAACCTGATCATCATCGGCCTGCTGGCCGCCGTTCTGTCCCCTGTCGCGGTATCGGCGCAATCGGTGGGCGAAGTCCGCCGCAGCGAGCGCGATGTCCGCCAGGAACAGCGCGAATTGCAGGATGCCCGCCGCTACGGTGATGCCCGCGACGTGCGCGAGGAACGCCGTGACGTGCAGGATGCCCGGCAGGAACTGCGCGAGGACCGCCGCGACATGCGCCAGGCCGGGAATGGTTATGATGGCCGGCAACAGGCCGGCAACGCCTATGATGGCCGGCAACAGGCCGGCAGGGGCTATGATGGCCGGCACCAGGTCTATGTCGCCCCGGTGCGCAACTGGAACTATCGCCCGGTCGCAAACGGTTACCGCCTACAGCCAGCATTCTGGGGTTCGCGCTATGTGATCGCCAACCCGTGGCAGTATCGCCTGCCAGCTACCGGGCGCAACCAGCGCTGGATTCGCTACGGCAACGACGTGGTGCTGGTGAACGTGCGCAATGGCCGCGTGCTCCAGGTCTACCGCAACCGTTATTGATGACGGGGCGGCGAGAAGCGACTAGACGCGATGCATGATATCGCGCCGCCACCTTCTCGCCGCCGCCGTTGCCGCCCCGATGGCGGCGCAGGCGCGGACAATCGACCTGCGCCTGCCCGGCGGGCCGGGCACCCGGCCGCTGACCGATGGCTTTCCCGGCAAGCGCGGCATGATCCTGCAACGCACCACGCCGCCGCTGCTCGAAACGCCGCTGTCGGCCTTCGACGCCGGGATCTTCACGCCGAATGATCGCTTCTATGTGCGCTGGCACTGGCCGTTTCCGACCGAGATCGATCCGCGCGCCTTTCGCCTGACCGTCGACGGCCATGTCGGGGCGCCGCTGTCGCTGTCGCTGCGCGATCTCGCCGCGCTGCCACGCTTCGAGATTGCTGCCGTCAACCAATGTTCGGGTAATTCGCGCGGGGTTTTCGAACCGCGCGTCGCCGGGGCGCAATGGGCGCATGGCGCGATGGGCAATGCGATCTGGGCCGGGGTGCGGCTCAAGGATGTCCTCGCCCGCGCCGGGGTGAAGGACGGCGCGCGATACGTGCGCTTTTCCGGCCTCGATGCGCCGCCGCTGCCCGAATCGCCCGATTTCGCCAAGTCGCTGGGGCTCGATCATGCGCTGGATGGCGAGGTGATGCTGGCGACCCACATGAACGGCGCACCGCTGCCGCTGATGAACGGCTTTCCGCTGCGGCTGGTCGTGCCGGGTTGGTTTTCGACCTATTGGGTCAAGATGCTCGACCGCATCGAGGTGCTTGCTGGCGCCGACGACAATTACTGGATGGCCAAGGCCTATCTCGTGCCCTCGACTCCCGGCGGCAGCATCGCGCCTGGCGCCAAGGATTTTCCGCGCCAGCCGATCAGCACGATGGTGCCGCGCGCCTTCATCACCAACGTGATCGACGGCAGCCGCCGCCACTGGCAATCGGCGCTGCCCGTCGGCGGTATCGCCTTTGGCGGCGATGCCGGGGTGGCGCGGGTGGAAGTGTCGAGCGATGGCGGCGGCACCTGGCGCGATGCCGCGCTCGGCCCCGACGCTGGGCGCTACAGCTTTCGCCGCTTCGATACCATCATCGCCGCGCCGCGCGGGGCGGCAAGGATCATGGCGCGCTGCACCAGCACGGCCGGCGTCACCCAGCCGCTGACCGGCATCTGGAACCCCGGCGGCTATCTGCGCGGCCAAGTCGAAACAATTGCCGTGGACTTCATCTGATGCGCCTGTTGCTTGCTCTCGCCGCGCTGCTCGCCCTCGGTGCTGCCCCGGCCCCGCGCCCCGTGTCGCAAAGTGTCAGCATCGACCTGCCCTTCGATGCGACGCCGTTTCCCGATCTCGGCCCCGGCGCGCCTTCGGCCGATGCAATCAACAACAATTGCCTGTCGTGCCATTCCACCGACATGGTGCTCACCCAGCCGGCGCTGACCCGCGCCGAATGGGCCGGCGAAGTCACCAAGATGCGCGCCACCTACAAGGCCCCCGTCGCCGAGGCCGATGATGCCGCGATCATCGACTGGCTGGTGGTGATGAGCAGCCGCCTGCCGAAAGCGGACGGTTGACCCTGTCGGCACCGCGCCGCTACACGAAAGACCTGTTGTTGCACCTGCGAAGGCATCCCGATCTTGTCCGCTTCCCTGTCGTTCCAGGATATCATCCTCACCCTCCAGCGTTACTGGGGCGGGCAGGGCTGTGCCATCCTGCAACCCTATGACCTGGAAGTCGGCGCCGGCACCTTTCACCCGGCGACGACGCTGCGCGCGCTGGGGCCGAAACCGTGGAACGCCGCCTTCGTCCAGCCGAGCCGCCGGCCCTCCGATGGCCGCTATGGCGAGAACCCCAACCGGCTCCAGCATTATTACCAGTTCCAGGTCATATTGAAGCCATCGCCCGACGATCTGATCGACCTGTATCTGGGCTCGCTCGACGCCATCGGCATCGATCGCCATAAGCATGATATCCGCTTTGTCGAGGATGATTGGGAAAGCCCGACGCTGGGCGCTTGGGGCCTTGGCTGGGAAGTCTGGTGCGACGGCATGGAAGTGACGCAATTCACCTATTTCCAGCAGGTCGCCGGGCATGAATGCGCGCCGGTGGCGGGGGAACTGACCTATGGGCTGGAGCGGCTGGCCATGTATGTGCAGGGCGTCGAGAGCGTTTACGACCTGCGCTACAATGATGCGGGCGTTTCCTATGGTGATGTGTTCTTGAAGAACGAGCAGCAGTTTTCGGCGTATAATTTCGAGCACGCCAATACCGAGCGCCTGTTCCAGCATTTCAAGGATGTGTCGGAAGAATGCCGCGCGTTGGTCACGGCCGGGCTGCCGCTGCCGGCCTATGACCAGGCGATCAAGGCGAGCCATCTCTTCAACCTGCTCAACGCCCGCGGCGTCATCTCGGTGGCCGAACGGCAAGCCTATATCGGCCGGGTGCGCGACCTGGTGAAGGGTGTCGCGGACATCTGGGTGGAGCAGGGCGCATGAACTTCCTGCTCGAACTGGCCTCCGAGGAAATTCCGGCGCGGATGCAGGCGGCCGCCGCCGAGCAACTCGCCAAACGCTTCACCGATGCGCTGAAGGCCGCCGGGCTGGCGCATGGCGCCGTCACGGCGGACGCGACGCCGCGCCGGCTGTGGCTGCGCGCGGCCGATGTCGCCGCCGCCAGCGCCGCGTCGAGCGAGGAACGCAAGGGCCCCGCCGCGACGGCGCCCGAAGCGGCGATCGCCGGTTTCCTGCGCTCTACCGGGCTGACCCGCGACCAGCTGGAGGAACGCGAAACCCCCAAGGGCGTCGTGCTGTTCGCGCACATCACCCGCGAAGGCCGCGGCGCCGTCGCGATCCTCGCCGAGGCGATCCCGGCGCTGGTCCGCGATTTCGATTGGCCCAAATCGATGCGCTGGGGCGCGGCCTCGGCCACCGCGGGCAGCCCGCGCTGGGTGCGCCCGCTGACCGGCATTGTCGCGCTGCTCGGCGATACGGTCGTCGATTGCAGCGTGCATGGCATTTCGGCGGGCCGCCAGACGCGCGGCCACCGCATCCATGCCCCCGGGCTGCTGAGCATCGACACTGCCGACAGCCATGCCGAGCAATTGCTGGCCGCGAAGGTGATCGTGTCGTCGGCGGAGCGCCGCGCGATCATCGAAACCCGCGCCGCCGAAATCGCCGCCGCGCACGGCCTGTCGGTCATCCCCGATGCCGGGCTGGTCGCTGAAAATGCCGGGCTGACCGAATGGCCGGTGCCGATGCTCGGCAGCTTCGACCCCGCCTTCCTCGCCGTACCGCGCGAAGTCATCCAGTTGACGATGCGCACCAACCAGAAATATTTCGCCTGCACCGATGCCGGCGGGGCGCTGGCGCCGAATTTCGTCTGTGTCGCCAATCTCGACGCCAGCGATGGCGGCGTGGCGATTGTCGCGGGAAATGAACGCGTGCTGTCGGCGCGGCTCAGCGATGCGAAATTCTTCTGGGGTCAGGATGTCGCAGCGGTAAAGGCCGGCGGGCTGGAGGCGTTCCTGCCCAAGCTCGGCGACATCGTCTTTCACGAAAAACTCGGCACGGTCGCCGACAAGGTCGAACGCGTCGCGAAACTGGCGCGCTGGCTGGTGGAATCAGGCGCGATCACCGGGGACGCCGCCCTCGCCGAACAGGCCGCCCGCCTATGCAAGGCCGATCTCGTCTCCGCCACCGTCGGCGAATTCCCCGAAGTCCAGGGCCTCGCCGGCGCCTATCTCGCCCGCGTCGCCGGGCTCGACCCGCAAGTCGCCGATGCGATCCGCGACCATTACAAGCCGGTAGGGCAAGGCGATGATGTCCCGACCGCGCCGGTGAGTGTGGCGGTGGCGCTGGCGGATAAGCTGGATACGTTGGTCGGTTTTTTCGCCGCTTCTATGCCTCCAACCGGATCGAAGGATCCATTCGCTCTCCGGCGGCAAGCCTTGGGCGTAATTCAGATTTTGGCGCAATCTGGAATTAGACTTCGTCTGCTTGTGGTGATGCAGCAAGCGGCGTCTGCGCTGCCGAAAGATCGATCTTGGTTAACCGAATATGGGCCAGAGGCGATCTTGGACTTCTTTGCAGACCG
>JBILPK010000313.1:0-2979 GCA_044373875.1 Polymorphobacter sp.
GGAATTGTCGGCATTGCGTGCGGCGGTGCACGACAGTTCGGTGCAATTGCCGCCAGCCGGCGATGCCGCGGTTGCTAGCGTCGGGGACCGCAGCATCGACGGGCCAGGAGGCAGGCTCGGGCTGCGCCTCTACACGCCGCCGGGCCAAGGCCCGTTTCCGATCACCGTTTACATGCACGGCGGCGGCTATGTCGTCGGCGATCTCGATACGCAGGACATGATCGCTAGGGCCTTGTGCGCGTGGGGGGAAACACTTGTCGTCTCGGTCGATTACCGGCTGGCGCCCGAACACCCTTTTCCGGCGGCACCGGATGATTGCTGGGCGGCGCTGCAGTGGGTGGCAGCACATGCCGATTCGATCGGCGGCGATCCGAAGCGGCTGGCGGTGGCAGGCGACAGCGCCGGTGGCAATCTGGCGGCGGCACTGGCCTTGCGGGCGCGCGATGCGGGCGGGCCGGTGCTGCGGGCGATGATCAACCTTTACGGATCGTGCAACTATCCATCGACGGAGACGGCATCGGCGCGCGAATTCGCGACGGGTCCGATCCTGACGCGCGACGATGTCGACTGGTTCTGGGAACAATATCTGGAGGACCCGGCGATCGATCAGCATGACCCGCAGGCATCACCGGTGCGCGCGGCGAGCCTTGCAGGGCTGGCACCGGCGTTCGTCGGCGTGCCGGAATGCGACCCTTCGCGCGACGATACGCTGGCATTCGGGGCGGCGCTGGCCGCGGCCGGGAATGGCGGTGAATGCAAGCTGTACCCCGGCATGGTCCATGGCTTTGCATCCTGGGTGGCCTTTCTGCCCGGTGCCCGCGAAGTGCTGAATGATGCGGCGCGTTTCTTGAGAAGCCGATTTGCGACAGAGGGATAAGAAAGCATGACCGAAGCCGAACAGAAACTGGCCGGCGGAGTCGCCGTGATCACTGGCGCCGGGGCCGGGATCGGGGCCGGCCTTGCCCGCCGCGCCGGGGCATTGGGCATGACGGTGATCGTCACCGACGTGTCCAAGGAACGCGCCGAAAAGGTTGCCGGGCAGATTGCGGCAGCAGGGGGCAAGGCCGAGGCGCTGGTCGTCGATGTGTCGCAGCCGCTGGAACTCGACCGGCTGGCCGACCATGTTTTTGCGGCGCACGGCAATGTCCGGCTGCTGGTCAACAACGCCGGTATCGAGACGATCGGCTATAGCTGGGAAATTCCGCTCGACCGCTGGGAAGCGACGCTGAATATCAATATTCACGGCGTCGTGCATGGCGTTCGTGCCTTTGTGCCGCGGATGCTCGCAAGCGGCGAGGAAGGCTGGATCGCCAATCTGGCTTCGATGGGGGCATTCGGCGTGATGCCGACGCAGACGGCCTATATGATGACCAAGCATGCGGTGCAGTCGTTCAGCGAATGTCTTTACCTGGAAATGGAGCTGAAGGGCGCACCGATTCATGTCTGTTCGGTATTGCCCGGCATGCTCAAGACCAGCATCTTCGAAGCAAGTGCGGGCGCCAACGAGCCGCCCTATGCGGCAGCGCATCGCGCCAAGATGCGCGAAATGGTGGCTGCCTATGGCATGGATCTTGATGAGGGCTGTGCCGGGATCATGGCGCAGATTGCCGAAGGGCGGTTCTGGATTCACACCCAGCCCGACATGAGCATGGGCGCAATCGAAAGCCGGATCGACTTTTTTCGCAGCCAGAAGCCACCGGTACTGGCAGAACAGGCGCGACATCTTGTCGAGGGGTGAGGGCTGACAAGGTCATGCCATTTTGTCTATCCGCGACGCTGGCGAGTTGCTAGGTCAGCGCCGCAGCACGGAAAATCTGGCAGGAGGTGGCGTTGCCGCGAGCGGAAGCATTGGTCGACAGGGCGCCGACGGTTTCGCGGGGCCGACCGACGGCGGCCCGAGTTGCCGAGATCAACCGGGCGATTTCCGATGCTGCCATGTCGCTGTTTCTTGAACTCGGGTTCGAGGCCGCGAGCATGGAGGCGATTGCCGAGCGCGCCGGGGTCTCCAAGGGAACGCTTTACGCGCGCTTTGCAGGAAAGGAGGACCTGCTTCGCTTGCTCGTCGAGGAACGGATCGCGGCGCTGTCGGCGCTGGCAGGACAACAGGACGACCAGCTGACCGACGATCTGGAGCAACGTCTTCGCCATCATGCGCGATTGATCATCACGGCGATGCGATGGCCTGCCGTCACCGAACTCGAGCGCCTGCTCGATGGCACCGCCCGGGCGATTCCGGAAATGAGCCAGAGCTTCAACCGGATCGGCGTAGAGTTTCCGATGAAGCTGCTGATGGACGAGATCGAGCGCGGCACGGCAAACGACGCGTCGCCGGCGGCCGACCCGACGGCGATCGCGCAGACACTGCTTGGAGCACTTGTCGGCTGGACGCGCACCGAGGCGATGGTGCGACCGGTGACCGACGCCGATGCCCGCGCCTATGCCGACAAGGTGGTAACCTTGCTGCTCGCCGGGCGTTCAGCCTGGTGATGCTCACTTGTGCAGAATATAGCTGCCAGGTTCCGGGGCGCGGGTGACGTTGAAATAATCGACCAGCCGCCAGGGCCATGACATGATTACCCGGCCCTTGCTGTTGTTGTAGTAACTGTTTGCGCGCGGATGGGTCCAGATCATCTCGGGCATGCGTTCATCGATCTTTTGGTTCCACGCCAGATAGGCGGCTTCGGTGGTTTCGAATGCCTTGGCCTTGGCGGTAACGACACGATCGAGCGCCTCGATGATGTAATTGACTTGGGCTTCGGAGACGAGGTTCTGGCCCGCGGCGTGGTTGGGAGCGCTGTTCGGCCCGACGGTGTGGAAGTAATTGGGATATCCCGGGACTGTCATGCCGATATAGGCGCGCGGCTCTTCCTCCCCCCATTCCTCGCCAAGGTCGCGGCCGCCGATGCCCTTGATGACAAGGTCGCCGGTCATCCGACTGACCTTGAAGCCCGTAGCGCAAACGATGACATCGCAGTTGAA
>JBILPK010000314.1:0-2978 GCA_044373875.1 Polymorphobacter sp.
TGGCGTGTCGGCGGGCAGGGGACGCGCCAGGTCGACCCCGATAACGCTGCCGCCAAAGCCCGACGCTTCAGGGGTGACCGTGACGATCATGCGCAGCGCGCCGTCACCCGGGCGTGCCAATCACGCAGCGCCGCCTGATCCTCGGCCGCCGCAATGCCGATCCATTGTCCGAAATCGACGATCGACAGCAGCGCGATATCGGCCATGGTGAAGCGGTCGCCGGCCAGCCAGGCCTTGCCCTGCAACTGGCCATCGAACCAGCCGAGCGCAGCCGCCGCCTGCGCCCGCGCCGCGGCGCCCATCGCCGGAATCTGCTGGACCAGCGCCGCGGTCAGCGGATGGTCGTGCTGCCACGCCAGCCCCACTGGGGTGCCGAGCAGGGTTTCGGCACGCCTGATCCACATGTCGGTTTCGGCGCGTTCGAACGGATCGCTGCCGAACAGCGGCGGTTCGGGGTGGAGCTCGTCGAGATAGCGGCAGATGCTGATGGTTTCGGCGATCACCCGGCCATCGTCGAGCTCGAGGAACGGCACCTGGCCGCGCGGGTTCTTCGCCAGCACGTCCGGCGATTTATGCTCGCGCTTGAACAGCGACAGCGGGGTTTCGGGGATGGCCAGGCCCTTGACGCGCAGGAACGCCGAAACCCGCCGCGGGTTGGGTGCCGGGTCGGGCGCGGTCCATAGCTGCATCTGGTATCTCCCCTGTGCCGGTCGCTCTGCGGTGACCTCGTGCGCCTCGTCTTTGCAACCTTGTAGCGGCGCTGGCAATCGGCCTGCAAACTGGCATAACAATTGGTGGGGAGATGGGGATGACACGCACAATGCTGCCGCTGCCGCTGCCGCTGCCGCTGCCGCTGCCGCTGCCGCTGCCGCTGCTGCTGCTGCTGCTGCTGCCGCTCGCCGCGTGCGGCAGTGCGTCGAACGAAGCGCCACCGCGTTCGGTGACCCCGCTGGCGATCCCGTCGCAAGCCTCGGCGATTGCCGTGCCGATCAGCGCGCGGCTCGCCGATCTCGAAAAAATCGCCAACCGTATCGTGCCGAAGACGCTGGCCAGCGTCGACAAGCAGGAACCGGCGTGCCTGAAGCTCAAGATCATCGGCAAGATCAGCTGTCATGTCGTCGGCAAGGTGACGCGCGGGCCGATCACGGTGGGAGGCCGCGGCGATGAGCTCAAGCTCGTCATGCCGGTCGCTGCCGAAGTGCATGTCGATCGCGTCGCCCGTGTCATCAAGGAAACCGCCACCGCTGCCGCCGTGGCGACGGCCACGATCAAGCTCGACAGCATCGGCAACTGGCAGCCAAAGGCGCGCATCGCCCTCGATTATCGCTGGACGAAAAAGCCAGGGGTCGATTTTCTTGGCCAGCGCATCACCTTTGCCAACAAGGCCGATCCGGCGCTGCAAAAACTCATCGCCCGGTTGGAAACCGAATTGCCGCGCGAAATCGGCAAGCTGCACCCGCAGGAAAAATTGGCGGCGGCCTGGGACAAGGCCTTCACGTCGCTGTCGCTCAATCGCGAAAACCCGCCGGTCTGGCTGCGCCTGACACCACAGGAACTGCGCTTTCGCCGTTACCATATCGAAAACGGCCTGCTGACACTCGAACTCGGGGCGACGGCGCTGACCGAAACCTTTGTCGGCCAGCGCCCCGACGATCCGGTGGCGACGCCGCTGCCGCCGCCGGCACCACGGCAGATCGCCCCCGACACCGGCTTTCGTTTCTATCTGCCGGTCGTGGCGGATTATGCCGAGCTCGAACCTGTGCTCGCCAAGGCACTGGCCAAGCTGGAGAAAAAGCCGTTTTCGCTGCCCGGTATCGGCCCTGTCGAGCCCGATTTCGGCACGGTGACGCTGTACCCGACCGGTGATGGCCGGCTGGCGATCGGCCTGGCCATGGCGGTGGCGACGCCGGGGCGCTGGATCGACGCCCGCGGCACCATCTGGGCAACCGCCAAGCCCTACAATAGGCCTGGTTCGCAACGGATCGAGATCCATGATCTGCAGATCGCCGGCGATGGTTCTGGCGCCGGTTTCCGGCTGTTGCTGGCGGTTGCCCGGGCGCCGGCGGTGCAGGCCGAGATCGGCAAGGCACTTTCACAAAATTTTGCCGATGATTACAATAAACTCCTTCACAAGGCCGGGGCCGCCATCGCCGAAAAGCGGTTGGGGGATTTCGTGCTGACGGCGCAAATCGACGAGGTTGAAAACGGCATCGTCTATCCGGCCGGGCAGGGGCTGTTCATGCCGGTCGCGGCGCAGGGTACCGCCGCCCTGCGTTATTCACCGATAAAGCGAAAATAACTGATTATTTTATCCTTATTGGTTTGTTGCTGGTGCTTGCGATTCGTGTGTCGGGCCGCTACCGCCAGTGTCGGCCCGTGACAGGAACCCCGATATGATCGACACCGCCATCACTGCCGATCGCATTGCGATGATCGAACAGCTCGATGACCGGCTGCGCTGGCTGTCGGCGTGGACGATCCACCACGCCAATCACCTGCGCCCCAGCCGCGATGGCATCAAGGTCGGCGGCCATCAGGCGAGCTGCGCGTCGATGTCGACGATCATGGCGAGCCTGTATTTTTCAGCGCTCGGCCCCAACGACCGGGTGGCGGTGAAGCCGCACGCCGGGCCGTTGCTGCACGCCATCCACTATCTGCTCGGTTCGCAAAGCCGCGAGCAGCTGATGGCGTTTCGCGCGTTGAAGGGCGCGCAAAGCTACCCCAGCCGCACCAAGGATGTGATTCCGGTCGATTTTTCCACCGGCAGCGTCGGGCTGGGCGTCGCGGTCACCGCCTTTGCCTCGCTGGTGCAGGATTATCTTGTCGCCCATGGCGGGCTCGCCGAGGCCGATACCGGGCGGATGATCGCGCTGATGGGCGATGCCGAGCTTGACGAAGGCAATATCTACGAATGCCTGATCGAGGGCTACAAGCACGATATCCGCAACTGCTGGTGGATCGTCGACTACAACCGCCAG
>JBILPK010000315.1:0-2964 GCA_044373875.1 Polymorphobacter sp.
ACGCACTGGTTTGAGCTGTCCCGGTATGACTACCTTGTCGGCAGCTTTGAATTCAGGGGGCTTCATGATTCGCCGGCTTTCGATCACTTTGGCATTACTTGCTACGATTTCCGGCTGCGCCCAGCATGAAAACCCAGCTTTGGGCGCTGGTCCGGCACCCCAAGATACGGCTGAATATAAGCCGCTCTCACGGCCGATGGTCAATGTTGCTGATGGCCAATTGCTTCCCGGTAATGGCTTGCGCATTGGTTTCGTGGCGGATTCGCAGCTTCAGACGCGAAGCAACTACAACCGAGTGAGTGGTTATCGCGGCGCGATAGAGGATGCGGCGGTGCAAGGCGCAATTCGTCCGCCAGCACTTGATTGGTCCGCCCGCGCAATGTTGCGAAGCGACCTCGCCAAGTTGGCGGAGCAAGGGGCGAAGGCAATCTTCTTCCTGGGCGATGGGGCCAACAACGGCTGCTACGATGAGTTTGCGCGTGGCTTTGCCGACGATGAGAAGCTTGCGCCAAACGACGCAAGTGTCCTGTCGCTTCTCGCTGAATTTCGCGAGAAGACCAAAGTGCCAGTCTATTTCATTATCGGCAACCACGACATACTCGGCGCCGGAAGCACCTCTGCGGTCCGATCGCGCCAACGCTTCTGCCAGGGCGAACTCGGCGCCAACCGCTACATCACGAAGTTTGAAGCGATGAAGTGGACAGAGGCGTTCAACCAGGGCAACAAGGGATTGCCCAACGCAGGGTTCTACCACTCCAACTGGACCGGCAACGAAAGCGCGATCAGCCGCTATTGCGGCGACGCCAGGCAAGAGCAGGACAAGCGACGTGGCTGTTATCTGTCGGCGACCGTCGATGTTGCGATTGATGGACGCGAGGCTCAGTTCCTGCTGCTCGACACGAACGACTGGGTAGATGTTGTGAGCCTGCTCCCGTTTTATCAGCAAAAGGGTGCGCGCGGGGCAATGTCCTTCCAGAACAAGGGCGGCATCACATCGCAGACAAGCTGGTTCAACGACAACGCTTCGCAAAAAGTCGGCATCCGCCTTGCGCTGAGCCATTATGATATCGTGGGCCTGCGCAGCCAAGCACTGACATTGAAGTTTTCGAAAAAGAGCCAGCGCTATCTTGAGCTTTTTACCAAGGGGCATGAGCCGGCTGAGCCAATCCAGGATCATGCCTATGTCGTGACGGGGCACACCCACACACAGACGTATGTGAACGAGCCTCGTTATTTCGCGATGAATTGTGGCGCTCTGCCGGGATCTTGCACCGATACCGACAGGTTCACGTTCAATGAGCTGAACCTTGGGTCGACAACCGATTACTCGAGCTATGCGACACTGGCGCAGATCGATCCCGATCCGGCGAAATCTGCGGATATCTATTTCAAGCGCGTCGAGGTGCGCGGTTGCGAAGCCGTGTGGGCAGAAATCGCTCAAGGCATCGGCTGGAAAGCGCTGGGGGTGAACGCCGAAGATCGTTTCGACTACCGCAAGTTCAAACTGGGTGACGTGCAGCCAATCTGGGCCAAGCTGCGAGAATACGCGGGCGATGACGAGCACAAGCTTAACTGCATCGGCGTCTATTCCGCAGCCGTCGAGGCACACGCAGAGAATCGGCCATAGCTGACGAACTGATGGGAAACGTCGTGCGAAGTTTAACCGTAGTCATTCTCACACTGGCTCTGGCCGGGTGTGGGCCATCGCTCAAGTTCACAACCCAGACGCCGCCGCTGATCTTGACGACTGCCGAGGCCGCGGGTCTCGCCGATGCGCGCGGACGCTTTCGTGAGACGCTTTGCGCTGTCGATGGAGCTCGCGGCTACTACCGGGACCGGCCTTGTAATTCGCTGCTGCACCAGCTTGAGAATGAACCGGCGCCAGATGGCGTCCCAGTTGCGCTCGGTGTTTCACTGGTCAAATTGAGGATTCGTATCGTGCCCGGCATATTCGGGCAGTGTGCCGAGGCACAGGCAACCCCTTTTCTCGACGCGGTGGAGCCTAGAGCCGAGAATGGCTACGATCTTGGCCAATTCGGTTTCAGCGTAAAGGCCTTGCGGGTATCCGGCCGCGGCAGCAGCGCTCAGAATGCGGCGCAGATCGAGGAACAGCTACGCGATGAATTCGCGCGCAACCCGCTTGCACCCGCCGAGCGACTCGTCCTCATCGGGCATTCGAAGGGTATGAGCGACTTAATCGAGTTCATCGCGCGTCAGCGACCAGAAGCATCGGAAGGCCAGTCGAGCCTGTCGCTACCCGCGGGGTCGACCATCGTCTCGCTCACAGGTGTCGTCGCTGGTACGCCTATTGCGGATATGGGTGAGGATATCTACCGCCCGCTGCGCCGCATCTCGGTGCCGGGTTGCCCGGCCGACGATGGCGGGGGCGTGAAGAGCCTGACCCGGAGCGAGCGCCAAAGGTTCATGGCAAGGCATCCTTTGCCGGGCGATCTGCATTACTATTCTGTCGCTGCCTACACACGAAAAGCCAACATCTCGGCGGCATTGCGGCCGACCTTCCATGCCTTGGCGCGAACCGACGAGCGCAATGACGGCAACGTCATCTTCACTGATAGTATTATGCCCCGTGGTAAGTTGCTGGGCTACCTCGATGCAGATCACTGGGCAGTGGCTATGCCATTCGAAGTCTATGCGCCGAGATTTGCGAGTGTCGTGGCCAGCCGCAACCACTTCCCGCGTGTCGTCTTGTTGGAAGCAATCGCCAGGGTGATTGCGGAAGACTACCAGGTACAGGCGGTAAGTCAAAAATAGACGATCCTATGCGCGGGAAAGACGCATTCTCCCGCGATCTGCCACCCTACTCTGGCTCACCCCAGTATCGACGGTAACCGCCCGATTGTTACCGCGGCTTGAGGTTCTTGACGGTTTCGATGATTTCGGGGTCGGCGACAAAGTCTTGCAGGAATTCCATCCACTGGTCGTGTGTCTGGCGTGCGTGTGCGA
>JBILPK010000316.1:0-2957 GCA_044373875.1 Polymorphobacter sp.
GGGCTCGACCAATGGTGTCGCGGATGGCGTTGACCATATCATCATCGACGGGGTGAACGCTGGCGACCGCGCCGGCGCGGCTGTCGACTCGGTGAGCGATCTCGATGGCGATGGCATTGCCGAAATTCTGGTCGGCGCCCCCGGCATGGAAAATGGCGCGTTCACCGATGCCGGCGCGGCGTTCGTCGTCTGGGGGTCTTCGGTCGCGGGCGGAGTCGATTTGAACGATCCGTTCACTGCCAGCGGCGGCGGCTATGTCATCAAGGGCCAGGCGTCGGGCGACGCAGCCGGCACGACCATCATGGCGATCGGTGATCTCAACGGCGACGGCAAGGCCGAAATTCTCGTCGGCGCGCCCGGCAATGACAGCGGCGGTGTCAATGCCGGTGCCGCCTATGTCGTCTGGGGCAAATCCACCGACAGCATTGTCAACCTCGGCAGCGTTGCCACCGGAAGCGGCGGCTTCAAGATCGTCGGCGAAAGCAATGGCGATGCCGTCGGCACCGTGCTCGGCACGCTTGGCGACCTGAACGGCGACGGCAAGGGGGAGATCCTCATCGCCACCCCCGACAGCGCGGCCGGCGGCGCCAACTCGGGTGCCGTCTATGTCGTTTACGGCAAATCGTCGTCGACCGCGATCAACCTTGCCAACGTTGCGGCCGGTGTCGGCGGCTTCCGCATCACCGGCGTCGCGGGCGACGATGCCGGCGCCGCGGTGTCGGGGCTGGGTGATGTCAATGGCGATGGCCTGGCCGATATCCTTGTCGGCGCGCCGCGGTCCGACAGTGCCTATGTCGTGTTCGGCAAGGCCAATACCGCCGAAGTCGATCTCGCCGATGTCGCCAACGGCATTGGCGGCTATCATATCATCGCTGAAAATGTCGGCGATCTGGATACCATGTCGGTTGCCGGCGGCGCCGATCTCAACCGCGACGGCATCGCCGATCTGGTCATCGGCGCATCGGCCAATGCCGAAGGCGGTGCCGATGCCGGCGCGGTCTATGTGGTCTGGGGCGGCGGCTCCAGGACGGTTGACCTCGCGCTCGTGGCGCAGGGCATCGGCGGTGCCAAGGTCGTGGGGGCTGCTGGCAGCCTGACCGGCGCCAGCGTCGCGATTACCGGCGACGTCAATGGCGATGGCACCGCCGATCTGATGATCGGTGCGCCGGGCAGTGGCGAATCGGCCTATGTTCTCAACGCCGATCCCAGCTGGCTGCCCGACAACAACATCTATGGCACCGCCGGCAACGATGTCATCGGTTTCGGTTTTGGTGACCGCGTCAAGGTCGGCATCACCGCCGACACCATCATCGGCCTCGACGGCGCCGACACCATCCATGGCGACGGCGGCAATGATGTGATCGAAGGCGGTGCCGGCAACGACGCCTTGTTCGGCGATGCCGGCAACGACACGATCGACGGCGGCACCGGCAATGATGCGCTGGCGGGTGGCGCCGGTGACGACAGCTATCGGGTCGATTCGGCCCTCGACACCATCGCCGAGCTGGCAGGCGAAGGCAGTGACACGGTCACGGCGACGGTCAACTGCACGCTTTCGGCCGAACTCGAGAAGCTGGTGCTCGCTGGCGCTGCGCGCATCGGTACCGGCAATGCCGGCGCCAACACACTGACCGGCACCGCCTTTGCCGATACCCTCGATGGCGCTGGCGGTGCCGATACGATGATCGGCGGGCTCGGCAATGACAATTACAAGGTCGACGCTGCCGGCGACATGGTCACCGAGGAACTGGGCGGCGGCACCGATACGGTCACATCGACGATCGACCATGCGCTTGGCGCCAATGTCGAAAACCTGGTGCTCGCGGCTGCCGCCCGTGTCGGCACCGGCAACACGCTGGCCAACAGCATCACCGGCACCAGCAGCAACGACACGCTGGACGGCGCGACAGGTGCCGATATTCTCACTGGTGGACTCGGTGACGACCTGTATTTTGTTGATAATGCTGCGGATTCAGTTGTGGAAGGCCTTGGCGGCGGCGTCGATACCGTCAGCGCCAGCGTCAACCACACGCTGGCAGCAAACGTCGACAATCTGGTGCTCACCGGTGCGGCGCGCATCGGCACCGGCAATATCCTGGCCAACACGATCACCGGCACGATCGGCAATGACACGCTCGATGGCGGCGCCGGTGCCGATACGCTGACCGGCGGGCTGGGCGACGACACCTACAAGGTGGACAATGCCGCCGATGTGATCGTCGAACTCGCTGACGCCGGGATCGACAGCGTTCTGGCGTCATTTGACTACACGCTCGGTGCGACAGAGATCGAAAATCTGACGCTGACCGGCGCTGCGCATGTCGGCACCGGCAACGCCAAGGCCAACATCATCACCGGCGGCACCGGCAATGATGTGCTCGATGGTGGTACAGGGATCGATACGTTGATCGGCGGCGGCGGCAATGATCGCTACATCGTCGACACCACCACCGACACCATCACCGAACTCGCCGGCGGCGGCAGCGACACCATTGTGTCGAACATCAACTACACGCTCGCCATTGCCGAAGTCGAAAATCTCGAACTGACCGGGGCGGCGCGCATCGGCATCGGCAACGCCCTCGCCAACAGCATCACCGGCACTGTCGGCGACGATACGCTCGATGGTGGCGCCGGCGCCGACACGCTGATCGGCGGCCTCGGCAACGACAGCTATCTGGTCGACACCAGCGGCGACATCGTGATCGAAGGTGCAGGTGGCGGCACCGACACGGTGACTGCCAGCGCTGATTATGCGCTGTCGGCCGAAATCGAGAACCTGGTGCTGACCGGCGCAGCGCGCGTCGGCACCGGCAACGCCAGCGCCAACACGATCACCGGCACGACGGGCAACGACACCCTCGATGGCGGGCTCGGCATCGACACGCTCACCGGCGGGCTTGGCGACGATAGCTACAAGGTCGACAATGCGGCGGACGTGATCATCGAAGCCGATG
>JBILPK010000317.1:0-2956 GCA_044373875.1 Polymorphobacter sp.
AGCCGTGTCTTCTGATACGGAAGCGATCGAAAAACTCCCTAGCTTGAAGCCTTCGAGCGCCAAATCCGACCAAGAAGCATAATAGGACGGGCTTCAGGGCAACCGCCGCGCCGTCACCATGTCGGCCAGACCGTCAGCGAGTGTCCAGCGCGGGCGAAAGCCGAGTTCGTCGTGCAGCCGCGCGGTTGCCGCCGCCATCACCTGTGGTTCGCCGGGCTGGCGCGGCCGGGCGCCCCAGTCGATCAGCGCGGCATCGCCGGCAAGCTTGGCGGCCATGCCGATGATATCACGCAGCGACCGGCAATCGCCGCTGGCGATGTTGACCGCGCCGGTCACCTCGCTGGCGAGCAGCGCGACCATCGCGGCGCCGGCATCGTCGACATGGATGAAATCGCGGCGCTGCGTGCCGTCGCTGGTCGCCACCCGGCGGCCATCGCACACCGCATCAATGACATCGGGGAGCAGCCGCCCGGCGCGCTCGCCGCGGCCATAGGGAAAGAAGATCCGCCCCCAGCCCAGCGACAGCCCGAGCACCGGCGAGGCCGCGGTCAAGGTCTGGAACAGCGCGGCCTTGGCAGTGCCATAGAGAGTCGAGGGTGCGAGCGGGGTGGTTGCCTCGTCGAGCAGCGGCGCGCGCCAGTCATATTCGGCGCAGCTGCCGGTGCCGACCAGCCGCGTGCCGCCTGCCGCTGCAAAACCGCGCGTCAGCCGCAGCGAGGCAGCCAGCCAATCGAGATTCTGGGCTGCGTGCCAGAACTTGCCCGGCTCGGCATACCAGGCGAGGTGGAGGAGATGCGTCGGGGCAAGGCGCGCCAGCAGCGGCGCCGGATCGTCGGCGAGCAGATCGATGGCATGGCTGTGACAGCCATCATGCCCGGCACGGCCGAGCAGATGCACCTCCGCCCCCAGCGCCAGCAGCGGCGCGATGGTGGCGCGGCCGACGAAGCCGCTGGCGCCGGTCACGGCCACGCGCATCAGATCGCGAAGTCCGGATAGCTCGCGTCGCGGTCCGAAATCACCGCCGGCGCCGCCGGCCAGGCGATGCCGAATGCCGGATCATCGAAGCGCGCGCCGATGCCGACCCCGGCGACGAACGCCGTGCCCATGTGGTAGAGCACATCGCTGTCGGGCTCGAGCGTCAGGAACCCATGCAGGCAACCGGGCGGGATGTAGAAGGACGTCTCCCCCTCCCCCGCCAGTTCGACCCCGACCCAGCGCCCCCGGCTCGGCGAGTCCGGCCGCACATCTACCGCGACATCGAAGATCCGCCCGCGCACGCACTGCACCAGCTTGGCTTCCTCGTGCAGCGGCTGCTGTCCGTGCAGTCCGCGCAGCGTATGGACGTGCGGATTGCGCGACAGGTTCATCTGCGCAATGCGGAAATCGATGCCCGCCGCCGCAAAAGCATCGACGCAGAAGGTCCGCGCAAAGCTGCCGCGCGCATCGGCCACCGGCTGGCGTTCGATGCGGAATGCCCCCGCGATGGCGGTCGGCACCAGTTGCATCAATCGATCCGCAGCGCCGGGATCGCCGTCACGAAGCGCCCGCCCCAATCGCGGATGAAGGCGAGTTGCGTCATGACTTCGCTGCGCAGGTTCCACGGCAGGATCAGCACATAATCAGGCCGCGCCTCGGCGATCGCTTCGGGCGCACGGATCGGGATATGGCTGCCAGGGGACAGCCGGCCCTGCTTGGCGGGGCTGCGATCGGCGATGAACAGCATCACATCGGCCCCGGCGCCGCAATAGTTGAGCAGCGTGTTGCCCTTTGCCGCCGCGCCATAGCCCGCGACGGTGCGATTTTCGGCCCTCGCGGTCGCCAGAAAGGCGTTCAAACCGTCCCGAACCGCCCGGCACCGCGCATCGAAGCCTTCGTAACCCGCCGGTTTGTCGAGCCCGGCGGCAATTTCGGCCGCACGCACCGCCGCGACCCCTGCCTCCAGTGCGTGCCCGGCACCCTCGCGACAGGCAAAAACGCGCAGGGAACCGCCATGCGTCGGCAATTCGGCGCAGTCGAACACCCGCAAACCATGCCGTGCGAAGACCTTTTCCACCGCCAGCAGCGACAGATAGGTGTAATGTTCATGATAGATCGTATCGAATTGCACACCTTCGATGGTGCGCAACAGGTGCGGAAATTCAACCGTGAACACCCCTTCGGGCTTCAGCAGCGCGGCGATTCCGGCGGCAAAATCGTTGATATCGGGCACATGGGCGAGAACATTCTTGGCCGCCAGCAGGTCCGCCGCATGGCCTTCGCTCGCCAGCCGCTCCGCCGTTTGCAGCCCGAAGAAGCTGATATCGGTCGGCACACCCCGCGCAATCGCGGCCTCGGCGGTATTCGCGCTGGGCTCGACACCCAGCACCGGCACGCCCGCGGCCACGAAATATTGCAGCATATAGCCGTCATTGCTGGCGATCTCGACGACCTGCGACTGCGGCCCCAGCCCGAAGCGCGCCGTCATCGCCGCCGCATAAGCCTTGCAATGCGCCAGCCAGCTGTCCGAAAACGATGAGAAATAGGCGTAATCATCGTTGAAGATCGCCTCGCGCGGCACCACCGATTCGACCTGCACCAGCAGGCAGGCATCGCAGACGCGCGCATGCAGCGGGTATTTCGCCTCGACAGCCCCGGCATTTTCGGGGCGGATATTGCTGTTGGCGAGCGGTTGCAGCCCCAGATCGACCCAGGTGCGGGTCAGCGGGGCACCACAGCCAAGGCAGGCGGGGATAGTCATGAACGGGCCTCCCAGGCAGCAAGTTGCGCAAGACACAGCGCGCGCGGCGCCTCGCCGGCATCGTAACCGCGATACCAGTCGGCGCTCCATTGCAACGCCGCGCGAGCATCGAGGCGCGGGTGCCAGCCCAGCGCCGCCATCGCGGCACCGGCATCGAGCGCCAGCGCCGGGGCTTCGGCGGGGTGATCCCCCGGGGCTGCGACCCCGCCGCGCGGGCTG
>JBILPK010000148.1:0-8429 GCA_044373875.1 Polymorphobacter sp.
CGAATCACAAGAACCCGCCCCCGACCCCCAAGCAGAGGGTCAGTAGTAGCGCTCCTCCTCCCACCACGGGAAGAAGTCCGGCATGTCGCTCGACACCTTGTCGGGATAGACCGGGGCACGTTTTTCGAGGAACGACACCACGCCTTCCTTGGCGTCGCCGGCCCGGCCGCGCGCATAAATCGCCCGCGAATCAAGGCGATGCGCATCCCAGGGGCTTTCCGCACCGGCCATCCGCCACAGCATCTGGCGGGTCATCGCCACCGATACCGGCGCGGTATTCTCGGCGATCTCCAGCGCCAGCGCGCGGGCGGCGGGCAGCAGGTCGTCGGGCGCATGCACCGACCGCACCAGCTTGCCGGCCAGGGCCTCATCCGCCCCGAACACCCGCCCGGTCATGCACCATTCGAGCGCCTGCGGCAGGCCGACGAGTTTCGACAGGAACCAGCTAGACCCGGCTTCGGGAACGATGCCGCGCCGGGCGAAAACAAAGCCGAATCGCGCCTTGTCCGACGCCATGCGCACGTCCATCGCCAGCTGCATCGTCACGCCGATGCCGACGGCAGGGCCGTTGACCGCGGCGATGACGGGCTTCAACGACTTGAAGATCCGCATCGTCACCCGGCCGCCGCCATCGCGGACATCGTCATGGCTGTAATCGATGCTGCCATCCTCGCGCACCGGCCCGGCGCGCTTGCCGTCACCCAGCTTTTCATAGTCGAAGGTCGCGGCCCCCGCCGACAGGTCGGCCCCGGCGCAAAACGCCCGGCCGCGCCCGGTGACGATGACAGCGCGAACCGAGTCGTCTGCATCGGTGATGTCGAACGCGGCGATCATTTCGTGCATCATCCGCGCGGTGAAGGCGTTCAGCTTCGCCTCGCGATCGAGAGTAATGGTGGCGATCGGCCCTTCGATGTCGAGGGCGATTTCGGTAAAGGTCATGGGATTTCCTTTCATTACCCTCTCCCGTTGACGCGAAGGCGTCGCCTACGGCCGCGGGAGAGGGCGAGAGACGCGCTTGCGCGGCCCGGGGAGAGGGGTGACTCTAAAGCCCCCTCTCCCCGCCGGGCCGCGCCCGAATCGCCCTCTCCCGCGAGGGGAGAGGGCATTATTAAAGCGCTTCGATGATCGTCACATTGGCGAGGCCGCCGCCTTCGCACATCGTCTGCAGCCCCCAGCGCTTGCCGCGGGCGTGCAGCGCATGGACCAGCGTCGTCATCAGCTTGGTCCCCGATGCGCCGAGCGGATGCCCGAGCGCGATCGCCCCGCCATTGACGTTCAATTTCGCCGGATCGGCGCCCAGCACCTTGAGCCAGGCGCCCGGCACCGACGCAAAGGCCTCGTTGACCTCATACAGGTCGATATCATCGAGCTTCATCCCCGAGCGTTCGAGCGCGCGCTTCGTCGCCCCGATCGGCGCTTCGAGCATGATCACCGGATCTTCGCCCACCACCGTCATGTGATGGATGCGCGCCATCGGCTTGACCCCCAGCGCTTTCAACCCGCGCTCGTTGACGATCATCACACCCGACGCACCATCGCAGATCTGCGACGAGGTGGCGGCTGTCAGCCGGCCACCCTCCTGGATCAGCTTCACGCCGCGAATCGCCTCGAGGCTGGCATCGAAGCGGATGCCTTCATCGACGGTGTGCATCACCGCCTCGCCGGCATGGGTCGTCACGCTGATCGGCACGATCTCGCGATCGAACGCGCCGGCGCGTGTGGCGGCGGCGCCGCGGCGCTGGCTTTCATAGCCTAATTCGTCGAGCATATCCTTCGTCAGGTCGTGTTTCTTGGCGATCATTTCGGCGCCCGTGAACTGGCTGAACGAGATGCCCGGATAGCGCGCCTTGATCCCCGGCCCGCCAAAGGGCGAGCCCATGCCGTTTTCATGGGACAGTTTGGCGGCGGCGCCCATCGGCACGCGGGTCATCGATTCGACTCCGGCGGCGATGATGACATCCATCTGCCCGCTCATCACCGTGGCGGCGGCGAAATGCAGCGCCTGCTGCGACGAACCGCACTGGCGGTCGACGCTGGTGCCGGGCACCGATTCGGGCAATTTCGACGACATCACCGCGTTGCGCGCGACATTGCCCGATTGCTGGCCGAACTGCGAAACGCAGCCCATGATGACATCCTCGATCAGCGCCGGATCGGCCCCCGAACGCTCGACGAGCGCATCGAGCACCTGGGCAGCGAGATCGGCGGGGTGCCAGTCGCGGAGCATGCCGCCGCGGCGGCCTCCGGCGGTACGGGCGGCGGCAACGATATAGGCTTCATGCATGGTTGGTCTCCCCAAGAGCAGCTGGTTTTCGCCGACCACTTTACGCCAAAGCCGCGCCCCGGCAATGACAGCGGAAATGAGAGGGGCTAGAAGGCCCGGCAAATGACCTTTGGGGAATGATGATGCGCAAATGCACCCTGCTGCTGGCGACGTTGCTGATGACGACATCGAGCCTGGCTGAAGCCGCTCCCAAGCCGGCGGCAAAGCCTGTCAGCAAGACCGCCGCGAAGCCGGCGCCCAAGCCGGCTGCCAAGCCAGTTGCCAAGCCGGTCGCCGCCGCGCCGAAGATCGTGCCGCTGCCCGACAGCGAGGAAGCTGCCCAGCTGCGCCGCGCCTTCCATTTCGCCTTCCCCATCTACGAGATCATGCGCACCCGCAGCATGCAGCTTGGCCGGGCGCGGGCCTTCGGCCTGCCCAACGCGGTCAATTTCCTGCTGCCCAAGTTGACGCTGGCGGGTGCCGCCGATCGCGATGTGACGACGCCCAACAACGACACGCTTTATGGCAGCGTCTGGATGGACCTTTCGGCCGGGCCGGTGATCGTCGAGATGCCGGCGCTGCCCGGGCGCTACAATTCGGCGGCGCTGATGTCGCTGCAGACCGACAATACCAGCATCGTCGGCACCCGCACCGGCAGCTTTGGTGGCCGCTATGCCTATGTGCCGCCGGGCTATACCGGCATCGTGCCCGCCGGCACCGAAGTGGTGCGCAGCCCGACGACCGATGCCTGGCTGCTGATCCGCGTGCTGGTCAACGGACCCGAGGATATCGAGGCGGCGACCAAGGCGATCGACGGCTACAAGATCACCGCCCCCGAAGGCGAGCGCGCGGCGTTGCTCGACGCGCCGCCGCGCCCCGATGCGAAAACCTTCCTCGCCGTTGTCAACGAAGCGCTGGCGCGATCGGCGACGAACACCGATCTGGCCGGCAAGGCAGCAGCGTTCGCCGCGCTGGGCATCGGCGGCCCGGCCAGCGACGAAGCGCTGGCGATGTGGGCCCGTTATCTGCCGGCGCTCAATGCCGAATTGAAGGGCGGGCTGGCCGAGGCCGGCGATATCGTCGACGGCTGGTCCTACCCTGGCATCGGTATCGGCGATTATGGCGATGACGATGTGCTGCGCGCCCGCATCGCGCTCGGCGGACTGGCCGCCCTGCCGCGCATCGAGGCGATGTACCTGACCGCGCGCACCGACAAGGATGGCGCGGCGCTGGACGGCAGCAAGGCCTATACCGTCAACCTGCCGCCACGCATGCCGATCGGCGCCTTCTGGTCGCTGACCATGTACCAACAGGAAGCCGATGGTCGGCTGTTCTATGTGCCCAACCCGATCGATCGCTATGCGGTGGGTGATCGCTCGCCGCAGCTGCGGTCGAACCGCGACGGCAGCTACGAGATTTTCGTCCAGGCTGAAAAGCCGACCGGCGAGCGCGCCGTCAACTGGCTGCCGGCTCCCAAGGGCAAGTTCGTGCTGGTGTTCCGCGGCTACCTGCCGCGCGCGCCGTTCCTCGATGGCAGCTTCCGCCTGCCGCCGGTGGTGAAAAGCGAAGTCATTCCCTGATGTCGTGATCGCTGTCGGGGTCGGCGGGCCGCGACGCCGGCGCCAACAGGTCGGGGCGGCGGCGCTGGATGGCGGCGAACAGCCGTTCATGGCCGCGGTGCATGTCGGTCCACAGCACGCGGCGGCCATCGGCGGCGGCGACAAAGGCATAGCCGGCGCCGGTGCCGCCCAGCGCCGCGATATCATCCCAGGCGATGTGATCGCGGCGCAGCCCGAGGAACGGCCCAAAGGCCTGGGCGCAGCCGCTGATGCCGGTCTTGTCCCAGCGCAGGTCGAGCCGGGACGACAAGCCGGGCAAGCAGCCGATCCCGCAAACGACCGCGCCGATGGCGACCACCGCGCCGATGATGGTGCTGCCCTGCCGCATTGCCATGACGCCGACAAAGACCAGGAACGGCACCATCGCCAGCGCCACCCAGATCATGCGCCGGCCGATCCGGATACTGCCGCCGCGCATGTTACTCGCCTCCCCTGTTGCCAGCGATGATAGCCTTTTCACCCGAACCGGGCTATCCGGCGGACATGACTCGCGCCGGCAAACATATTCTCCTCGATCTCCTGCATTCGGAAGGGGTGGATTTCGTTTTCGGCAATCCGGGCACCACCGAATTGCCGCTGCTCGATGCCTTTGTCGTCGAAGACCGGCTGCGTTACGTCCTCGGGCTCAACGAGGTCGTGGTGATGGGCATGGCCGATGGCTATGCGCAGGCGACCGGCCGCCTGGCGGTGTGCAACCTCCACGCGGCGCCCGGGCTCGGCAACGCGATGGGCATGCTCTACAATGCGGCCAAGGCCGGGGCACCGATTCTCGTCACCGCCGGGCAGCAGGACATGAGCATCCGGCTGACCGAGCCGCTGCTCTGGGACGATCTCGCCACCATGGCGCGGCCGCTGTGCAAATGGTCGTTCGAAGTGGCCTCGCTCGCCGAGCTGCCGCGTGCCATCCGCCGCGCGGCCAAGGTGGCGCTGACGGCGCCGACCGGCCCGGTGTTCCTGTCGATCCCCGGCGATGTGCTCACCGCGATGGCGGGGGACGAACTCGACCTGCTCGCCCCGACCCGCATCGGGGCGCGGCTGCGCGGCGATGCCGACGCGGTCGCTGCGGCGGCCGAACTTATCCGCGCGGCGCAATGCCCGATCATTTTCGCTGGCGACCATGTCGCGCGTTCGGACGCCCATGCCGAACTAGCGGCGCTCGCCGAAGCCATCGGCGCGCCGGTCTATCTCGAAGGGATGGCCAATACCGCTGCCTTCCCGTCGAACCATCGCCTTTATGCCGGCACGGTGGCGCGGATGACCCCCGCGCTGCGCGCGGTGATGGAGAACCACGACCTGCTGATCTCGATCGGCGCCGATTTGCTGACGCAAAGCCAGGCGACCGGGGTGGAGGCGCTGGCACCGGGCACCAGGGTTGTCCATCTCGATGACGAACCGTGGCAGATCGGCAAGAATTTTGCCGCCACAGCCGCTATTCAGGGCGATGCCAAGGCGACGCTGCCCGAGCTGACCGCGCTGGTCGGCAAGGCAGGCGCCCGGCGCAGCGACGCCATCGCCGCCGACCTCGCCGCGAAGAAAGCCGCGCTGCTGGCCCGCGCCGATGCCATGGCCGGCGACATGCCGTTGCAGCCGATGCCGGTGCTCAAGCTGATCGGCGAACTGCTCCCCGAAAACGCCATCGTCATCGAGGAATTGCTGTCGTCGGGCATGAACACCGTCCGCCACCTGGTACCGGCGTTGCAGCCCGATAGCTGGTTCGGCATGCGCGGCGGCGGCATCGGCGTCGCCATTCCCCAGGCCGCCGGCATCCAGCTGGCGCATCCGGGTCGCCCGGTCGTCGTGCTGTCGGGCGATGGCAGCGCGCTCTACAGCATCGCGGCGCTGTGGACGCTGGCGCACTACCGGCTGCCGGTGGTGACGGTGATCTTCAACAACCAGAGCTACCGCATTCTCAAGCAGCGCACCCGCGCCATCGGCGGCCACAGCGCCGAAACCGACAGCTTCGTCGCCATGGATCTGCAAAACCCGGCGATCGATTTCATGGCGATGGCGCAAGCGCATGGCGTTGCCGGGGTCCGGGCGGAAAGCCTGGACGAAGTGCGCGCGGCTTTCACGGCGGCGCTGGCGGCGGACACCCCGACCCTCATCGAGATCATTGTCGCCCGCGAAGTCTGACCGCGATTCCCCCTTCGCGCCACGAATGTAACAGCGTCTTTACGCGCGTTGCGGCGTTTGTTAACTTTTCTCACGGGCATGAAGGGGGGAAATGATGAACGTGAAACTGCTGGCGGCCGCGGCTGCCGTCCTGGTGTCGACCGCGGCGCAGGCAGTCGTGCCCGGCACGCTTGGCCCGGCAACGTCCGGCTATCGCCTGCGGGTGGCGCTGGGTGACGGGGTGCCGCTCAATTTCAATGAATTCGTTTCGGGTAGCGGTGCCGGCCCATTCAGCTTTGGCGCCACCGATCCGATCAGCAGTTCGACCGGACAGGTCGACGGATCGATCATCTATGGTGCCAACCCGACCCTTATCACGTCGGTCACCGCCACGGGCTTCGGCCAGGCATCGGCAACTGTCGGCATGAACTACAGCTTCCTTGTCACCGCCGCCGACCAAGCCGGCCATGACGCGCTCGCCGCCTATCTGGCGCTCGATCCGCTCAACGGCATGACAGTTACCGGTAATTACGCACTCAGCGTGACCGGCGCCGGCAGCAGCGATTCGGCCGGCTTTGCCATCATCGATGCCGGCTTTGGCGAGGTGCTCTACAAATGCGAACCGGGCGGCGGCGATTGCACCGGCGGGACCCCGATACAATATGTCACCAAGGCGGCTGTTACCGGCGACCTGGCAACGCTCAGCTTTGCCGGCAGCATCGGTCTGGGCGTTCAGGCGCGCGTCTTCACGCTCGGCGGCACCCAATCGGCCTATGCGATGATCGATCCGGTGATCAGCCTGCCGCAGGGCTTCACGGGCAATCCGGGCAATTATCTCGTCGCCTTCAGTGCCAATCTGGCTGCCGTGCCCGAGCCGACAAGCTGGGCGATGCTGATTACCGGCTTCGGCCTTGTCGGCGCGGTCCGTCGCCGCCAGCGCGCCCAGACCGCCTGACTCAGCGCTTCGTCGCGAACCAGATCATGTGGCGCGGGCCCTTGCCGTTGGCGCGGGCGTGGACGACGACTTCCTCGACGTCGAAACGGGTTCGTTTCAGCCGGTTGGTGAACGCGGGATCGGGTGCCGCCGACCAGATGGCGAGCACCCCACCGGGGCGCAGGGCAGCCCGCGCTTCGGCCAGGCCGGTCTTGGAATAGATGCGGTTGTTGGCATCGCGGACCAACCCATCGGGGCCATTGTCGACATCGAGCAGGATCGCATCGTAGCGGTTCTGCACGCCGGTGATCAGGTCGCCGACATCGCCGGGGAACAGCCGCAGGCGGTCGTCATCGAGGCATCCATCGGTCAGCGCTGCCATTGGCCCCCGCGCCCAATCGATGATTTCGGGAACCAGTTCGGCGAGGGTGACGATCGCTTCCGAACCCAGCCGCTCCAGCGCCTTGCGCAGCGTGAAGCCCATGCCATAACCGCCGATCAGCAGATGCGCGGTTTCGGTGTTCGCCAGCCGGTCGCAGGTCAGCGACGCCAGCGCTTCTTCCGACCCGCTCATCCGGCTGTTCATCAGCTCGTTGCGATCGAGGATGATCATGAAATCATCGCCGTGCTGGAACAGCCGCAAGTCGGTGCCGCCGGGGATGGCGGCAGTGGCGAGGTGGATGCGGGGTTTCAAAGGTAAATCCTATTCACCCGAAAACGCCCCGGCCGGCCCCGGGAACACCACCGGGCTGGTCTTGCCATCGGCGCCCACCGCCGACACGCCGAAGAACCAGCTGTCGATGTCGATGCCCTTCAGCGTCAGGCTGGTTTCGCCGGCCGGCACGGCGCGGCTGTTGGTCCAGGCCACCGCCGTTGTCGGCCGCCACCAGACCTTGTAGCCGGCAGCGCCCGCCACCGGCTTCCAGGTCAGTTTCGTATCGGGGGTCACCTGCCCGGCGATGGTCACCCCGGTCGGCACGCCGGGCGCGCTGGCCAGCGCCGCCAGCGCGTTGATGTTGAGCGTCGTCACCCGCGCCAGGTAGGGGAAATCCACCCCGTCGATGGTGTCGCCATAGGGCCGGCCATTCTCGACGCGGACATTCTGGTGCTGGCGGTCATAATGTTCCTGGCGCTCGGTGATGCGCACCGCGGGGTAGCCGGCGGCGAGCATCGGCGTCTGGTCGCCGCCGCGGCCGAAGCGATCGGTGCGCCAGACCTGTTCGACGCGCAGATCCTTGGCGGCCAGCCCGGCGATGAAGCGCGACAGGTTACGCGCCGGGCTGTCGACTTCGCCACCATTGTAGCGGCGACGGCTGGCTTCCTCGGGTGTTTCGGTCGCCTTGGTGCCTTCGGAGAACACCCGCACCGTCTTGTCGTCGCGCGCGCCGCCCGAACCGCGGCTGTTGCCGACGATATCGTTGTTGAGCACGGCTTCGACGCGCCAGCCCTTGGCCTTGGCGGTTTCGGCGAGCAGCGTGCCGCCGAGCAGGCCCTGTTCCTC
>JBILPK010000318.1:0-2932 GCA_044373875.1 Polymorphobacter sp.
ATACATGATCCGCACGCTTTCGCCCTGCTGGTAATCCGGCGGGCTCGCGAACAGGCCGATATACAGCCCGGCCGTTGTCAGGATCAGCCCCAAGGCCAGCGTCAACGGCGTCGCCCAGCGGGCGATGCGCAGGAAGCGCGCGGGGTTGGCAAAACGATGCATCGTCGCCGCTTTTAGCACGCGGGGCCGTGGGGGGAAGAGGGCGTGTTGGCGCGGGGAGCCGTCCCGCGAACAAACATTGCCATTCTGTAATGTTTGCGCTAGGCGCCCGCTTCCCTGGTTTCGGAGAATGACGTGTCGCGCCTATCGTTTCCCCTGCTTGCTGCCGCTGTCCTGCTGCCGGTCGCCCCCGCGCTGGCACAGGGGGCCGCGCCCGGGCTGCCGGTCAGCGCCCAACGCGCGGCCCAGCCCGCACCGCGCGCCTGGAACCTGACCCTCGCTGTCGCCCCGGTGTTCGCCCCGGCGTGGCAAGGCAGCCGGGATTACGCCCTGTCGATCTTTCCCGATATCCGCCTCAATTACCGCGACGATGTGTTCTTCTCGATTCCCGACGGGCTCGGCTGGAACCTGGTCAATCGCGATGGCTGGAAACTGGGGCCGCTGGTCAAGCTGCGCTTTGGGCGGCAGGAAAGCACCGGCGGATCGCCCTTTCTGGTGACCGGCGGCAGCACGGCGCTGCGCGGCATGGGGGATGTCGATCTGGCGGGCGAAGCCGGCGGTTTCGCGCAGATCGGCTTTGCCGGACGCAAGGGCCGTATCCGCGCCGAAGTGCGGCAGGGATTCGGCGGACATGACGGCGTTGTCGCCGACATCAGCGCCGGCTGGAGCGACCGCTTCGGCAAGCCGACCGCGCCGTGGCTGTGGTCGGCGGGCGTGCGCAGTACCTTTGCCGGGGCGGATTATGTGCAGACCTATTTCGGCGTCACCCCCGAACAGGCGCGCGCCACCGGCCTGCCGGCCTATCGCGCCGGCAGCGGGCTGGTATCGACCGGCGCCAACGCCACCCTCACCAAGCCATTGGGCCGCGGCGGCCGTGACGGCGCGGTGACGCTGTTTGCCGGTTATGATCGCCTCGCCGATACCGCGACCGATTCGACGTTGATCCGCGAACGCGGCCGCCGCGACCAATTTTCGGTCGGGCTGAGCTATGGCTATCGCTTTAGCTGGGATTGAGTGGCAGTCGGTCCCCCGGGAGTGCAAGGGGGCGCCCGATGAAAAACGTCTTGTTCGTTTGCAGCCAGAACCGGCTGCGCAGCCCGACCGCAGAGCAGGTCTTTGCCGACTATCCCGGAATCGCCGTCAGTTCGGCGGGAACCAACAATGACGCCGAAAATCCGCTGACCCACGAACTCGTTGCCTGGGCCGATATCATTTTCGTGATGGAAAAGGCGCACCGCAACAAGCTGCAGAAGAAGCATCGCGCCGCCCTGCAAAACGCGCGCGTGATCTGCCTCGACATACCCGATGACTATGAATTCATGGACGAGGCACTGGCCAGGCTGTTGCGCGCAAAAGTGACGCGTTATCTGCCAGTGTGAGCAGGGTTGCCGCATTCGGCGATGGCAAAGGGCCAACCTCCTCGCTGGCCGGCTGGGCGCGAGTCGCGCCGCAAGTCAAAATTCGCTGCGCAAATTCGTGCCTTGCGGCGCGCCGCGCCTCAGCGCGGCGCTATGACCATCAACATCTGCCGGCCTTCCATCTTCGGCGTCTGTTCGACCTTGGCATATTCAGCCGAATCGTCGCGGACGCGTTCGAGGAGGGCGAGGCCCAGTTCACCATGCGAAAGCTCGCGCCCGCGGAAACGCAGGGTGAGTTTCACCTTGTCGCCTTCCTCGATGAAGCGTTGCACCGCCTTCATCTTGGTGTCGTAATCATGGTCATCGATGTTCGGACGCATCTTGATCTCCTTGATCTCCTGCGTCTTCTGGTTCTTGCGGGCGGCAGCGGCCTTTTTCTGGGCCTCGTACTTGAACTTGCCGACATCGAGGATCTTGCACACCGGCGGATCGGCGCCGGGGGAGACTTCGACAAGGTTGAGCCCCACCTCATGCGCGGTGGCGATGGCTTCCTTGGTGTAGAGCACACCCAGATTTTCCCCATCCTGGTCGATGACGCGGACCTTGGGAACGGTGATGAATTCGTCGTAACGCGGGCCGTTCATCGGCGCGGGGGCGTTCATCATGCGGCGAGGGGGGGGTGGTATGGCCGTGTCTCCTGACGTTTATCTGAAAGTCTCTTAGCGCCGATTGCCGCAAACCGCAAAGCCCTGCCGCGCAGCGTGAACAAATCTCACGCCGTCAGCCGGCGAAATCGCTGCTGTGGCGCAAACGGGGCACAGGCAAGGCGCTGCGGGCGCTCATTCGGTCGGCATGCCGCCGTCGCGATAGCGTTTTTCGAGGAACTTGCCCTGCACCAGTACGGCGTCGCGATCGGCCGCCGACAGCGCTTCCGATGCGCGCGCCAGTTCGGCCTCGACGATCTTCAACCCGTCGATCAGCGTCGTTTCGATGGTGCGGCCGTCGCTGTCGATGGTGCGGCTGCGCTGGTCGATCGGCACGCGGGTGTAGCGTTCGACGAGGTCGGGCAGATGCTTGCCGAGCAGCCGCGCCAGGTCCTGCGCGATCGGGTCGGTCGGCGGCACGCGCTGCAACTGGGTTTCGAGCGTTGCCAGCAGCGCACCGATGGCATCGATCTGCGGCGACGCCTTGGCGGGCAGGCGCTGGCGATACAGCCAGGCCTCGGTCGCCGCCGGCATGGCGTTGGGGCTAGCTTCGGCAAGGTCCTGCGGCTGCGGGACATTCTGGTTCCACACGCCGGCCATGACCATGCCGGCGAGGCCGAGCAGCACGGCAAGGATCAAGCCGGTAGTGCCGATCGGGCCGATGATGAGGCCATAGAGCAGCAGCACCGCAACAACGCCGCCACCAACAAT
>JBILPK010000029.1:0-24837 GCA_044373875.1 Polymorphobacter sp.
TTCGACAATTCCGGGTGGCTCATCGCGCAATGATAGCATTCGCGGCCATTTTCCATGACCAGTTTCCAGTTGGCCTTGTCGACCAGCACGCTTTCGAAGGCGACCTTGGCGTTCAACAGGTCATGCGGCGCCAGCAACGGTTCGAAGGCGGCGCGGAACGGCGCGAAATCGGGCGGATTGTCACCGAGGCAGATGTAGATGACCCCCGCCATCGCTTCGAGCCGGATCGGGCGCAGGCCATGTTCGGCCCGGTCGAAATCGTCGGGCATGCGCGCGGCATGGGCAAGGCTGCCGTCGAGATCATAGGTCCAGCGGTGGTACGGGCAGACCAGCCGCAGCCCGGTGCCACGGCCCGGTGGACAGATCTGGGCGCCGCGGTGCCGGCAGCTGTTGTGAAAGGCGCGCAATTGCCCGTCGCGATCGCGGGTGATCAGTACCGGCCAGCGCCCGATCATCAGCGACAGCGACGAATTGCGCCGCGGCAGTTCGATCTCGAACCCGGCCATCAGCCACGAGGTGCCATGGATCGCCGCCAGGTCGAATTCGAAGATCTCGGGATCGCTGTAGAAATCCTGCGGCAGGCTGTGCCCCGGCCGGCGAGCGGCGAGCAGCCGCGCGATGCGATCGGAATTGAAGACAGGGTTGGCGTTCATGCCGCAATCTCTGGCATGAATGCCGATACCGCCGACAATCGCATTTCGGCATACCCCTATCACGCGGTGAAAGGGCAGCGCGCGCTTGCGCTCACCCCTGCTTTTGCGACAGACTTGGCCATGATCAATCGCCGTTGGCTTCCTCTCAACGCGCTGCGGGCGTTCGACGCGGTGGCCCATAATCTCAGCTTCACGTCGGGTGCGCAGGCGCTGCACGTTTCGCAGAGCGCATTGAGCCGCCATGTCATCAGCCTGGAGGCCATGCTCGGGCGCAAGTTGCTGGAACGGCGGCCGCATGGCGTCGAACTGACCGAGGCCGGGGCGGCGCTGTTACCGGCGGTGCGCAAGTCCTTCGATCGTCTGGAAGCCGTGCTCAACGAGATCCAGGCCGGCGAAAGCGGCGGGCGCACGCTGCGGCTGCACGTGCCGCCGACCTTGCTGCAACAGCATATCCTGCCGATCCTGCGCGATTTCCGGCGCGAATTTCCCGAAATCCTGGTCGATGTCTTCAGCACCCATGGCACCGGCCTGCCGCCCAGCGACATCGACATGGGCATCGTTTTCGACCGGCCGAGCGTCGATGACAAGGTGACCGACCTGTTGTGGATGGTGCGGGTGACGCCGGTGTGTTCGCCGGCGCTGGCGGCACGCCACGCCGGGGCCAGCCTGGCGGATTTCCTCGCCGCCAATGAACTGCTGCACGTCAAGCTGGAAGGCCAGCCGCGCGGCCTGTTGTGGACCGGGTTCAATCGGCAATGCGGAGTGTTCGCCGAAACGTCGCGCGGCCTCGCCTTCGATACCGCGATCGCCGCCGTGCAATATGCCATTGCCGGCGAAGGCGTCGCGCTCGCCGATATCGACATGTTTTCGGCCGATATCGCCGGCGGCCGGCTGGTGGCGCCCTATACCGATGTCCATGAAGACGGCTATGGCTATTATCTCAAATTCCACCCCGAGGATCTGGCCGATCCGGCGATCGCGCTGTTGCGGTCCTGGGTGATCGCGCGCTTTGCCGCACGGGCGGCGGGGCGGGCAGCAGCGTGACGATGCAAGCAACCGCGACGAACCGATTTTTGCCCGCCGCATTCGCGGCCGATCGGGCGACAATCCGCATGGGGACGAGATGATGAAGATACCGAACACGCCATCGATGGATGAATACTGGATGCCGTTCACGGCAAACCGCCAGTTCAAGGCGTCGCCGCGGCTGCTGGTGGCGGCCGAAGGCATGTATTATACTAGCGATGATGGGCGCACCGTGCTCGATGGCACCGCCGGGCTGTGGTGCGTCAACGCCGGCCATGGCCGGCGCGAAATTGCCGATGCGGTGGGCGAACAACTGCGAACCCTCGATTTCGCGCCGAGTTTCCAGATGGGCCATCCGCTGGCATTCCGCTTCGCCGAACGGCTGGCCGAAATCGCGCCGGCCGGGCTCGACCGCGTCTTCTTCACCGGATCGGGTTCGGAATCGGTCGATACCGCGTTGAAGATCGCCTTGGCGTATCAACGCGCCATCGGGCAGGGCACCCGCACCCGCTTCATCGGGCGCGAGCGCGGCTACCATGGCGTCGGCTTCGGCGGGATTTCGGTTGGCGGCTTGGTCAACAACCGCCGAGTCTTCACGACGTTGCCGGGCACCGACCACATGCGCCACACGCACGACCTGGCGCGCAACAGCTTTTGCACCGGCCTCCCGGCGCATGGCGCCGAACTGGCGGACGATCTGGAACGACTGGTGCAACTGCACGGCGCCGAAACCATCGCCGCCGTCATCGTCGAGCCGGTGGCCGGATCGACCGGCGTCCTGCTGCCGCCCGCCGGCTATCTCGAACGCCTGCGCGAGATCGCCACGCGCCACGGCATCCTGCTGATTTTCGACGAGGTCATCACCGGTTTCGGCCGGCTCGGCACGAACTTTGCCACCGGCTATTTCGGCGTGACCCCCGATATCATGACCACCGCCAAGGGCTTGACCAACGGCGCCCTGCCGATGGGCGCGGTGTTCTGCGGGCGCCATGTCCATGATGCGATGATGCACGGGCCCGCCAACGTCATCGAATTATTCCATGGCTATACCTATTCGGCGCATCCTGTCGCCTGCGCCGCCGGGCTGGCGACGCTCGACATCTATGCGCGCGACGGGCTGTTGACGCGCGGCGCCAGCCTGGCCGAATATTGGCAGGCGGCGATGCTGTCCTTGCGCGATGCGCCCAATGTCATCGATATCCGGACCATCGGGCTGGTCGCCGGCATCGAGCTGGCGCCGCGCCCCGGGGCTGTCGGCGCGCGCGCCTATGATGCGTTCGTCGATTGCTTCGAACGCGGCCTGCTGATCCGCGTCACCGGCGATATCATCGCGCTGTCGCCGCCGCTGATCGTGGAGACCAGCCAGATCGATACCATGGTGGAAATGCTGCGCGAGACGCTGGCGCGCGTGGATTGATGGCGCCGCGCCGGAAGGGAAGGCCGCGCCCCGGCTAACGCGTCGCCGGGGCGTGCAGCAGGTCCATGCCGCGGGCATGGCGCCGCTGAAAGCCCTTCCACAGGCTGACGCCATCGCCGCCCGGGCTATAGGCACCCCAGGCGGTGGTGGGCGGCGCGTTCCAGATGCCATCGTCGCTATTGCTGACCGTGACGTCGAGGAACGACCGGGCCGCCGCATTGTCGCGCAGGTGGAGATCGAGAAACGCCGTGATGAAATGCAGGTTGATCGCGTTGACCCGGTCCTGCCGCCACACCTGGTCCTCGAACCAGTCCATGTCCCACACCGAACCGCGCATCTCGGCCGGCGCCGGGTTGAGCGCGATGGCATGGCCGGCCTCGCGATAGGTCAGCAGGTAGCGGTCGGAATGCACGGCATCGGCAAAGATCGTCTTGGCGCCGCTGGCATAATCGACGACCGGATCATGGTTGCCGGCGATCAGCAGCAATGGCGCGGTGATGCCCGCCAGGCCCTGCTGGCCCCAGGCGCCGGGGTTGCCGCCGCCAGCCGGCGCCATCGCCACGATGGCGCGCAGGCCCGGAACGGTGATCGCCGCGGCGCCGGGGGTGCCGCGCGCATGGCGCTGCAACCAGCCGCCGGGAACGACCTTCATCGCGGGGCCAGCCGGATCGAGCGAGGCACCGCCGGCGGTCACCACGCCATAGCCGCCCATCGAATACCCGATTAGCGCGATGCGTTTCGGATCGACCTGCGACCCCAGCAGTGCCTGCAACCGGGCGGTGACGAACGCGATATCGAGCGGGCGCAGCAGTGACGGTGCGGCGCGGTCGGCCGACCGGACGACATAGGGATTGGCATCTTCATGGTGGATGCCGGCGACGACATAGCCCTTCGACGCCAGGTTCTCCGTCAGCCAGGTCATCGCGGCGGGGGCGTTGCTGTAGCCGTGCGACAGGATCACCAGCGGCAGCGCCGTGCCGGAGGCCGGGGCCTCGCGAACCGCTATGCCGGGCACGGTGAAGCTGACGGCGGGGCGCGGCGGCTCGCCCCAGAAGCTGGCGGCATAGACGACGGTTTTCGAACCGGCGGCGGGCGTTGCCGGATACCAGATGTCGACAACCAGCTCGCGATCGCGCAACGGCACCGCGCCGGTTGCCGGATCGGCTTTCAACAGGTCGGGCTGGGCCGGATTGGTCAAGGTGATGGTCCGCACGCCGACACCGAAGCGACCGGGCGCGGCGAGTTGGGGCGCATCGGCGGCCGGGATGCTTGGCGGCGGCGTTGCGTCCGCCGGTGCAGCGCCGCCGATGGCAGCGGCGATCATCAGGGTTTTCAGCACGCTGCTCTCCCGGCAAGTCACGCGGTTGCGGAACGTCAATCCCTGAACACGATCGTTTTCGATCCGTTGGGGATGACGCGCCCGTCGAGATGCAGGCCGACCGCGCGCGCCAGCACCCGACGTTCGATATCGCGGCCCTTGCGCACGAGATCATCGGGCGTGTCGGAGTGGCTGATGCGTTCGACATCCTGTTCGATGATCGGCCCTTCATCGAGGTCGCCGGTGACATAATGCGCCGTGGCGCCGATCAGCTTGACGCCGCGCTGGTGCGCCTGGTGATAGGGCTTGGCGCCCTTGAAGCCCGGCAGGAAGCTGTGGTGGATGTTGATGCAGCGGCCCCGCAGCTTTTCGACCATTTCCGCCGACAATATCTGCATGTAGCGGGCCAGCACCACCAGGTCGGAGCTGGTTTCATTGAAGATTTCCCAGATACGGGCTTCCTGCATTGCCTTGGTGGCGGCCGTTACCGGCAGGTAATGGAACGGCAGGTCGCCAAGGTCGGCGCTCTGGTAGGTCTCGCGCGGGTGGTTCGAGATGATCCCGCTGATGTCCATCTCGATCTCGCCGATGCGCCGCCGGTACAGCAGGTCGACGAGGCAATGGTCGCTGCGGGATGCCAGGATCAACACCTTCTTGCGGCTGCTGCGAGCATGGACATTCCAGGTCATGCCATAGCGATCGGCAATGGCCTGGAACCCGGCCTTGAACGTGTCGATACCTGTGTCGCTGTCGAAGTCGAATGTCGTGCGCATGAAGAACAGCGCATTTTCATTGTCATTATACTGATGGGATTCAAGGATATTGCCTGAGGTATTGAAGATCTGGCCAGTTACATCATAAACGATGCCGGGCACATCTTTGCATGAAAATGTCAAAATATAATAATCTCGGGCCACGGAAATTTCCTCGGAGCGTTATACCGGCAACAATATTTCTAATTCGGCCATCCTCGCGGGCGTTGTCAACGGGTCGGAAACGGCATTTTGCGGCATTTTTTTTCAGACGAGCGAGCGCACGGCGTGCCGTGCGGGGCCTAGATAAATTTTGGAAGATCAATATGTTGGAGGATTCCGGCTTCCAGCCGGCGGCGTTCCTCCGGATATCGACGCAAAATTTTTCTTATCGATTCAGCAAAAACGCTCAATTGCCGCTTGCGGGTCATGCTAACAGATTTGCGTGGGGAAATCGGATGAAGGGCGAAACCTTCATCATATTGTCGGCTGCGGTCGATCAACGGGGGGTAATTTCAATGAAGACCGGATGGATGAATTCGACGGCGGTCGCGGCGCTGGCGCTGGGATGCAGCATGACCCCGGCCTTCGGCCAGCAGACGGGCGCTGCGGCTGCGCGCAACGACGGGATCGCCGATATCGTGGTCACCGCGACCCGCCGGTCGCAGAATCTGCAGGATGTGCCGATCGCCGTGCAGGCGCTCAGCGGCGACACGCTTCGCGAACTCGGGGTGGTCAATTTCGACAAGCTGATCGAATTCCTGCCCAACGTGCGCACCGGTGGCCGCGGCCCCGGCCAGTCGCAGATCTATATTCGCGGGTTGTCGACCGATACCCAGTCGATCCTCGTCGCCGGTTCGGCCGGCGTGAACCCGAACGTCGCACTCTATCTTGACGATGCGCCCGTTTCGGCACCGGCGCGCAACCTCGATGTCTACACCGCCGATCTCAATCGCGTCGAAGTGCTGGCCGGCCCGCAGGGTACCTTGTTCGGCGCCAGCGCCATGGGCGGCGCTGTCCGCTACATCACCAACCGGCCCGACCTTTCTGAAATCCACGCCGGTTTCAAGGGCAGCTATTCCTTCACCAGGAGCGGCGATGAAAGCAATTCGGTCGAAGGCTTCATCAACGTGCCGATCATCAAGGACAAGCTGGCGGTCCGCCTTGTGCTCTATAACGACAGCCGCGGCGGCTATATCGACAATGTCCCCGGCAGCTTCCGGATGCAGAGCAATCCGAACAATGGCCTGGGCGGATCGCCGAACGCGACCCGGCCGACCATCACCAATTCGCAGTTCGTCGAGGACAATTTCAACGACGCCAGCTATCGCGGTGGCCGCGTCTCGATCAAGTACCAGGTCAATGACGACTGGTCGATCAATGCCCAGCACATGCGCCAGCAACTGCGTGTCGACGGTGTTTTCGATTATGATCCGCTTGTCGGCGACCTGAAGGTGCAGCGCTACAACGCCGACGAACTCGACGACAAGTTCGACCAGACCTCCTGGTCCGTCGACGGCCGTCTCGGCATGCTCGATGTCATCTATACGGGCGCCTATCTCAACCGCCGCGCCGTCCAGAAGGTGGATTATACCGCCTATTCGAACGCCGGGCCGTTCGCCGCTTATTATATCTGCAAATATCCGGGCTATGCCAGCTGCGCCACGCCGCGCATGTCGTTCCAGGGTGACAACCGCAACACCCGGCTTTCGCAGGAATTCCGCGTCTCGACACCGGCCGAAAACCGCTGGCGGGTGATCGCCGGCGCCTATTTCGATCGCGCCAAGATCTTTGATATTGGTGAATTCAACTATGAAGGCTCCATCGAACAGGGCTTTGTGCCGAACAAGCCGATCGCCGGCGCGACCGCGATCAATCCCAACGCCCGCAACCCGGGTGTCACCTTCTTCAACGACATCACCCGCACCGATCGCCAGCTGGCGGGCTTTGGCGAACTCGCCTTCGACATCATCCCCGAAAAACTGACCATCACCGCCGGGATGCGCTACTACAACTCGCGCGCTTCCATCGCCGGGTCGGCCAATTTCGGCAATCGCGGCGTCGATGGCAATTCGGGCTATAATCTCGACGCCATCCATACCAAGCCGCGCACCGACAGCGGCGTGATCTTCAAGGGCAACATCACCTTCAAGCCCAATGACGACATGCTGTTCTATGGCACCTATTCGGAAGGCTATCGCCCGGGCGGCTTCAACCGCATCGGGCAGCTTGCCGGCGGCACGCCGCAAAATCCCCGCGTCGGCATTCCCTTCGGCTATGATACCGATCAGGTGAAGAACTTCGAACTGGGCGCCAAGATGACGCTGTTCGATCGCTCGGTCGTGCTCAATCTCGCTGCCTATCACATCGACTGGAAGGACATCCAGGTCGCGGTCTATGATCCGCAGCTGTTCTTCCTGACCTTTGCGTCCAATTGCTGCGATGCCAAGATCAACGGTATCGAAGGGGACCTTACTGTACAGCCAGTGCAGGGCCTGACCTTCAATGCCGCCGCATCGTACAATGATTCCGAACTGACGCGTGCCGCGGTCAGCGGTCAGGCACTGGGCGGCATCATCCCGCTTGGCAGCCAGTTGGCGCTCAGTCCGAAGTTCCAGGGCAACATGCGCGTGCGCTACGAACATGAAATGGACAGCGGCCTGAAGGCCTTTGGCCAGGCCGGCATCCATCACGTCGGCGCCAGCCATACCTCGATCAACGTGAATGCCGACTTTCCGCTGCCGGCTTATACCACCGCCGACCTGTCGGCTGGCATTTCGAAGGACCAGTGGAACGCGACCTTCTTTGTCGAAAACCTGACCGACGAGCGGCCGGCGGTGTTCATCAACGCATCGGACCGCGTCGCCCGCACGACAACGATCCGCCCGCGTACCATGGGCCTGCGCGTCGCCTATCAATATTGACGCCAGCCTTGCAGACGAGGGCAGGGGAGTGATGTGCGATGCAACGCACTCCCCTTGTCTTCCAACCTGCCCGGCTTGGTTCTAGACCGAAACCATGGAAGACAAGGATCAGAACGCCGCAGCCCTCGAGGCCGGCATCGAACAGGCCCGGCAAATGTTGCAGCAGGGTGCGTTCGGCCGGGCTGGTGCAACCGTCGAGGCGCTGCTGGCCAGCGATCCGCGCAACGTCGATCTCCTGTATCTGCTCGCCGTGGCCCAGCGCTATGTCGGTCGCGCCGTGGCGGCGAAGCAAACGCTGGAACGGCTGCTTGAAATCGAGCCCGAACATGCGCGGGCCTGGCAGGAAATGGGCCATGGTCGGCGCGCCGCAGGGGATCCGGACGGTGCCATCGTGGCTTTCGATCATGCCGTGGCAGCCAATCCGGCCCTTTTCGCCAGCTGGCGACAGTTGGTCGAGCTGAACCACGCGGCCGGTCGCACCGATGCCGAGGCGATGGCGCGCAACCAGCTCGACTGGCTGTCCGGCCTGCCGCCCGAACTGGTGAGCGTTGCCAGTTTCATGCACGAGGGCAAGCTGTTCAAGGCCGAGCGTCTATGCCGGCATTTTCTGCAGAGCAACGGTCATCATCTCGAAGCGATGCGCATGCTCGCCGATCTCGGTTCGCGGTTCCAGGTCCTCGACGAAGCCGAATTCATCCTTGAATCGGCTGTCGAACTCGAACCCGAATTTCATCCGGGGCGGTTCGACTATGTCAACATACTGCACAAGCGGCAGAAATTCGAAAAGGCGCTGGAACAGGCACGGATCCTGCGCGACAAGGCGCCGGGGGTGCCGCATTTCGACATGCTGTTCGCCAACCAGAACCTCGCGGTGGGCAATTTCGACGCGGCGCTTGCCATCTATGACGCACTTTTTGCAGCGCGGCCCGACAATCACCAGGTCAGCCTGACCCGTGGCCATGCACTGAAGACCCTTGGTCGGCAGGGCGAGGCGGTTGCCGCCTATCGCCACGCCTATGCCAGCAAGCCGGATTTCGGCGATGCCTATTGGAGTCTGGCCAACCTCAAGACCTATCGCTTCACCGATGCTGAAATCACCGCGATGCGCCGGGCCGAAGCCAATCGGTCGATCGGCCGTGTCGATCGCTATCACCTGTGCTTCGCCCTGGGCAAGGCGCTGGAGGATCGCGGCGATTTTGCCGATGCCTTCGCCTATTACGACATGGGAAACCGCCTGAAACGCGATGAACTTCGCTACGATCCGGCCCGGATCGATGCCGAGCTGGCGGCACAAAAAGCGGCCTGCACACCGGCGCTGTTCGCGGCGAAGGCCGGCGGCGGGCCACAGGCGCCCGACCCGATCTTCATCGTCGGCCTGCCGCGCGCCGGGTCGACCCTCCTGGAACAGATTCTCGCGTCGCATTCCGCGGTCGAAGGCACCTCGGAACTGCCCGATATCCTGGCGCTGGCACATCGCCTCGACGGTCGGCGCCGCGTCGACGAGGAAGCGCGATATCCAGGCAACCTTGGTGAACTGTCGGTCGCGGAATTAACCCGCTTCGGTGAAAACTATCTGCGTGACACGGCGATCTACCGGAGCGGAAAGCCGTTTTTCATCGACAAGATGCCGAACAATTTCCGCCACATCGGTTTGATCCACCTGATCTTGCCGAATGCGAAGATCATCGATGCAAGGCGCGATCCGATGGCTTGCTGTTTCAGCAACTTCAAGCAGTTGTTCGCCGAAGGCCAGGATTTTTCCTACGGTCTTTCGGAAATCGGGCGCTATTACACGGGGTATCTCGACCTGATGCAGCACTGGGACGAGGTGCTGCCGGGCAAGGTCCTGCACGTCCAGTATGAGGATGTGGTTGCCGATCTGGAGACCCAGGTAAGGCGCCTGCTGGACTTCTGCGGCCTGCCCTTCGAGCCGGCGTGCGTAAACTTCCACGAGACCGATCGCGCCGTCCGGACCGCGAGTTCTGAACAGGTGCGCCAGCCGATCTTCCGCGGCGGCCTGGACCAATGGGAAAATTTCGACGCGTTCCTGGCGCCATTGCGGGCCGCCCTGGCGCCGACGCAATGATGCCTGCCTGCCTGCCTGAAGGGACCATATTGGTGACAACCGCTACAGCCGCGCCCGACGCCGCTCGCACCGCCGGGATGGCAGGACGCTGGTATGTGCTGCTGATCATGATGCTGGTCTATACGATCAACATTGCCGACCGATATGTGATGTCGACGGTATTGGAACCCATCCGGATCGAGCTGAACCTCGATGATGGCGGCATCGCCTTCCTGACCGGCGTTTCGCTGGCGTTGTTCTATGTCACGCTCGGCATTCCTCTGTCATGGGTTGCCGATCGCTACAATCGCCGCAACCTGCTGGCCGCATCGCTGATGATCTGGTCGGCGATGACGGCGCTGTGCGGGCTTTCGGTGGGTTATTGGCACCTGCTGCTCGCCCGCATCGGCGTTGGCGTGGGCGAAGCGGGTGGCACCCCGGCCTGCAATTCGATCGTTGCCGATTATTTCCCGGCCGATCGCCGCGCCATGGCGATGACGGTATTCGCCCTCGGGGCACCGATCGGCGCGTGGCTGGGTGCCGACATGGCCGGCTATGTCGCCAATCTTTACGGCTGGCGGGCGGCATTTCTCGTGCTCGGCGTACCGGGGCTGATCCTCGGCCTGATCATCTTCCTGACCATCAAGGAACCGGAACGCGGTCGCCTCGATGCCGTTTCGACGAAGGAAACGCCGACCATCGCCGAGACGGTGCGGTTCCTGCGCGATCAGAAGGCCGCATTCCATGTCATCATGGGCGGCGGTGTGTCGGCGCTGTGGGGCTGGGGATTGATGTGGTTCACGCCGACGTTCCTGCAACGCATGTACGGGCTCGATGTCGGGCAGGCCGGGGCAGTCGTTGGCCCGATCCACCTTGTTGCCGGTATCGCTGCGTCGCTGCTCACGGCCTGGTTGCTGTCGCGCCCGTCGTTCGTCGATCCGCGCCGCATCGTCTGGTTGCTTGCCATCGTCACGGCGGTCGCCACGGTGCCGTCGTTCATCGCCTATTGGACACATTCGTTGCCGATGGCGAAGCTGATGCTGTGGACGTTCATTCCGGCGATCTATTTCTATATCGGCCCGGCGATGGCGTTGCTGCTCAACCTGGCCACGCCGAAGATGCGCGCCATGACCATCGCGATCTCGCTGATCGCCGCCAATGTGCTCAACCTGATCGTCGCACCGCAGGGGGTGGGCTGGTTGAGCGATTATTTTGGCGGCGCCGCCGGACCGAGTGCGGAATCGCTGCGCATGGCGCTGCTGATCCTCGCGCCGACCGGTTTCTGGGCCGCCTGGCATTACTGGGCGGCGTCGCGCACGATCATCGCGGATCAGATGCGGGCGGTCGGGCATGTCTGAAGCGCGCGATCCCGGGGCGCTGGCGCCGCTGAAGTCTTTCATCGATGGGCGTTGGGTGCTGCCCGTGCAATCGAACGGCACCATCGACGCGATCAATCCGGCTACCGAGACCATTGCCGCGCGCGTGGCGTTGTGTGGCACCGCCGATGTCGATTTGGCGGTTGCCGCCGCGCGCCGGGCGTTCACCGGTTACAATGTCACGACTGTTGCGCAACGCATAGCCCTGGTTCGCACGCTGATCGCGGTCTTCGAGCGCCGTTATGGCGAAATGGTCGAAGCGATCACCACCGAGATGGGGGCCCCGCACGATCTCTCGTTTCAATCGCAGGCCGAATGCGGCCCCGGCCATCTGAAGGAAACCATCACGGCGGCACAAGGCCTTGAATGGGAACGTCCGATCGGTTCGACGGGCAAGCTCGTGCACGAAGCCATCGGCGTCTGTGTGCTGATCACGCCCTGGAACTGGCCGATCAACCAATTGGCCGCCAAGATTGGCCCGGCGCTGCTCGCGGGGTGCACCATTGTCCTGAAGCCCAGCGAGATCGCGCCACTTTCGGCGCAATTGTTTGCCGAATTCATCGACGAGGCCGGCTTTCCTGCCGGCGTGTTCAACATGCTGCACGGCACCGGCGCGATAATCGGCGACGCGCTTACGGGGCATCCCGAAGTCGACATGGTGTCGTTCACCGGCTCGACAAGCTCTGGTATAAAGGTGGCGAAATCGGCCGCCGACACGGTAAAGCGCGTCGCGCAGGAGCTTGGCGGCAAATCGCCCAACATTATCTTTGCCGATGTCGACCTTGAATCCGCGATCACCAGGGGTGTGCTGCATTGCTTCAACAACAGCGGCCAATCGTGCAACGCCCCCACGCGCATGCTGGTCGAAGCGTCGGTTTATGACGAAGCGGTCGCCGTCGCCACGCGTGTCGGCGCATCGGTAAAGGTCGGTGATCCCCGCGCGCCGGGTTCGCACCTGGGGCCTGTCGTCAGCAAGGCGCAGTATGAAAAGATACAGCGGCTTGTCCAGGCCGGCAGCGACGAAGGCGCCCGCGTCATCGTCGGCGGCACCGGCAAGCCGGACGGATTCGATGTCGGTTACTATGTCAAACCGACGATTTTTGCCGGCGTCGACAACAGTATGACCATCGCACGGGAGGAAGTCTTCGGCCCGGTGCTGGTGATGATCCCGTTCGCCGATGAAGCCGATGCCATCGCCATGGCCAACGATACGCCGTTTGGCCTTGCCGCCTATGTCCAATGCGCTGATCCGGTGCGCGCCGTTCGCGTCGCGAGGGAGATCCGCGCGGGCAGCGTCCATCTGAACGGGGCAGGGCAGGACTATTGCTCCCCGTTCGGCGGCTACAAGCAATCGGGCAATGGCCGCGAATGGGGCGTCTTCGGGCTTGAGGATTATCTCGAACGCAAGGTCATCAATGGGTTCCCGTTCGAAACGGTTGCGTCATGAAGCTCGCCGATATCAAGACATTCGTCGTCGGCAACCCGCCACCGCATTTCGGCGGCCGCTATTTCGTGTTCGTCAAGCTGACCACCGATCGCAATGTCTCGGGCGTTGGCGAGGCCTATTGCGTGCCGTTCGCGCCGCACCTGGTGGCGCAGATGATCGAGGATGTGTTCGATCGCTATGTCCGTGGCAATGATCCGCACGACATCGAAAACATGTGGCGGCGGGTTTATTCGAGCGGCTTCACCCAGCACCCGGACCTGACCCTGATGGGCGTGCTCAGCGCGCTCGAAATGGCCTGTTGGGATATTATCGGCAAGGAAGCCGGCAAGCCGGTCTACAAGCTGCTAGGCGGGCAGGTCCACGAACGGCTGCGCGCCTATACCTATATCTATCCACGGCCTGGCGACGTCAGCGACGTCTATCACGATCCCGATCTGGCGGCGGAACGCGCGGCAGAATATCTGGCGCAAGGCTTTACCGCGCTGAAGTTCGATCCGGCCGGGCCTTATTCGGCGTTCGATGGCCGCCAGCTTTCGCTCGATGCGCTCGACCTTTGCGAGCGGTTCGCCCGCCGGCTGCGCGAGGCGGTCGGCAACCGCGCCGATCTGTTGTTCGGCACCCACGGCCAGATGACAGCGGCGGGGGCGATCCGGCTGGCGAAACGGCTGGAACCCTATGATCCGCTATGGCTCGAGGAGCCGGTTCCACCCGATGCGCCCGACGAAATGGCCAAGGTGGCGCGCGCCACGACAATCCCGATCGCGACCGGTGAACGGTTGACGACCAAATATGATTTCGCGCGCCTGCTGCATGCCGGTGCGGCGGCGATCCTGCAGATGAACCTTGGCCGGGTCGGCGGCATACTCGAGGCCAAGAAGATCGCCGGGATGGCCGAAGTTCATCACGCCCAGATCGCACCGCACCTGTATTGCGGGCCGATCGTGGGGGCCGCCAATATCCAGATCGCCACCTGTTCGCCGAATTTCCTGATCCTGGAAAGCATCGAGACCTGGGGCGGTTTCCACAGCGAGATACTGGTGAAGCCGATCCGGTTCGAAGACGGCCATGTCATCCCGTCGACCGAGCCCGGTCTGGGCGTCGAGATCGACGAGGCCGTTGCCGCGGCCAATCCCTACACCGGCACGATGCTGCATCTCGAAATGACCCAGCACCCGGTCGCGTGATGGACGAATTTGACTATATCATCGTCGGGGCGGGCACCGCGGGCTGCGTGCTCGCCAACCGGCTGTCTGCCGATGGCAGGACGCGCGTGCTGGTTCTCGAAGCCGGTGGGTCCGACCGCACCGTCTGGATACAGCTGCCGATCGGCTATGGCCGGACCTTTTTCGACAGGCGCATCAACTGGATGTACGATACCGAGGCCGTGCCCGGACTGGGCGGGCGCAGCAGCTACTGGCCGCGCGGCAAGGTCATCGGCGGGTCCGGATCGATCAACGCCATGGTCCATGTGCGCGGCCAGCGTGGCGATTTCGACGATTGGGCCGCGGCCGGCAATCCTGGCTGGGCATGGGACGACGTGCTGCCATGGTTCATCAAGTCCGAGGACCATGATCATGGCGCCAGCGCATGGCACGGCGCCGGCGGGCCGCAGCACGTCACTGATATCGCCAGCGTCGCCCATCCCTTGTGCCAGACTTTCCTCGAGACCGGTGCGGCACTGGATTTCGCCGTGTCGCCGGACCTGAACGGTGCCCAGGCCGAAGGCGTCGGCATCTATCAGATCAATACGCGCAAGGGCCGGCGCGCATCGACAGCCAATGCTTATCTGCGACCCGCCATGCGGGGCGGCAACATGGTGTTGCGTACCGGGGCGCAGGCAACGCGCATCGTGTTTGAAGGCACCCGCGCCGTCGGGGTCGAATATCGCCGCGGCGGCGAGACGCGGCAGGTGCGGGCGCGCGCCGAAGTCATCCTGTCCGGCGGTTCGATAAACTCGCCGCAATTGCTGCAATTGTCGGGCATCGGCGATGCGGCGTTGCTGGCATCGCTGGGTATCGCGCCGCTGGTCGATGCGCCCGCCGTGGGCCGCAATTTGCAGGATCATCTGGCCGTCAGCTATTTCTACAAGACCAGCGTGCCGACCTTGAACGACGAATTGCGCCCGCTGGCCGGCCGGATCCGGGCAGGCCTGCGCTATCTGTTCGATCGCAGCGGCCCCTTGTCGATGAGCGTCAACCAGGGCGGCGGCTTCGTGCGCAGCGGTCCCGATGCGGCGCGCGCCGACCTGCAGTTGTATTTCAGCCCAGTCAGCTACACGCAATCGCCGCTCTCGGAGCGCAAGCTACTCAACCCCGATCCGTTTTCGGCCTTTCTGCTGTCGTTCAACGCCTGTCGCCCTACCAGCCGCGGGCATCTGCAGATCGTTTCCGCCGACCCGTTCGCGCATCCGGCGATTCACCCCAACTACCTTGCTACGGACCATGATGTACACGAGGCGATGCGCGGTATTCGGCTGCTGCGCCAGATCGCAGCGACACGGCCGCTCGCCGATATCATCATCGACGAACTCGTTCCCGGCCGCCGCTTGACGACGGAAGCCGAATTGCTCGCCGATTTTCGGCAGCGGGCAGATACCGTCTATCACCCCGTCGGCACGTGCATCATGGGCCCGGATGCGGCGAGCGCGGTTGTCGATGCGCGGTTGCGTGTGCACGGCGTGCAGGGATTGCGGGTGGTCGATGCCTCGATCTTCCCGAACCTGACATCGGGCAACACCAACGCCCCGACGGTGATGGTGGCGGAGAAGGCCGCGGCGATGATCCGCGCGGATTCGACCAGCATCGATAGTTGAATTAAATTTACCAGTTGCGCCCGCCGCCGATCGCCATAGAATTGCGCCATCGGACATGTGGGGGTGTTGTGCAGCAAAAGATCGATCTTCAGCGGCTGCCGCCGCTCAAGGCGCTGAAGGGTTTCGAAGCCGCAACCCGGCGCCAGAGCATTCGCGAAGCCGCCGACGAACTGTGCCTGACCCACCCGGCGATAAGCCATCAGGTGCAATTGATCGAAGACGCGCTGGGTGTCGATCTTTTCGCCCAGGAAGGCCGCCATATCGTTTCGACCGAGCAGGGACGCATTTTCTACCCTTATGTCCGGGCAGCGTTCGAATCGCTGATCCAGGGGGTAGAGGCGGTGCATCGCCATGCGCCGGACAAGCCATTGCGCGTGCAGACCTATGTGACGGCGTCGATCCGCTGGCTGGCGCGCCGCGTCCCGCATTTTCTCGCCGACAATCCCAAGGTCAAGCTGACGCTCAGCACCTGTGCTGTCGAATGGACGTTCGACGAAGTTCACGCGGATGTCGGCCTGGTCTATTGCGCCGAACTGCCGGACCCGGTCCGGTATCATTGGATACCGTTGTTCGATTATTCGCTGTCGACGGTATGCAGCCCCAAGCTGCTCGCCAGGATCGGCAAGAACCCGTGCGTCGAAGACCTTTTGAAACAGCCGCTTGCGGCGGTTTATACCGAAGTGCAAAATTGGAACGCCTGGTTCCAGTCGGCCGGCGTGTCCTTTGATCCGTCGACATCCTATCTGCTTGTCGACACGCTTGCCGTCGCGTTGGAAATGGCGCTGGACGGGGAGGCTATAGCGCTCGTCAACGGGCCGTTTGTCGGGCATGATCTTGCCGCCGGGCGGCTGGTCGCGCCTGTCGCGCATTCGGTGCGCTGCCCGGGTGGTTGGGGGCTGATCTGCCGCAAGGACATGAAGGACAACATCCGCGTCCGCACCTTCATGGACTGGGTGGTCAGGCACGCGGCGGAAATCGCCCCTATTCGAGCGTGAACCACGCCGATTTGGTCTGCTGGTAGCCGGCAAGGCATTCCATCGACTTGTCGCGGGTGTTGCCCGACTGCTTGTAGCCACCGAAAGGCTGGGTCATGTCGCCGTCGCCAAAGCAGTTTACCCAGACAACGCCGGCTTCCAGCGCCTTGACCATGCGATGCGCGCGCTTGACGTCCAGCGTCCAGACACTGGCCGCGAGCCCGTAGATGGAATCATTGGCGATCCTGATCGCATCCGCCTCGTCCTCGAACTTGAAAAGCGTCGCGACCGGCCCGAAAATTTCCTCCCGGCCAACCGCCATGTCGGGGCGAACCCGCGTGAACAGCGCCGGCAGCACATAGGCGCCTTCGGGCCGGGCCGCGTCGGCAGTACCGCCGAATTGAAGCCGCGCGCCCGATTGCAGCCCGTTATCGACCCAACCGAGTATCTTTTGCTGGTGCGCGCGGCTGACCACCGGCCCAAGACTGGTCACCGGGTCGAGCGGATCGCCGGGCGCATACAGCGTCGGTGCGATGGCCTCGAAGCGTTCGATGAACGCATCATGGATATCGGCGTGCACGAGCAGCCGCGACCCGGCATTGCAGACCTGCCCGGCGTTGTCGAAAATGCCGCGGATGGCGCTGGTGACGGCGGCATCGAGGTCGCCCAGGTCGGGCATGAAGATCTGCGGGCTCTTGCCGCCGGTTTCCAGCGACACGCGCTTGAGGTTCGATTCGCCGGCATAGATCATCAACCGCTTGGCGGTCGCGGTGGAGCCGGTGAAGCTGATTTTCGCAACGTCGGGATGCAGTGCCAGCGCACGACCGGCATCGTTGCCAAAGCCGTTGACCACGTTGAAGACGCCCGGCGGGCCGCCGGCCTCGAAAAACAGCTGCGCCAGTTTCAGGCACGACAGCGGCGCGAGTTCGGAAGGCTTCAGCACGACGCAATTCCCGGCGGCGAGCGCCGGTGCGATTTTCCATGTCGCCATCAGCAGCGGGTAATTCCAGGCGGAAATCGCGCCGACGACGCCGATCGGTTCGCGCGATGTCATGTGGACGGCGCTGCGCACGGTGTTGGAAACGCTGCCGGCGGTCTTGTCGATGCATTCGCCGAAATAACGGATGGTGACGACCGCCTCGGGCACGTCGATGGTCAGCGCATCGGTGACCGGCTTGCCCATCGCCAGCGTCTCGAGCAGCGCGAATTCGGTTGCCGCTGCCTCGACCAGATCGGCGAAGCGGCGAAAAATCGCCATGCGGTCGCGCGGTGGCATGTAGCGCCAGCGGCCATCGTCCCAGGCCGCCCTTGCCGATGCGACGGCGCGATCGATGTCGACACCAGTGCCGCAGGCCAGGCTGGCGACCTCGGTACCATCGGCCGGATTGATGACGGGGAGGCGATCGCCGGCGGCTGCGTCGCTGAACCGGCCGTCGATGAACAGGCCGGTCTCGATCCGCAAGGACTGCGCCCGCGACTGCCATTCACGCTGCGTGAGGGGTGTCACTAGCGCCTCGGCACCACTTCGTAGCCGGCTTCCTCGGGCTCATCATCGACCATTTCGGCCGGAAACCCGCTGCCCAGCACCTTGACGCCCATGGGTTCTTCCAGCCGCCGGATGATGTTGGGCGAATGTTCGCGCGGGCCATAGCGTTCCTGGCCATCCTTGAAGATGTTCAGCACCAGCGGCGAAATTTCCAGCGGCACGCCATGGTCGCGTGCCAGCTTGTCGAACAGGCCGACATCCTTGATGACGAGGTCCATGGTGAAGTTGATATCGCGGCTGCCGTTGAGGATGACCTGCGATTCGGTTTCATGGACGAAGGAATTGCCCGACGAGATGCGGATCGCTTCGTACGCCGTGTTCATGTCGAGCCCGACGACCTTGGCCGTCGTCAGGGCTTCGGCCAGCGCGGCGAGATGGACGGTGCACAGATAGTTGGTCAGCACCTTCAACTGCGAGGCGGTGCCCAGTTCGCCGGTGTGCAGGATACGGCGCCCGAGCGTAGTCAGCACCGGCAGCACGAATTCGAAGGCGGCGCGCGGCCCGCCGGCAAAGATCGCGATATTGCCGGTATCGGCGCGGTGGCAGCCGCCGGAAACCGGGCATTCCATGAACATCGCGCCGCGCGCTTCGACCAGTTTGCCAAGGCGCAGCACTTCGGCATGATCGGTCGTGCTCATTTCGAGCCAGACCTTGCCGGGGCCAAGCTCCTTGAGGAACCCGTCCGGGCCCTCGGCAACCGCAGCGGTCGCGGCCGGTGACGGTAGGCAGGTTATGATCAGGTCGACCGACCGGCCGAGTTCCTCGGGGGAGCGCGCGGCGGTGGCGCCACGCGCCACGAAGCTGGCGACGAGATTTTCATCAAGGTCGCGAACGGTCACGTCATGGCCGTTGCGGATCAGGCTTCCGGCCAGTTTGCCGCCGACATTGCCAAGACCGATAAACCCGATTTTCATAAGCTGCCGTTCACCGATTTTCACGCCAGCCGCCAAGCTGGCCGTATGATTCCAAGGGTTTCACAAAAATGCATACCCCTATCCAATACATTAAAGGTGAGACCCAAACGCGCCACAAATGAAGATTTTTCGGTAACCGCCAAATTTCCTTTGGTGGCTTTCAATCGCGCGGTACCGCTTCGCCGGCGGCTGTTTCCTTCAACCATTCGCGAAAGACATGGGTCTCGCGGCGCGTCCGCTGCGGACGCTCGGGCGCAAACAGGTGAAAGCCCTGGTCATCGAGGCAGGGGGCCGTCGGTAACTGGACCAGCCTACCAGTCTCGAGATAGCTGGCAAGGAACAGCGGATGCGTGACAACACAGCCGGCGTGGCTGGCCGCCAGTTCCAGCCCGGCAACCGTCGTGTCGACAGTCGGCCCGGGAGTGGCGCCGATATCGGCCTTTCCGATCGCGCTGGCCATTTTCAACCAATGATCTTCATGGCCCATGATATGGACCACGCCTTTTTCGACCAGTGCCGCGACATCGCCATCGGGGCCGGAGTCGCGGCGATATTGCGGGCTGCAGGCGATGACCAGGTCCTGCTGCAACAACGCCTCCCCGACATCGCCGCTGCCCTTGCCATCGCCATATCGTATCTCGAGATCGATCGACGCGTTGGACCCGGTGTTCCCCCAGATCGTCGCCGAAAGCCGCACTTCGATCGTGGGATAGCGCGCGAAGAAGGCCGGCAGCCGCGGCGCCAGCCACAAGGAGCCGAACGATACCGGCGCCAGCACGGCAATGCTGGCCCGGTGGTTGCTGCCGAACAGGCCCAGCGTCGAGATCGCCAGGTCGTCGAAAGCCTTTCGCACCGGCGCCAGATAGGCGATGCCCATCGCGGTCAGGCGTACGCCGCGTGGCAAACGTTCGAACAATTCCCAGCCGAGATAATCCTCGAGCGAGCGCACCTGATAGCTGATCGCCGCCTGAGTCAGCCCCAGTTCGCGCGCGGCTGCCGTGAAGCTTTCGGCGCGGGCCGCGGCTTCGAAGGCGCGGAGCCAGGTCAGTGTCGGCAGGCCAACGATCGTGCGGCGATCCGACATGACTTATCCATAAGCAGATTGTGGTCAAACCCCTCTATCTCGTGATTTGCTTCGTAGCAATCGCCGCCCCTATTGTACTCGGCACGCAGTCGGGGGCGCAGGCGATTTTCATGAAGACAAATGCACGGGTCGTGATCATCGGTGGCGGCATCATGGGGGCCAGCCTGTTGTATCACCTCGCCGAACTCGGCTGGACCGATACGATCTTGATCGAAAAAGACGAGCTGACATCGGGATCGACCTGGCACGCCGCCGGGCAGTGCCCCAGCATCACCGGCAGCTACAACCTCGCCAAGATCCACGCCTACAGCAACGATCTGTATCCGCGCCTCGAAGGGCTGACCGGGCAATATGTCAGCTGGCACAAATCCGGTGGCATCCGCCTCGCCACGAACGAGCGTGAACTGGCTTGGTTCAAATATATCCAGGGCTATTCCAGGATCATCGGCTTCGACATGGAGATCATCGATCCGGCCGAGATCCGCCGCATCAACCCGTTCATGACGACCGAAGGGGTCATCGCCGGGGCCCATACCACCAGCGATGGCCATGCCGATCCTTCGGGTCTGTGCAATGCCATGGCTATCGGTGCGCGCGCCATGGGGGCAACGATCATCCGCAAGAACCGGGTGACCGGCCTGACGCAGTTGCCATCGGGCGAATGGGACGTCGCGACCGAACAGGGCGTCATCCGCGCGGAAATCGTCGTCAATGCCGCCGGCTGCTATGCCCGGCAGGTGGCGCAGATGGCGGGCATCGACATTCCGGTGACCAACATGGAACATCATTACATCGTCACCGATCCCATCCAGGCTTTCATCGACCGGGCCGAGGAAATCCCGGTAATGCGCTGCCCCTATGTCTCGGGCTATTTCCGGCAGGAACAGAAAAGCGGCCTGATCGGCATCTACGAAAATATCGGCCTGAAGGAAGCCTGGGCTCCCAAGGGCACGCCCGAATGGCAATCGACCAGCGAATTGTTCGGCGACGATCTCGATCGCATCGGCAAATGGCTGGAACGCGCCATCGAACGCATGCCGGTGTTCGGTGAAGTCGGCATCCGCCGCGTCATCAACGGTGCCATCCCACACACCCCGGATGGCGGCCCGTTGCTGGGGCCAGCGTCGGGGCTGCGCAATTTCTGGCATTGCTGCGGCACCTCCTTCGGCATCGCCCAGGGCGGCGGATCGGGCAAATATCTGGCGCAGTGGATGGTTTTTGGCGACGCCGATATCAACATGACCGAATTCGACCCGCGCCGTTACGGCAGTTTTGCCGACGAGGATTATTCGCGCGACAAGGTGTTCCTCGATTACCGGCTGACCTTCACCACCCGCCTGCCGGGCGAGGAGGAGCCCGATGGCCGGCCGCGCAAGACCAGCCCGCTGCACGAACGCCTGAAGGCACAAGGTGCCGTCCATACCGAAACCTTCGGCTGGGAACGGCCGAAATGGTTCTCGCGCGATGGCCGCAACGAAGTCTCCGGCTATGCCCGCACGAATGTGTTCGAGGTGGTGCGCGAGGAAGTGCGCGCCGTGGCCGAAGCTGTCGGCGTGCTCGATCTGACCGGCTTTGCCAAATATGATGTTGTCGGCCCCGATGCCGAGGCCTTCCTCAACCGCATCTGCGCCAATCGCATGCCGCGCAAGCAGGATGGCATCGGGTTGGTCCATCCGCTGTCGCGCGGCGGCCGGATCCAAGGGGAAATGACCGTCACGCGGCTGGCGGACGATCATTTCTATTGCCTGTCGGCCGCCGCTGCCGAACTCCGTGACCTCGACCTGATGATGCAGGGCAAGCTGCCCCATGAAGATGTCAGCATCCGCAACGTCACCATGGACCGCGGCGTCATCGTCCTCAGCGGGCCGAGATCGCGGGATCTGCTGGCCAGGCTGACCGATGCCGACCTGTCGAACGAAGGCTTTCGCTGGCTCAGCGGCCGCGAAATCACCATCGCCGGGCAGCCCGTGCGGGCCTTGCGGGTTTCCTATGTCGGCGAACTCGGCTGGGAACTGCACCCGTTGATGGGCGGCATGCTGCCGCTTTACGATGCCATCTGGGCCGCCGGCGCCGACCTCGGGATCGCCAACTACGGCCTTTACGCGGTCAACACGATGCGGATGGAAAAGGGCTACAAGGCTTGGGGCAGCGAACTCACCAATGAACTGACGATGATCGAGGCCGACATGAAGCGCTTCATCACCTTCAAGAAGGATGATTTCGTCGGCAGGCAGGCGACGCTCGATGCGCCGGATCGCTTTCGCATCGTCTATGGCGAAATGGCCGCCACCGACACCGACGCGCGCGGCGCCGAACCGATCATGCTCGGCGATGCGTGCATCGGGCTGACGACATCGGGCGGCTATGGCCATCGGGTGGGCAAAAGCCTGTTCTTTGCCGCCGTACCGCCCGAACACGCCGCGCCCGGCACGGCCTTCGATGTCTTCGTCCAGGGCGAACGCCGCGCCGCGATTGTGCTCGAACACCCGAGCTATGACCCCGACAATCTGAAGATGAAGGCATAGTCCGCCATGGCCGCAGCCCTTCCCAAGCGCGCGCGCGTCGTCATTGTCGGCGGCGGCGTCATCGGCACGTCGATCGCCTATCACCTCGGCAAGATCGGCTGGAGCGACACGATCCTGCTCGAACGCAAGCAGTTGACCAGCGGCACGACCTGGCATGCCGCCGGGCTGGTCGGGCAATTGCGCCCATCGATCAACATGACCAAGCTGGCGAAATATACCGGCGAGCTTTACCGCGGGCTGGAGGCCGAAACCGGCCAGGCCACCGGTTATCGCCAGTGCGGGTCGATTTCGATGGCCAGCAACATCGAACGCTTCGAGGAATTGAAGCGCAGCGCCTCGATGGCCAAGGTGTTCGACCTGCCTGTGCATGTCATCACCTCGCAGGAGATCAAGGAACGCTTCCCGATCGCCCGGGTCGACGACATCGTCGGCGGCATCCATATTCCCAGTGACGGCTATGCCAATGCGGTGGATATCACCCAGGCGCTTGCCAAAGGCGCCCGCAACAGCGGCGTGCGGATCTTTGAAAATACCAAGGTCACCCGCATCCGCCATGACGGCACGCGCGTCACCGGGGTGGAGACCGCCGAAGGGCCGATCGACGCCGATTATGTCGTGCTGTGCGGCGGCATGTGGACCCGCGATCTCGCCGCCAGCGTCGGCGTGGCGGCGCCGCTGCACGCGTGCGAGCATTATTACGTGTTGTTCGAAGGCGTCGCCGGCCTGACCCCCGACCTGCCGGTGCTGCGCGACTATGATTATTGCGGCTATTACAAATATGATGCCGGCAAGCTGCTGGTCGGCGCCTTCGAGCCAAATGCCAGGCCCTGGGGCATGGACGGCATTTCCGAAGATTTCTGCTTCGACGAGATTGCCGGCGACTTCGCGCATTTCGAACCGGTGCTGATGGATGCCATGCGCCGCGTGCCGGCGCTGGAAAATGCCGGCATCAAGAAGTTCTTCTGCGGGCCCGAAAGCTTCACCCCCGACGTGCGCTATCATCTGGGAGAAAGCCCCGAACTGCCGGGTTGTTTCGTCGCCGCCGGGTTGAATTCCATCGGGCTGCAATCGGCCGGCGGCATCGGCAAGGTGATGGCCGAATGGATCCGGGACGGCATTCCGCCGGCCGACCTGTGGACGGTCGACATACGCCGCAACATGCCGTTCCAGATCAACCGCAAATATCTGCGCGAACGGGTCAGCGAAAGTCTCGGGCTGCTCTACGCGACGCACTGGCCGTTCAAGCAATATGAGACGGCGCGCGGGGTGCGCAAATCGGCGCTGTTCGACCGGTTGAAGGCAGCCGGCGCCTGCCATGGCGAGGCCTATGGCTGGGAACGGCCGAACTGGTATGCGGCGCCGGGGTCCGAGCCGAAATACGAATACAGCTATGGCCGGCAGAACTGGTTCGAGGCGACCGAGGCGGAATGCCGGGCAGTGCGCGAGACCGTCGGCCTGTTCGACCAATCGAGCTTTGCCAAGTTCCGGCTGGAAGGCCGTGACGCCATGCGCGTGCTCAACCACGTCTGCGCCAATGATGTCGATGTCGCGCCGGGCAAGCTGGTCTACACGCAATGGCTGAATGAAAAGGGCGGGATCGAGGCCGATCTGACGGTCACCCGCCTCAGCGCAACCGCGTATCTGATCGTCACTGGCGCCGAGACGGAAACTCGTGATTTCAACTGGCTGAAGCGCCATATCGACCCCGAAGCGCATGCCGTGCTGACCAACGTCACCTCTGGCATGGGGGTCATCTCGATCATGGGGCCCAATGCCCGCGACCTGCTGCAATCGCTCAGCCCCAATGACCTGTCGAACACGGCGTTTCCGTTCGCCACCAGCCAGGAAATCGAGCTAGGCTATGCGATCGTGCGGGCGTCGCGGATCACCTATGTCGGTGAACTGGGTTGGGAGCTGTATATCCCGACCGAATTCATGGCCGATGTTTTCGACACCATCGTTGCCGCGGGCGATGCCTTCGGGTTGAAATTCGCCGGCTATCAC
>JBILPK010000319.1:0-2900 GCA_044373875.1 Polymorphobacter sp.
ATGGCGGGCGTGGCACTTTCTGTCCGGTGTTCGAGAGTGGCGTCAACAACCTTTCTCTACACCAAATCAGTAGGTTAAGCTACGCTCGCCAACCCAGAATGGCCCGTCTGATGAATAATCCGGGCTAGACCGGCGCGCCCCCCGCGCGTGGAACCTCAGCGTAAACTACTGATTGCCTGCGAAGGGGTTCACCCAATTACCCTTGGCGCGACCGTCCATTTTGAGAGCGGCCGGGACGTGGAGGAGGGGGACTACCTCAAGCCCTTTAAGGAGCTGTTGGCGGTCGAAACAGCTTCAAAGGCCGGCCTCGAAGATGCCCTTGACCTTGCCAATGATCCATTCAGTGCATTCGAAACCGAGGGGCATCGGTTAATGCTGGCTCCGTCTCATATGCAGCTCAGCCGATTGAGTGCCGAGGAGCGGGATGCCGTTGGAAAGCGGCGGGACTACTGGGAGCACAGCGGGTTGTGGTCACCATATCGGGCAACGGTCGTTATTGTCGGGGCGGTCTCGATCGGCTTGTAGGTTGTTGAAATTTCAGTGAGCGTTGCCCTCTGCTCCGTTGGTGGCAAGTACGTGCGCGAGGCTGATTACATCGCGCTGAAGCGCAGCTACTACTAGGACCAAAGCTGGACGACGACGCGGAACCTTCCGTCTGGCCGTCTTAGGCTTATCGCCTATTCGCCGTATGCCGAGGTGGACCGGTCGGCCCGATGGCAGGATACGGCCAAATCTTTCGTGGGGACCTCAATCCGGTCTATCATTGCCTCAATAATTGCCGAGGCCCTGGAACTGGTTGCCAAGCTCGCCGAGGCTGAACGCCAACGGCAGTTCCGACATCAGGCATGGACAGTCAGCGAGGATCGGCGGCAGCGAGAAGACGACCCCAAAAGGATCGAGGAGTCGGAGGCCCCGAGTGCCGCCGACCTTCTCAAGATCATCGACCGATGGGCAGACCGAACGAGCGTCGAGCGCTTTCCTGACGGCGTGGAAAGAAGTTTCAACGTTCGTCGTGGAGATGAGAAGCAAGCCATTCTGGACCGGCTCACGCTCGCACGTGTATTATTGGGGACGCAGGATCCCTTCGACTTCTTTCAAAGCGGGCAAACCCCCCATGAACGGTATCTGCCTCGCTTTTTTTGCCACGCCTGTAAAATAGTGATCCCGCCGCTGACAATCATACGAGCCTGATCAGTTTCTACGCGCTGTTCCGCTTCGCTGACACCTTTTTACGCGGTTTCCTGACAAATGCCGAGCCGCATCCGCGGCAACTAGGGCCGGTTCGATCGAGATGCGCCCGCCCCCTTATCACGAGGTCCGTATCGATGCTGCGAGGAGTCCAGCCCGGCACCTGATCATCGACATGCCCAGCGAAGCCAGCGGTGAAACGGTCGTAGTTATCAAACGGGCCGATCAGGCCGGCACAGAGGAGCCCCGCCTTCGCGTACGAATCCATGATCGGAAACGCGTTGGGCCGATGGAAGTGGAGATACTTCGACGCGAACGACGCTTGCTTACGCGGCGACCAGTCTTCACCGTCGACCGAAGCTGACCATTTGCGTGTCGCAAATACGACCTCGTCAACGAGAAGCTTATGCGTTTCGACGACTTGCTCTCGGTTCGACCCCGAGAAGCGGTTACCGAAGGCGATCGCTTCGAGCCGTTTATCCAACGGCGATTTCGACAGGTGCACCGCAATCGCATGTGCAAGGGAACCCGCCTCCCGGCCAGACCCTGCCCCCCGTTCGGGCGCCGCGGCGTAGATGCGGCCGATCGCGGTGATCTTGCCCGCGGTCACGTAGGTGTCACCGTGCGCCGGGTTATCGCGACACATCGCGTAGAGAATCTGGTTCTCGAACGGACCGGCGGTCTCCGGATCGCCCGTGTACGCTTCCCAGCCCGGCGTCGGCCGCGCTGCGTCTTCCATCACTGCCATTCGAAATAATCCCATGGGTCTGTTTACAGCCTGTCGACGAAGGGAGCCTGCACGTCATCCGCCGTCTGCCAATCGGCGTCGTAATCTAGGCTCAGGACACATTGATCACAGCCAGAAGATGACGGTTGCGGCTATGCAGATGGCGGATATTAAGGTGTGGGCGCATCTCTTATAGAGGGTATGTATGCGGCGCCAGTCTTTGAGCTTGCCTAACATATTCTCTATTTTATGCCGCTGGCGGTAGAGTGTGCGGTTATGCGGGATGGGTATCTTGCGATTGACCCTCGAAGGAATGCAAGGCTCGATGCCCTTTGCAATGACGGCGTTACGGAACCAGTCGGCATCATAGCCGCGGTCACCGAGCATGGCCTTGGCTGATGGCAGGGCGTCGATCATCAGCGCTGCGCCCTTGTAGTCACTCATCTGACCTTCGCTAAGCAGCATGACCAGCGGCCGGCCCTGGCCGTCGCAAACCGCGTGCAGCTTGGAGTCCAAGCCGTCTTTGGAGCGCCCGATACGTCGGGGAACAAGCCCTTCTTTAAAAGGCTCGCAGCCGTTCGGTGCGCCTTCAGATGCGTTGCGTCGATCATCAACTGGTCGGGCTTGCCAGCCTTGCCCGCCAGCGCCGCAAAGATGCGGTTGAACCCGCCGAGCCGGCTCCAGCGGATGAGGCGATTGTAGATCGTCTTATGCGGGCCATAATCCTTGGGCGCATCCGCCAACGCAGGCCGTCACGGATCACGAAGATGATACCGCTCATCACCCGCCGGTCATCAACCCTGGGCATGCCGTGCAACAATGGGAAATACGGCTCGATCCGGCGCGTCTCCGCCGCCGAAAATCAAATCAAATCGCTCATGACAACGGCCGCTCAGCGGAGCCATTGAATCAATCGTTCGTCACCGACGCAAGCACTTTAAAGGGGTCCTGAGCCCAGCTGGAAACGAACAACGCCGGTAGTGCG
>JBILPK010000030.1:0-24507 GCA_044373875.1 Polymorphobacter sp.
CGACGGTATTGTAATCCTTCTTCGCCAGCGCATTGTTGTTGATGGTGATGCCCGGCACCGAATAGGTGCGGGTGCCGGCGACATTGTCGATATAGCCGGGGTCGCGATCGTACCAGCCGACGACGCGCAGTGCGGCATTGTCCGACAGCGGCACGTTGACAAAGGCTTCGGCGACCCCGCCCCAGCCGCCGCCGGTGCCATCGGGGGCAACCTTGCTGACTTCGAGATTATAGCCGGCGCTGAACTTGCCGAATTCGGGCTTGTTGGTGATGTAGCGGATGGTGCCGGCCTGCGACGAGGCGCCGTAAAGCGTGCCCTGCGGCCCGGCGAGGGCTTCCACCCGGGCGATGTCATAGATGTGGAGGTCGAGCGTGCCGCCGATGGTGGTGATCGGCTGTTCATCGAGATAGACGCCGACCGACGGCAGCGGCCCCGAATGGTTGCCGTCGCCGCCCGAAGCGACGCCGCGGAAATAGATGTTGGCGGTGCCCGGCCCGGCGGTCTGAAAGCTCAAGGACGGCAGGAAACGCGCGAAATCGTTGAAGCTCTGCACCTGCAACTGGTCGAGCTTGGCCGTGCCGAGCGCGGTGATGGCGACCGGCACCTTTTGCAGGCTTTCGGAGCGGCGTTCGGCGGTAACGATGATTTCACCGGCAACGGCATCATCGGCGGCGGCGATCGGCGTCTGCGCCAGCGCCGGGGTGGCGGCAAGCGCCGCGCCGAGCATGAGTGCCGTGCGCAGCCGCCGGCCGAAAAAATCATTGTTCAACATCATGTTCACCCTTTTGCCCCGTGAACGCCAAGCCCGGATGTGACGCCGCGCGGCGAAGCGGGTCAAGCGTGCGCACCGGCCACGGCGGGGTCTTGTGACATTAGCGTTGCAAGTGTGGCTTTCAGGTCACCCAGCCAGGGTTCGTAATGCCGCCACTGGTCGAGCCCGGCGGAGGTGATCGGCTGGCGCACCTGTTCGGAACTGGCGGTGCGCACCGGGCGCTGGTTGCGGTGGAATTCGAGGCAGCCGGGTTCGAAGGCCAGCCCGCAATGCGCCAGCATCCGCCGCACCTCGCTTTCCGTATCGGCGACCAGCGCTTCATGGTCGACGCGCAGCACCCGGCCGGGCAGGACGGACTCGAAATGCGCCATCAGCCGGACGTAATCGGCATAATAATCGCCGAGTTCGACAAGATCGTAAGTAAAGCTCTGGCCGCGGGCAAAATGCTGTTTCCACGCCGAAAAGCACGTCGCGAGAGGGTGCCGCCGCGCGTCAATGATGATCGCATTGGGCAGCATCAGGTGGATAAGCCCGGCATAGGCGAAATTGTTGGGCATCTTGTCGATGAAGCGCGGGCGATCCGTCTTGCGCTGGATGCGGGTGCGGGCGAGATAGTCCTGCCCCAGTGCCCCCAGTCCGGCCGGGCCGGCGGCGGCGAGCGCCTCGAGATAGACCAGCGGGTCCTGCCCCGGCACCGTGTCCGACAGGCCGCGCGCGATGGCGGCGACATCGGGCAATTCCATCGTGCCTTCGACCTGGCTGTGGCTGGCGAGGATCTGTTCGATCAGCGTCGAGCCCGAACGCGGCAGCCCGACGACAAAGATCGGATCGGGCGCCGGGCAGCCTTGGCCGCGCCTTGCGGCAAAAAAATCGGCGGTAAACACGCGTTCGTTGGCTTCCACATGGGCGCGGTTGCCGGCACCGTCCCAGCGCAACTGGCTGCGGCGCAAGCGGTTACCGGCGTCGTAGTGGGTGAAGGATGCCTTGTACTCCCGGGCATCCTCGAGCGCCTTGCCGAGCGCGAAATCGAGGTGCAGCCGGTCATCGTCGCTGATGCCAGGCGTCGCCAGCGCGGCGCGCATCGCGGCAAGATCGGCCGGGGCGAAGCGATAGGTCTTGAGGTTGGCGAGGCTCCACCACGCCTCCCCCAGCGTTGGCGCCTGGGCAACCGCGGTGCGATAGACAGTAATGCACTCGGCGGCGCGGCCCATGGTCTTCAGCGCATGGCCATGGCTCATGTGGCCGCGCGGATTCTGCGGGAATTCGGCGAGCAAATGGTCGTAGATCGCGATCGCCCCGGTATAATCGCCGAGCCGCGCCAGCATCGCCGCCTTCAGGTTGCGATAGCCGGGATGGCCCGGCGTGATGGCGAGCAACCGCTCGATCTCGGTGAGCGCCGCCTCGCTCTTCGACTGGCGGTGGAGGATCAGCGCATAGTTGAAGCGCGCCGCATCGAAACCCGGGGCGAGCACCAGCGCCTTCGCCAGCAGCTTTTCGGATTCGCGATAGCGCCCGAGCCGGCCGAGCAGTTCGGCCATCATGCGCAGCGCATAGGGGTCGGCGGGATGCTCGGCGATCCAGGCGGCGAGCGCCGGTTCGGCGGCGTCGAGGCGGTTTTTCGCCAGCGCATCGGCGGCGCGCAGCAAGCGCGGATCGCGAGAGGGAGGCGGCATGGGCACGGCGCTGGTGATGCCGCGATGACCGCAGGGTGGCAAGGGGCACGCTGGCGGCTTTCGCCGGGCGACGCCACGCCTTAGAGGGGAAGCGAGCGCAATTCAGAGCGCCCCTATCCCGCTTGCGGGAGAGGGGTAAAAAAAGAGGAGCCCCCCATGACCGACATCATCGGCACCCGCATGGCCGACGACGGCCGCACCGCGCGCCAGATCTTCGACGATGTGATGGCCAATCCGGCGCGCGCCCGCTTCGGCTTCGGCAGGAAGCTCGCCATCGTCAACGTCGATTTCCAGAACGCCTATACCCGCATCGATCGCTACAAGACCGCCTATGAAACCGATCCGCGCCAGATCGAACATACCAACCACATCAGCGCGCTGGCGCGTGCCGCCGGGATGCCGGTGGTGTGGAGCCGGGTCGGCTATGCCGATGATGCCAGCGATGCCGGGGTCTGGGGCACCCGCACCGACACGCCCGACAGTTTGCAGAACATCAAATACGGCAGCGACCGCCACGCCTATGACGAACGCTGCGACATCCGCCCCGGCGACACGCAATTCACCAAGCGCATGCCATCGGCATTCTTCGAAACGCCGCTGCAGTCGCTGCTGGTCTGGCACCAGGTCGATACGGTGGTGGTGACCGGCGGCAGCACCTCGGGCTGTGTGCGCGCCACCGCGGTCGATGCGCTGTCGCGTGGTTACCGCACCATCGTCCCCATCGAAACGACCGCCGACAAGCTGGCCAGCTACCACTGGGCCAACCTCACCGATCTCCAGCTCAAATACGCCGATGTCGTGCCGGTGGCGGAGGTTGTTGCCTGGTTCGAGGGTAACCATAACCCCGATTAACCAGCGCTGCGCCTCGCCGTTACCTCGCTTGACCATCACGGACAAACGAGGAGCCAGGCCATGCAGACACGCCATCTTTTCGGGACCATCGCCACCTTTGTCGGCGGACCCTTGTTGCTTGCAACGCTGATCGAACCGGCGGCGCCGCTGCGGCCGGACGTGCCGGCCGGGGCCGCCGGTGCCGCCCCGGCCCGCGCTGTCGCACGCGCCGCCGCCCCCGCGGTTGCCGCCAGCGCGGCGGCGGTCGTCGCCGAAACCGTCGCGGCCAGCCCGGTGCCGCTGCCCGGCCTCGCCGATGCCGCAATCACCCGCGCCGGCGCCGATGCCGGCAGCGTGTCGCCATCGGGCTATTTCCGCACCCTCGCCCATGCCGGCGAAACCGACGATGCCTATGCCGCCGCCTTGCCGGAAAGCGATTTCGCGCTGACCGAGGCCGGGCTTGGCGCCGGCATTGCCGCCAGGGCCGGGCTCGATGGCGGGCTGGCCGCCAGCGACGGCTTTGCCGCCCTGCCCGGCGGCAATGTCGACCTGATGCTGCTGACCGGCTTTTCGACAGGGGGCCCCACTGGCGGCAACGCCGGCAACAGCGCCGGCGACCCGCCGGCCTTTGGTGCCACCGACCAGGTGCAACTGGTCAGCGGTGTGCCCGAACCCGCCAGTTGGCTGGCCTTCATCGCCGGGCTGGCGCTGATCGGTTTCAACCTGCGCGACCGATCACGCCTGCGCAACGTGGTCTGCTAGCGACGCAACCAGCCGACCACCACCATCACCATCCCGGGCCAGAAGCTGATCGCCGCCAGCAGGCCCGGGCCGATGGGGTTGGGATCGGGGTCGGCGAGCAGGCCGAGCCGTGCCGCGAGCAGGATCGCCAGCAACGGCCCGCAGCCGATGACCAGCGTCGCCACCGCCCAGCCGAGCAAGCGTGATTTGCGCATGGCCATCCCCCTTCGGCGCCATCCTATCGCCTGGCGGTCAGCGCAAACAGCCCCTCCCCTTTCACCGACAGGCTGTTATTGTCGGGCGACATGATTTCCGATCCCGGCCTTTACGATCCCAGCCCGCTTGCCCCGCCGCTGCGCTGGCCTGGCGGCAAGACCTGCGCGGTCTGGGTCGCCCCCAATCTCGAATATTATGAACTCGACCCGCCGGCGCACCCGCGCCGCAAGAGCTGGAGCAAGCCACACCCCGATGTCGTCGGCTACAGCCACCGCGACCATGCCAATCGCATAGGCCATTGGCGGATGGCGGAAGCGATGAGCCGCCACGGCTTTCCGGGGTCGGTCAGCCTGTCGGTGGCCTTGTGCGACCATATCCCCGAAGTCGTCGCCGATGGCGTGGCGCGCGGCTGGGAATTCTTCAGCCACGGCATCTACAACACCCGCTATGCCTATGACATGGACGAGGCCCAGGAACGCGCCATCATCGAGGACAGTATCGCGACGGTGCAAAACGCGACCGGACAACGCATCCGCGGCTGGCTAGCGCCGGCACTCACCCACACGACACGCACCATGGACCTGATCGCCGAATACGGCCTCGATTATACCTGCGACCTGTATCACGACGATCGCCCGGGCCGGGTGACGACGGCGACCGGCGACCTGATCTCGATGCCCTACAGCCTCGAGGTCAACGACCATTATGGCTTCTTCATCTACAACATGAGCCCGCGCGATTACGCCGATGCGCTGATCCGCCAGTATGACCGGCTGGCGCGCGAGGGGGCGGTATCGGGCACCGTCATGTGCATCCCGCTGCACAGCTATCTGATCGGGCAGCCGCACCGCATCGGGCCGTTCGAACGCGTGCTCGACCATATCGCCGCCGATGGCCGGGCGTGGATCACCACCGCCGGCGCCATCGCCGATGCGTACCGGGGGCAGGCATGAGTCCCGGAGCGAAGGCGACCACGGGTCCCGGAGCGGATGCGACCTCGGGTCTCGATCCCGCCTATCTCGAATACCCGCTGCGCCGGCGCGGCATGGACCATGATCTCTACCCCTGGTCGAACATCGCCGACCGGCCGCCGATCGCCTGGCCCGGGGGCAAGCGCGTGGCGGTGGCGATCGTCATTTCCTGCGAATTCTTCCCGCTGACGCCCACCGACACGCCGTTCCGCGCGCCGGGGCACATGCAGACGGCGTTTCCCGATTACCGGCATTTCACCGCGCGCGACTATGGCTCGCGGCAGGGCGTGCCGCGGCTGATCGAAGCGCTTGCCCGGGTCGGCGCCAAGGCGAGCTTCGCGATGAACAGCGCCTGGGCGGAGCGGTTCCCCGATCTGGCGCGCGAGATCGTTGCCGCCGGGCACGAAATCATCGCCCATTCGACCGACATGAACGGCACCATCGCCACCGGCCTGCCCGAAGCCGACGAACGCGCGCTGATCGCCGACAGCCTCGCCGGGCTGCAAGCCGTCACCGGCGTGCGCCCGACCGGCTGGCTGTCGATCGCCCGCTCGCAAAGCGGGAACACCCCGCGCCTGCTCGCCGAGGCCGGGCTCGGTTATTGCTGCGACTGGGTCAACGACGAACTGCCGTATCGCATGACGACGCCGGCAGGGCCGATCATCAACCTGCCGATCAACCATGAATTGAGCGATCGCCAGGTCATCGCCACCTGCCAGCAATCGGCGGACAGCTATGCCGAACAGTTGCGCGATGCGTATTTGTGGCTCGACAGCGAAGTCGATGCTGGCGGCGGGCGGATGTTGCCGATCCACCTGACCCCCTATATCAGCGCGCTGCCCTATCGCATCGATGCGATCGAGAGCCTGCTCGGCTGGCTGGCAGCGCAGCCGGGGGCATGGTTCGCGCGCGGTGACGAGGTGGTTGCCGCCAGCGGCGTCTAGAACGCTGTCACGCCCGCGGGTGCGCGGTCCTGTAAGCATCGAGCAGCTGCGCCGCATCGACCGCGGTATAGATCTGCGTCGATGACAGGCTGGCATGGCCGAGCAGTTCCTGGATGCTGCGCAGGTCGGCACCGCGCGCCAGCAGGTGCGTCGCGAAACTATGGCGCAGCGAGTGCGGCGTCGCGCTGTCGGGCAGCCCCAACGCCGGGCGGGCGGCGCGGATGGCGCTGCGCACGATGCCGGCGTCGAGCGCCCCGCCGCGCACCCCGCGAAACAGCGGCTGGTCCCGCTCGGGCGGCCAGGGGGTAATCGCCACATAAGCCATGATGGCGTCCGCCACGACCGGCAGCAGCGGCACCGCACGCGTCTTGTTGCGCTTGCCCGTCACCATGATCGTATCGCCGAGCGGCAGCACCGCGCCGGTCAGCGCCAGCGCTTCGGCAATGCGCAGCCCGGCGCCATACAGCAGCAGCAGCACCGCGGTATTGCGCGCCGCCGTCCACGGGCTGCGGGCGTCATCGCCCACCGCGGCGATCAGATCGCCGGCATCGGCGGGCGACACCGGGCGCGGCACCCGGCGCGGCACTTTGGGGGATTTCAACCCGGCAATGCCGTCCGCCGCCAGCCCTTGCGTGCGCCGCGCCCAGGCAAGGAAGGTGCGCAGCGCCGAAACATCGCGCGCCACCGAGACATTGGCGAGGCCATCGCGCCGCCGCCACGCCAGAAAGCCGCGAAAATCCGCCGGTGCCAGCGCGGTCAGCTGCGCGGGTCCGATCGGGCCGCCGACATGGGCAGCGAGGAAATCACCGAACTGGTCGAGCGTCGCCTGATAGGCGCGCAGCGTGTGCGGCGACAGGCGGCGGGCATTGGCCAGCGACGCGAGCCATTCGGCGACAAGGGCGGCGAGGTCGGCGCTGTCGCTCAGAGGATGCTCTGCCCGGTCTTGGCCCAATCGGCGAGGAACGCGGCCAGGCCCTTATCGGTGAGCGGGTGGTTGGCGAGCGCGCGAATCACCGCCGGCGGCATCGTCGCGACATCGGCACCCAGCTTGGCGGCCTGCAGCACATGCACCGGATGGCGCACGCTGGCGACGAGGATTTCGGTTTCGAAGGCGTAATTGTCGTAGATCATCTTGATGTCTTCGATGAGCTGCATGCCGTCATAGCCGACATCATCGAGCCGGCCGACGAAGGGCGAGATGAAGGTTGCGCCGGCCTTGGCCGCCAGCAGCGCCTGGTTGGCCGAAAAGCACAGGGTGACATTGGTCATCACGCCTTCGTCCGACAGCGCCTTACACGCGGTCAGCCCGTCGAGGGTGAGCGGCAGCTTGATGCAGATGTTGGGGCCCAGTTTCTTCAGCACTTCGGCCTCGCGCAGCATGTCGGCGGTGCTGGTGGCGACGACTTCGGCGGATACCGGCCCGCTGGTCAGCGTACAGATCTCGCGGATGACTTCGAGGAAGTTGCGCCCCGATTTGGCGATCAGCGAGGGGTTGGTGGTGACGCCATCGAGCAGGCCGGTGGCGGCGAGCGACTGGATGTCGGCGGTATCGGCGGTATCGGCGAAGAATTTCATGGGATGGGGTTCCTGAGTTTGGAAAAGGTTTAGCGGGGGAAGGACGCGGAAGAAAGGGACCACCCCCGACCCCGCCTGCAAGCAGGAGGGGCGAAGGAAGAAGGGGAGAGGAATGTTCAGGCGGAGCGCAGCACCCAGTCATAATCGAGCGGGGTGACAATGGCGTTATAGCGTTCGGCCTCCACCCGCTTGACCGTGGCGTACATTTCGGCGGCGCGGCCGCCCCAATAATCGGCAAGCAGGCGCGAGCCTTCGAACAGCGCCAGGGCGTGCGCCCAATCGGTCGGCAGGCGCTCGCCGGTGGCATAGCCATCGCCGGTCACCATCGGCCCGGGGTCGATGCCGTGCGTCAGGCCATGGTGGATGCCGGCGAGCACCGCGGCGACCGCCAGATAGGGGTTGGCATCGGCGCCCGACAGCCGGTGTTCGAGGTGCCGGCCGGCGGCCGGCCCGGCAGGAATCCGAAGCGGTACAGTGCGGTTGTTGACCCCCCAGCCGGCGCGTACCGGGGCATAGCTGTTGGGGCGGAAGCGGCGATAGCTGTTGGCGTTGGGGGCGAACACGGCGATGCTGGCGGGCATCAATTGCGCGGCGCCGCCGATGGCATGGTGCAACCGGTCGCTGCCCGCCGGGTCGGCACTGGCAAAGATGTTGCGGCCGCGATCGTCGTTCACCGACACATGGATGTGCAGGCCGGACCCCGACAGTTCGGCAAAGGGCTTGGCCATGAAGGTGGCGCAGCGGCCATGGGCATCAGCAACACCCTTGGCGGCGCGCTTGAAGCGCACCGCATCATCGGCGGCGGCGAGCGCGTCGGGCTTGTGCGCCAGGGTGATTTCATATTGGCCGGCGGCATATTCGCCGATCGCCGCGCCCGTCGGCAGGCCGAGTGCGTCGCACGCCGCCCACAAGTCACGCAGATAGGTGCCATCGAAATCGGCCGAATCGAGCCCATAGACCTGCCGGTGCGCAGCCACCCGGCCATCGGGGCCCGGTGCCAGCGCGATGCCGCCGTCGGCGGTGCGGCGGGCATCGACGAGGTAGAATTCCAGCTCGCACGCCACCACCGGGGTCAGCCCATCGGCGGTGAAGCGATCAACGACATTGGCGAGCACGCGGCGCGGATCGAGATCGCACGGCCGGCCATCGAGTTCGTGCATCGCCAGCATGACCTCGGCTGAATCATCGCCGAGCCAGCGCGCCGGCGCCAGCGTGCCGGGCACCGGCCAGCCGATGCGATCGGCATCGCCATCTTCCCAGACCATGCCCGATTCCTCGACGTCGAGCCCGGTGATGTCGACCACCAGGATCGAGCCGGGCAAAAACCGCCCCTGTTCGAAGGCACCGAGAAATTCATGGGCACGCAGCCGCTTGCCGCGCGGCACCCCGGCCAGGTTGGTGTAGAATATATCGAGAAATTCGATGCCCGGATGTGCCCCGAGAAAGGCCGCCAGATCGGCAGCGAAAGCGGCGGTGACAGGGCGTTTCATGGCGCAGCGTTAGCCTGCTGCCGATACGCCCGCAAGCGGCGCCGGCGCGCGGTGCATCGACACGGCGGGCGCCTTTGTGTAAGCAAAAACGGTGTTTTGTCGGAGTCGTCGCATGTCGCGCTGGATCGTTGCTGCCTCGCTCGTCCTTGCTGCCGCACCGACCCAGGCGGCGGTGCGCTTCGATTCCGGCTTCGCCACCTTTGGCACCGGCAACGGCGATTACGAAGAATTTGCGCCGGGCCTGGGCGCCACCGGCCGCAGCTACGGCATTTCCGATATCGGCGGCTGCGAGGGCGCCGATGAAACCGGTGAACGCTGCGGCGCCTTTGAAGGCAGCGGCTTCGGCCTGACGCTCGGCGATGCCAGCTTTGTCTATACCGCCGACCTGTCGCAGAACCACGCAACCGCGTCGGCCAACCTGCAGACCGACATCTTTGCCCAGGCCTATTTCCGCGCCGATCGCCAGATGGTCTTCCGGGTCGATGAAGTGCGCGGTTATGAAACCTCGCTGTGCGGCGGTGGCTGCTCGCACGGTTTCAGCGCGAACTTTTTTCAAAACCAGGAAATCGACGGCAGCTGGCTCGCCTATGTCGATGTCTCTACCGCCGCGGCAACGCGGGAGGGTATCCAGCGGCTGGGCCACCAGTTCAGCGCTTCGCTGACCGAAGTGCCCGAGCCGGACAGTTGGGCGCTGCTGATCGCCGGGTTCGGGCTGGTCGGCGCGGCGCAGCGCCGCCGGCGGTCAACCAGCCGCGCCTGACGCCGCCGACGCCCGGCGATCAGCCGATCAATTGAAGACGAACAGATACAACAGGATGATAATCGGTATCGGCACGCCGACCATCCACAACAAACAACCCTTGCCCATCTGGCACTCCCTTGCACAATCCCGGTTCAACGGCCGCGGAGGCGCAAGGTTCCGCGCTCAGCGCGGCGGGCGCGGCTTGCCGAACAGATCATCGACCATCAGGCTGACCAGGAATCCGCGCTGGTCATTGGCCTCGCGGTCCGCCGGCGCCTTGTAGAGCGCCACCAGGAACGCCTCGTCGATCGGGCTGAGGTCGCGCGGCCGGGTTTCGGGGGCACGCGGGCTGAACAGGGTGAGGATGGAGGACGAGGCTGGCCGCTCGCTGCCAAGCCGGGTGCGTGAAAAGCCGAGCATGACCGCCTGCGCCGCCAATGCTTCGAGCGCATGGCCTTCGGCCAGCGGCACATCGATGATGATCGTCGCGCCGGTCAGTGCCACCCGCGTGCCGGTGCTCAGCCGGCTGGCGGTCAGCCGGTTGTTGATGACGGGCGTGTTGGCGGTGCCGAGCTGTGCGCCGATCGCGGCGCCGCCTTCGCCGATGGTCTGGCCCGAGCTGCCCTCGGCGGCGGTCATATAATACCAGCGCACCGGATCATCGCCGGTCAGCAGGCGGCGGCGGTCGGCGGGGCTGCTGCCCTCCAGTGCCTGCGGGGAGCGCGCGGTGATGGTGCGCATCAGTCCCTTGGCATCGGCGGTGAACCAGACGACGATATTGGGCTGGCACCCCGGCGCTTCGGTGCGCACGCCGAGCACATCGGCGGCAATGCGGAAGCGATCGAGAAACAGCGCTTCGGTCGCAGGCTGCGCGCCGAGCACGCGCGGGCAGATGGCGCCGAACCAGCGCGCGTGCTGGCCATGCGTCGTATCGGCGAGCGCGGTGCGGACGAAATCAAGGCTGCGGGCGCGCAGTTGCGGCCGGGTGAGGCGTTCGCCGGTGACGATGATGGTGTCGTCATCGGGTGCCGCCGCGGCGGCGGGAACCGCGAGCAGGACAGCAAGCAACAACAGGCGGGGCATCATGAAACTCCACATGGTCAAGCCGCCCCTGCCCGCCATTGACGACAGATTTCGCCGCCTCGCAAGCCCGCTCAGGCGCCGACCAGCTTCTTCAACTCGGTCTTCAAGATCTTGCCATTGGCGTTGCGGACCAGCGGTTCGTGCGAGAATTGCACAGCCACCGGCACCTTGAACGCCGCCAGCCGTGCCGCGACGAAGCTGCGCAGTTCGTCCTCGGTCGCGGTTGCACCGGGTTTGAGCGTGACGAAGGCATAGGGTTCTTCGCCCAATGTCCGGTGCGGCCGGCCGACGAGCGCCGCGTCCATGATCGCGGGGTGCTCGTACAGGGCGTTCTCGACCTCGACGCAATAGATGTTCTCGCCGCCGCGGATCAGCATGTCCTTGGCGCGGTCGATGATGAAGCAGAAACCTTCCTCGTCGATGCGCGCCAGGTCGCCGGTGCGCACCCAGCCGTCGATGAAGGTCGCGGCGGTGGCTTCGGGCTTGTTCCAATATTCCTTCACGACATTGGGGCCGAAGCCATAGAGTTCGCCGACTTCGTTGGGCCCGAGCACGCGGCCTTCGGGATCACGCACCTGCAGGTCGCAGACGGCGACCGGCGGCCCGCAGCTGTCGGGGCGATGCTCGTAATCCTCGGCCATGTGATGGGTGAAGGTGGCGCTGGTCTCGGTCATGCCCCAGCCGTTGCCCGGCGCCGCCTTGAACTGTTTCGAAATCTGGCGGACCAGCTCGGGCGCCGAGGGCGCACCGCCATAGGAAACGCTTTCGAGGCTCGACAGGTCGAAACGGCCGCGTTCGGGGTGTTCGAGGATCTGCCAGGCGATGGTCGGCACGCCGCCGGCGCCGGTCAGGCGTTCGCGCTCGATCAGCGCCATGGCTTCCAGCGCATCCCATTTGCGCATCAGCGCCAGCTTGGCGCCGGCGAACAGCGAAGGCGACAGGATAGCGTGGCAGCCGGTGGCGTGGAAGAAGGGCACCGACAACAGCGTGCCCTTTTGCGGCGCATCGGGGTCGGGCGCCGGCGGCATCTCGCCGCGGCGCAGGCACGATCGCGCCGACGACGAGGCGCTCGCCATGATGTTCGACACGATGTTGCGGTGCGTGCCGAGCGCGCCCTTGGGCTTGCCGGTGGTGCCGCTGGTGTAGAAGATCGTCGCGTCATCCTCGGGCACCAGATCGACCGCCGGCAAGGCCCGGTCGGCGAGCGTGCCCCAGGTCTTGGGCCCGCCGATGATCGATTCGAGCCGCACCTCGCGCGGATCGCCGAGTGTATCCTCGGTGCCGCGGGTGACATAGATTCGCTCGAGCGCGTGGAGATCCGGCAGGTGCGGCGCGATGCGGGCGAGGCGTTCATTGTCGCACAGCAGGACCTTGGCGCCCGAATCGGCGAGGCCATATTCGAGCTCGCCGCCCGTCCACCAGGCGTTGAGCGGCGTGACGATGGCGCCGCACAGACTCGCGGCAAAGAACGCCACCGGCCATTCGGGCAGGTTGCGCATGACGACGGCAACGCGATCGCCCTTCACCACGCCATCGGCGTGCAGCTGCGCCGCCAGCCGCAGCGTGGCGCGGGCGAAATCCTCGAAGGTGACGCGTTCATCGTCGAGGACGAGGAAGACCTTGTCGCCATGCGCCCGCCCGGCGAGAAAGACCTCGCGCAGCGTCGGCGGGGCGTTCTTCCAGGTCCGCGTCGGGCGGCCGCGGATGACGACGGTTTCCATTTCGAGCGGCGAGCCCGGCGCGGTGAGCGCGGCATGCGCCTCGGCGATCGACATCGCCGGCCATTGCGCGGGCCATTGGGTGGTTTCGGTCATCGATCTATCCCCGGGATTGTGCTGCTTTGTCCGCATCAAAGCCCAACTCCGCCTGCCGCGCCAGTGGCATCGATTGCGCCGTGGCAAACGCCGGCTAAGATGCGAGGATAGTTTGGGGATCAGGACACATGAAGACAATCGACCGGGCGCTGCTGGGCGCCGCTTTGCTGGCGCTTGCACAGCCTGCGGCGGCACAGATTGCGCCTGCGGCGGCAGAGATTGCGCCTGCGGCGGCCCGGACGGCGCCCCCTGCCCGCATCGACACGTTGAAGGCCAGGGCCGCCGAGGGCGTGACAAATCGCGCCAAGCTCGCCCAGGTCATCAACGACAAGGTCTTCAGCTTCGGCGAATTGGGCTTTCAGGAGTTCGAGACGTCGAAATACCTGACCGCGCTGCTCGAAAAGCAAGGCTTCACCGTCAAACGCGGCGTCGCCGGGCTGCCGACCGGCTGGACCGCGACCTGGACCCACGGAACCGGCGGCCCCGTCATCGCGCTGGGCAGCGATATCGACGGCATCCCCAAGGCCTCGCAGAAGCCCGGCGTGCCGACCCGCGATCCGCTCGTTCCCGGCGCCCCCGGCCATGGCGAAGGCCATAACAGCGGCCAGGCGATGAACATCGTCGCGGCGCTGGCGCTGAAGGAGCTGATGCAAAAGGAAAACATTCCCGGCACGCTGATGCTGTGGCCCGGCGTCGCCGAGGAGCTGGTGGCGGGCAAGGCCTTCATGGTGCGCGACGGCGTCTTCACCGGGGTCGATGCGACGATCTTCAGCCATGTCGGCGACAATCTGGCGGTCAGCTGGGGCATGCCGCGCGGCACCGGCAATACCTCGGTGCTCTACAGTTTCCACGGCGCTTCGGCGCATTCGGCGGCCAAGCCCTGGGTCGGCAAAAGCGCGCTCGATGGCGTTGAGCTGATGAACATCGGCTGGAACTTCCGCCGCGAACATCTCCGCCCCGAACAGCGCAGCCATTATGTCATCACCGATGGCGGCGATCAGCCCAATGTCGTGCCGTCCGAAGCCACCGTCTGGTATTTCTTTCGCGAACAAAGCTTCGAAGCCATCGCCCGCAATTTCGCCATCGGCAACCGCATGGCCGAAGCGGCGGCGATGATGACCGACACGACCGTCACCCGCCAGATCGTCGGCACCGCCGCACCGCGCTATTTCAACAAGCCGATGGCCGAAGCCGCCGCCGCCAACATGGCGCGCGTCGGCCTGCCGGCATGGGATGCCGCCGACCAGGCGCTGGCCCACGCCGTCCAGAAAAGCATCGCGTCGGACAAGCAGGAAGGGCTGGCAACCAGGCTGACCGGGCTGGAGCTGCCGGTCGAAAAACCCGAAAGCGGCGGCAGCGACGATATCGGCGACATCAGCTGGATCATGCCGACGATCACCATCACCTATCCGTCGAACATCCCCGGCCTACCCGGCCACCATTGGGCCAATGCCATTTCGATGGCGACGCCGATCGCCCACAAGGGCATCGTCGCCGGCTCCAAGGTAATGGCGATGACGCTGGTCGACCTGCTCGTCGACCCCGCGTTGCTGCCGGCGGCAAAGGCCTTTTTCAAGGACGTCCAGACCAGGGACCAGCAGTATCAGCCGGTGCTGACGGCGGCCGACAAGCCGATGACGACGCTCAACGCCGCCATCATGGCGGAATTCCGCCCGGCGATGACGAAATTCTATTATGACGAGACGCGTTATCCGAGTTACCTCGCGCAATTGGGCGTCGCCTGGCCTTCGGTACCGGTCCAGAAATGAGCCTTGCTGCCTGAATCACTGCCGCACAACAAAACGGGAAACAAGCCAATGGCCACCACCGCAACCGCCGCCTGGGACAATCGCGATGCTGCTGCGATGCGGGGGATCCTCGATCGCCAGCGCGCTGCCTTTACCGCCGAGCTGCCAGTCAGTGCCGCGAGCCGCAAGGCGCGGCTGCAACGCGCGCTCGCCGTGGTGCTCGACAACAAGGACCGGATGGTCGCTGCACTGTCGGAAGATTTCGGCCATCGCAGCACCGAAATGTCGCTGGTTACCGACATCATGGCCTCGGTGAAGCCGTTGAAGCACGCGATGAAGCATCTCGAAGGCTGGATGAAGCCTGAAAGCCGCCCGCTCGATTTCCCGATGAAGCTGCTCGGCGCGCGGGCGCGGGTGGAGTTTCAGCCCAAAGGCGTCATCGGCATCATTTCGCCGTGGAACTTCCCGATCAACCTGACCTTCGGGCCGCTCGCCGGCGTGCTGGCGGCGGGCAATCGCGCGATGATCAAGCCGTCGGAATTCACGCCGGTCACCTCGGCGCTGATGAAGGAACTGCTGGAATCGGCGTTCGATGAAACCGAGATCGCCGTCATCACCGGCGGGTCGGAGGCCGGCAAGGCGTTTTCGGAACTGCCCTTCGACCATCTCGTCTTCACCGGCGGCACTGCCATCGGCCGGCATGTCATGGCGGCGGCGGCGAAGAACCTCGTGCCGCTGACATTGGAACTCGGCGGCAAGTCGCCGACGATCATCAGCCGCAGCGCCGATATCGGCGTCGCTACCGAGCGCATCGCGATGGGCAAGATGATGAACGCCGGGCAGATCTGCCTGGCGCCCGATTATCTGATCGTGCCGGCGGAACAGGAAGCCGCGGTCGTCGAAGGGCTGAAGACCGCGACGGCGAAGATGTACCCGACTTTGCTCGCCAACCCCGATTACACCTCGGTGCTCGGTGCCCGCCATCGCGAGCGGCTCGAGGCGCATGTCGCCGATGCCATCGCCAAGGGCGCCACGGTCGATGTGGTGAACCCGGGCAACGAGGATTTTTCGAAGCAGAACACCAACAAGATGCCGCTGCACATCATCCGCAACCCGACAGACGAGATGACGGTGATGCAGGAAGAAATCTTCGGGCCGCTGCTGCCGGTGCGGACCTATTCCACCGTCGATGGCGCCATCGACGAGGTCAACCGCCGCGACCGGCCACTGGGCCTCTACTGGTTCGGCCAGGACGATACCGAACAGCGCCGCGTGCTCGACCGCACCATCTCCGGCGGCGTGACCGTGAACGATGTGGTCTTCCATGTCTCGGCCGAAGACCTGCCGTTCGGCGGTATCGGCCCGGCCGGGATGGGCAGCTATCACGGGGCTGACGGCTTCAAGGCGTTCAGCCACGCCAAGGCGATCTACACCCAGCCCAAGATCGATCTCGCCGGGCTGGCGGGCTTCAAGCCGCCCTATGGCGACAAGACGCGCAAGGCGCTGGCGCGGGAATTGAAGGGGTGAAGGCGCTGGCGCTCGCCTTGCTGCTGCTTGCCACGCCGGCGCTGGCCACGCCGGCCGACGAAGCCGCAATCCGCGCCCATGGTGCGCAATGGGTCAAGGCCTTCAAGGCCGGCGATATCGAGGCACTGATGGCGCTCTACACCCCCGATGCCGAGGTGGCGCTGCACGGCAAGCCCAAGCTGAAGGGCCTGCCGGCGATCCGCGCCTATTTCACGCCGCTGCTGAAGACTCCGCTCGATGCCGATTTCCTGCTCGCCGAGGAAAGCCTGGTCGTCGATCACGATACCGCGGTGTTCATGAGCAAATATTGGTTCACCGTGCGCACGCCCCAAGGCGAGATCCGCGATCCGGGGCGCTCGCTGATCGTCTATCGCAAGGGGGCGGACGGCGTCTGGCGGCTGCGCATGGACATCGACCAGGCGTCGCCCGACGTCAATTACCCGCCGCCGCCCGAGGCGAAATAGCGCGAAGCGTGATCGTTACCCCCGCGCAGGCGGGCGTGACGGGGCCTTTCAGGGCTTTCCCGACCTCAGGCCGGCCGGCTGGTCGCCAGCGAGGTGCGGTCGGCAAGGCGTTCGTGCACGGCCTTGAGCGTTGCATGCGCCCGCCAGTCGATCGCCGGCCACCGCAGGTCGAGATATTCGCACGCCACCACGGCGCACAGCTCGGCATAGGTCACCCCGTCACCGACGCGATCGGCAAGTGCAGCAAGCCCGCGGTCGATGGCGCGGAACTGCCGATCGACCCACATGCCGCTGGTCACGCCGCCGAGCTGGTTGAAGAGCAGCACCAGCGCCGCATCGAGGATGCCATCGACCAACGCCTCGGTGGTGCGCGCCTGCCAATGCGCCACGCCGGTTTCTGGCACCAGCGGCTGGCCGGGCACCAGGCTGAGCAGATAAGCGGCGATGACCGGCGAATCATAGAGCGTGCTGCCGTCATCGAGCACCAGCGCCGGGACCTTGCCGAGCGGGTTGGCGGCGATGAGGTCGGCGGGGTCCTCGAGCGCGGCGCTTTCGACCAGCGTGACCGGCAGCATGAGTTCGCTGGCGATGATGCGCAGCTTGCGGACATAGGGCGAGGTGAGCGAGCCGAAGAGTTTCATGGTCTTCCCTTACTGTCTTCTCCCCTCCCGGAACGGGAGGGGTCGGGGGTGGGTTTTGCCATCAACACCAGGCGCGCCCGCGCGGGAATACCCACCCCCGAGCCCTCCCTGCAGGAAGGGGAGAAGGATTAGTTGATGATTATGGTTGCGGCATCAAGCTTGGCCGCCAGCCGCTCGATCGCCGCGGCCGTGCGCCCGGCGTAGAGATTGGCATCGCCGAAGCGGCGTTCCTCGACCGCTTCGCGCACCCCGGGCAGCGTCTTGGCGCCATAGCCGGTGAAGCGGCCGGGGGCATAGAGCGCGTGCTTGTACCAGCTGCGCCCCGGCAGGCCTTCGGGGATGAGCAGCGCCTGGTCGATGCCGAGCAGCGCGGCGTTGAGTTTCGCGCGCGTCGCCGGGGCCAGCGCGGCACCCTTGGCGGCATAGGCGGCATCATAGGCCCTGGCGCTTGCCTCCAACCGGGCGACGGCGTTTTCGAGCGCGGCGAGTGCGATGACCGGCGTCGGCGCTTCGGCGGCCGGCGCGGCCACCGGGGCCAGCGGGTCGCTGGCCAGCGCGAAGGCATTGCCCGACAACAGCCCGGCGCGTTTTTCATCCTGCTTGCGGCGGCTATCGATCAGCGCCTTCACCTCGCCCAGATAACCGCGCACCGTCATCGCGAGATCGCCGAAGCGCACCGGCGGCGTATCGGCATCGGCGATGCGCAGCACGACCCGGCCAACGGTTTTCGACAGCGCCGCGCCATAGGCCAGCCCGGGATCGTCGAAGCGCACGAAATGGTCGTAGCTGTCGTAGATCGAATGGTAGGAGCCGTCGCTTTCCCCTTCGCCGCCAAAGGCGAGGTTGAGCGAGGGCACCCCGACATGTTGCAGGAATGATGAATAGTCCGAGCCCGAGCCGAGCGGCCCGATCGGCAGGTCGCCGCCGGTTTCGGCTGCGTTGAGAGCGGCTGCGGCGGCGTTGCGTACGCCCTCCTCGATGGGCTCCGAACGATCAAAGGCATCGGCGCGCAGCTTGGCGCGGGCGCGATCGAGGACGCTGGCGCCGGTCTGCGGGTCCTTCACATCGGCGGCAACCTGGTTGACGAGGCCGGTGTACTGGTGGCTGCCCTCGGCGCTCAGGAAACCGCGGCCATTGCCATCGGTGTTGATGTAGACGACCGCCTTGGCCTTCAGCTCCGCCTCGTGCGTTTCGGCCCATTCGGTGCTGCCGAGCAGCATCGGTTCCTCGGCATCCCAGCTGGCATAGACGATGGTCCGCGACGGCCGCCAGCCGGCCTTGGCGAGCTGCCCCAGCGCCTTGGCTTCCGACAGCATGGCGACTTCGCCCGACAGCGGATCGGCGGCGCCGAACACCCAGCCGTCATGATGGTTGCCGCGCACCACCCATTCATCGGGGCGATCCTTGCCCTTCAGCATGGCGATGACATTGTAGACGGGCTTGAGCGACCATTCCGATTCGACCTGCAAATGGAGTTTCACGCTGCCATCGCCGCCGGTGCGATAGGTGATCGGCAACGCGCCCCTGAAATTGTCGGGCGCGATGCCGCCCTTCAATTGGGCAAAGATCTTCATCGCGTCGCCATAGGAGATCGGCAGCGTCGGGATCTTCATGATGGTGACCGCATCCTTGCGGTCGATGCGCTTGGCACCCTTCACCGAGCCATAGCCCGGCGTGCCGGGATCGCCGGGATAGGTCGTCATGTCGGCGACCGAGCCGCGCTGCACGCCGGTTTCGGGGCGGGCGCCGCCATTGGGATAGGTTTCGGCGGTGGCATAGCCATCATTGGCCGGATCGGAATAGATCAGCGCGCCGATGGCACCCTGTTCCTGCGCCAGCTTGGGCTTCAACCCGCGCCAGCCGCCGCCGTAGCGGGCGAGGGCGATCTTGCCCTTCACGCTGATGCCGCGCCGTGCCAGCGCGGCATAATCGGCAGGCAGGCCATAGTTGACGTAAACGACATCGGCGGTGACATCGCCATCGCCCTGGAAGGCGACATAGGGCGGCAACGCGTCCTTGAGATTGGCGCTGGTCGCATCCTCGGGGATGGTCGGTTCCTGCCCGCCAAGCGGCACCGCGACGGGGGCGACGAGGTTGAGCATGGTCTTGATCGGAGTCGGGTAAAGCACCTCGAATTCCTCGATCCTGGCATTCCAGCCCCAGGCCTTGAACTGGCGCAGGATGAAATCGGCATTGGCCTTGTCATGCGCGCTGCCGACATGGTTGGGCGCCGACGCCATCTGCTTGAGCCAGCCCATCTGTTCGGCCGCCGAAACACTGGCATCGAGCGCGGCTTCGCGCTTGGCCTGTTCGGGCGACACCTGCGCCAGCGACGCAGCGGCCAGCGATGAACTGGCCAGCAGCGCGGCCAGCGCAAACGAACGGAACGTCATGAAAAAAGATCCCCCGGAGCGTATGATGTCGGCGCATCGTGGCACAGGTTGCAGGCCATCTCAAAGCCACAGATGCAAATTCGGCGGCGCGCCGATTGGCGGCGGCGCGGCAACGGGCTAGTCATGACGGATGCGACCTCCCGGCCCCCTCGACGACCTGCTCATCATCGATCTGTCGCGCGTGCTTGCCGGGCCCTATGCGACGATGGTGCTGTCCGATCTCGGCGCACGGGTCATCAAGGTCGAACGCCCCGGGCTGGGCGACGACAGCCGCCAGATCGGGCCGTTCAAGACAAGTGATTCCGGGGGCGAGCAGAGCGCCTATTTCTCCAGCATCAACCGCGGCAAGCAATCGATCGCGCTCGATTTGAAAGACGCCGGCGACCGCAGCATCTTCGAAGCACTCGTCGCCCGCGCCGATGTGCTGGTGGAGAATTACCGCCCCGGGGTGATGACCAAAATGGGGCTCGGCTGGGATGTGCTCCACGCCCGCCACCCGCGGTTGATCTATGCCGCCGCCAGCGGCTTCGGCCAGACCGGCCCCGATGCGCACAAGGCCGCCTATGACATGGTGGTGCAGGCGATGGGCGGCATCATGAGCGTTACCGGCTGGCCCGGCGGCAAGCCGACCCGCGTCGGCACGTCGGTGGGCGATATCACCGCCGGGTTGTTCACCGTCATCGGCATATTGGCGGCGCTCCACGATCGGGCACGGACGGGGGAAGGCCAGTTCGTCGATGTCGCGATGCTCGATGGCCAGATCGCGATATTGGAGAACGCCGTGGCGCGCTATGCCGTGTCGGGGGTCGCGCCGGGGCCGCTGGGCGCGCGCCATCCGAGCATCACGCCCTTTGCCGCCTATCAGTGCCAGGACGGCCATATCGTCATCGCGGCGGGCAATGATGCGCTGTGGGACGCGCTGCTCGATGCGCTCGACCTGTCGGCGCTGCGGGGCAATCCACGCTTTGCCAGCAATGCGCTGCGCACCGAAGCGGCAGATGCTATCGCGACGATCCTCGAAACCGCGCTGATGACCGCGCCCGCGGCGCACTGGCTGCCCAGGCTGGAGGCCGCGGGCGTGCCGTGCGGGCCTTTGCATGATGTCGCGCAGGCGCTGGCGCACCCGCAGGTGCGGGCGCGCGGGATGGTGATCGAGACGGCCTTCCCCGATGGCACGCCGCTGCTGGCGGCGGGCAATCCGGTGAAGCTGTCGCGCCATGCCGACCCGGCGGTGCGCCCGGCGGCGCCGGGGCTCGATGCCGACCGCACGGCGATATTGCAGGAGCTGGGACTGTGAATTCCGACGATATCGCCCTCGCCCATGCCCTTGCCGATGCCGCCGGCGCGGTGATCCGGCCGTGGTTCCGCCGGCCCTTCCTCGTCGAGACCAAGGAGGATTTTTCCCCCGTCACCATCGCCGATCGCGAAGCCGAGGCTGCGATCCGCGCCCTGCTCGCCGAACATCGCCCCCATGACGGCGTCATCGGCGAGGAATATGGCGAGGACCGGCCCGATGCCGCGCGCGTCTGGGTGCTCGATCCGATCGACGGCACGCGGGCCTTCGTCGCCGGGCGGCCGCTGTTCGGCACGCTGATCGCGCTGATGGAAGACGGCGTGCCAGTGCTGGGGGTCATCGACCAGTGCATCATCGGCGATCGCTGGGTCGGCGGCAGCGACCATCCGACGACGCTCAATGGTCGCCGCGCCCATGTCCGCGCCTGCGCCGATCTCGCGGCGGCGCGGCTCGGCACTACCGGGCCGTTCCTGTTCGATGATGCCGACTTGCCCCGCATCGATGCGCTGCGCGGAGCGGTCGGCGACAGCCTGTTCGGCGGCGATTGCCATAACTACGGCCTCGTCGCCTCGGGGCACCTCGATCTCGTCGTCGAATCCTGGCTGAAGATCCATGACTGGGCGGCCCTGGTGCCGGTCGTCACCAGCGCCGGCGGGGTGATGACCGACTGGTCGGGCGCGCCACTGCAGCAAGGCAGCGACGGTCGGGTGATCGCCGCGGGCGATGCTAGGGTGGCGGCAGCGGCGGCGGCGCTGCTGGCGTGACCGGCGAAGCGAAAGGTCCGCTGGTTGACCTCGGGTTGGGGGGTGACGGCGACGAAATCGACGCGATCGAGGAGGTCGAACGGCAATTCGGTATCCAACTCGACACAAGTGACGCGAGCACCTGGCTGACAGTCGGCGATGTCTACGCCTCTGTTTTGCGCGCCCTACCGCCCGGTTCGGCTGATGTTGCCGACACGTGGCGCATCTTTGCCCAAGCGATATCGCGCGAGACAGGTGTGGACCCGGACCGCGTCCGGCCCGAGACGTTCTTGCTGGCGTATATGGGGCCGCCACGCCCGCTCAATTCATTGTTGCGTGTCGCGATTTTAGGGATGGCGATTGCTGCCGGCTATTCAGCGCATAGCTGGTCGCAGCCGCAACCGCTCGCGTGTAGCGCGCCGAGGTCAAGCTGGGGCCAGATCGACGGGCGTTCTGACCCGGAAATCCAAATCAGCGGAGTGATGCTCGATCACGCCGGGCGATTATTCTGGAATCATTATCCTACCTCGGAACAGGCGCTTGTCGATTCGTTGCGGACAGCCCGGCAGCGCAGCCCTGTGCCCGTGGTCATTCTGCAGACCGAAATGGGTGTCGCATGCCGATCGCTGGAACAGGTGCGCGATAGAATTGATAGCGAAATGCAGTGCAAGATCGGCGATGGCAGATGCCGCGAAACGGTGCATTGGCCAGCGCCGCAACCCTCAATCGCAACAAGCGAGTCCGGTAGCCGCTGACAAAGCGACTATCTGAAAAATGGCCACACCAAAGATTGCCTAGGGGCCACATCACCTCTCCCTTTGAGGGAGAGGTCGGTCTCGGGCGCAGCCCGAGCCGGGAGAGGGGTGTGCGTGGCGGAGGTAAGACCCCTCACCCGGGCCGCGCTGCGCGCGGCTCTCGACCTCTCCCGCAAGGGGAGATGTTGACTAGCGCTCCAGCACCCCGAAGATCTTCTTCACGAACGCATCGCGTTCCGCCGCCAGTTTCGCTTCGGCTTCGGGCGGCAACACGAGGTCCTCGACAGAGCCGACTTTTGCCTCCAGCGCCGCCAGCCGCGCGCGCGTTACCCAGGTTTCACTGGCGAGTTCGAGGAGCATCTTGACCAGCGCGTCGATCGCCGGGTCGTCGAAGACCTGGGGTTTGACCCCTCTGGCTTCACTCATGCCCAGTTCCCGTAGACGAACCATTGCACGCCATCGGCGAGGCGCCCGGTGTTGCCACCGATCTGTGCCGGGCCTTTCAGTGCCTCGGCGACCGCCGCTTCGCCATACCAGGCGAGCGAGGGCACCACCGTCTGGAAGAAACCGTCCGCGGCAAAGCCCGCCTCGGCACACAGCGCCGCCGGGTCCTGATCGCGATAGCCCTTGTAGAAGGGCTCGTTGTTGTACCAGCAGTCCCAATCCAGATAGAAACCGTCATAGGCCGACAGCTGGTTGTTGGGCGGCAGTTCGTAATGCAGCATCAACCCCCCGGGCTTGAGCACGCGGCGCGCTTCGGCGAAGACCGCCTTGATGTCCTTCAGCGGCAGTTCGTGAAGGAACATCGACGAATAGACGAGGTCGAAACTGGCATCGGGCCAGGGCAGCGCGGTCGCATTGGCCTGGACGAAATGCGCATCGACCCCCTGTGCCTGCGCCCGGCCATGGGCATAGCGCAGGCAGGCGGCAGCGACATCGACGCCGGTGACATGCGCATCCGGATACGCCCGCTTCCACGGCAGCGTCTGGTGGCCGACCGAACAGCCAAGGTCGAGGATCGTTTTCGGGCCGAATTCAGGGTGGCTGTGGCGCAGCCAGAAGGCGCTCGATTCGCCGATATCGTCGAGGTTCTTGCCCATCAGCCCGAAGGAAAACACCGACAGGCCGTTCTCATAGGTGGCGCCGGCGGTGAGGTCGTCGGGGCCGCTTTCGGCGGAATAGCTGCCAGGCATGTGGTGGACATCGATGGCGGAGACGCTGCGCGGCACCTCGAGCATGGGGTCGAGGGTCAGCGAGCCGGTGCCGCGCGCCGCCAGCCGCGCCGCGGTTTCGGCGAGCCGCGGGGCGTCGCGGTGGACGGCATCGTTGACGCTCGCCCAGACCATTTCCTGCGCGCCGATGCGCAGGGCGGAAAAAAAGCGGAAATAGGTATCGGGCTTGATCGCGGCATGAACGGCGCGGCCATCGGCTGGGGGCTCGGGCAGGCGCGGCGCGATCTCGGATTCGAAGCGGGTCTTCATCGTGGCCGCCATGTGGTTGAGGACATGGCCACGCAGCGACGAAGTGAAATCCTGCGCTGCAAGCTCGTTGCGGGTCGGCCGGACGGCGAGATCATGGGTGACGAGGCGGGTCATGGGCAGGTCTCCGGCGGGATTTGTCCAGACTAATCGGGCTTGAGGCCGCTGTCACCCGTCGACAGTATCGGGGGCGCGGCGAGGGTTGCATCGGGCGCCGTGCGGTCGGCGGCGAGCGGCGGCGACGCCGGCATGGCGGGAACCGGGCGCGGCGCCGGCACCACCGACCAGCTGAGCCGCGCGGCGTAGCGGCTGGCGACGGGTTCGCCCCTGGCATCGCGCGCCGGGGTGAAGCGGGCACGGCGCCTGGCGGCGGCGCAGGTGGTGCGATCGACGACCGCGCTGCCGCTGCCTGCGGTGATGCGGCAGGCGCTGGCGCGGCCATTTGCGGCGACTTCGAGTTCGAAGCCGATGGCGTAGTCGCGATCATCGGCCATGGCGCCGGCGGGATAATCGGCGAAGCGGACCCATTCGGTAACCGGCGACAGCGGCTTGAGCGGCACGGCGAGGCTGGGTGCCGGCGGCGCAATGCTGCGCACGGCGGGGACGGCGGTC
>JBILPK010000149.1:0-8279 GCA_044373875.1 Polymorphobacter sp.
CCTCTCCCACAAGGGGAGAGGGCAGTTCGGTCATTCCGCCGCTTCGGCGCCCCAGCCGATGATCGCCTTCACTTCAAGGAAATCATGGAAGGCGAAATCGCCCCATTCGCGGCCATTGCCCGACTGCTTGTAGCCGCCGAACGGCGCCATCATGTCGCCGGCGGCGCCATTGATGTTGACCTGGCCGGCGCGAAGCTGGCGCGCCACCTTGCGGGCATGTTCGGGATCGCCCTGGACATAGGCGGCAAGGCCGTAGACCGTGTCATTGCCGATGGCGATCGCCTGTTCCTCGCTTTCATACGGCAGCATGGCGAGGACGGGCCCGAAGATTTCCTCGCGCGCGATGGTCATGCTGTTGTTCACATCGGCAAAGATCGTCGGCTTGACATAATAGCCGGTCTCCAGCCCTTCCGGCCGGCCGAGGCCACCCGCGACCAGCGTCGCGCCTTCGTCGATGCCGGCCTTGATGAGGCCCTGGATCTTGTTCCACTGGGTTTCGCTGACCACGGGGCCGATGGCGGCGTTGCCATCGGGCGAACCGACCGTCGTCGCTTCGGCGGCAGCCTTGGCGATGGCCTTGGCGGCTTCCATCTTGGCAGCGGGGACGAGCATGCGGGTCGGCGCGTTGCACGACTGGCCGCTGTTGGTCATCAGCGTCTTGATGCCGCCGGTGACGGCCTTTTCGAGATCGGCATCATCGAGGATGATGTTGGGCGACTTGCCGCCGAGCTCCTGGTGGACGCGCTTGACCGTCGGCGCCGCGTTCTTGGCGACTTCGATGCCGGCGCGGGTGCTGCCGGTGAAGCTGACCATATCGACCTGCGGATGGCTGCTCAGCGCCGCACCGACGCTGGGGCCATCGCCGTTGACGAGGTTGAAGACGCCGGCCGGCACACCCGCCGCGTGCATGACCTCGGCCCACAGGATCGCCGAGAAAGGCGCGATTTCGGAGGGCTTGAGCACCATCGTGCAGCCGGTGGCGATGGCGGGCACCACCTTGCAGGCGATCTGGTTGATCGGCCAGTTCCACGGCGTGATGAAGGCGCAGACGCCGATCGGTTCATGGGTGATCAGCGTCGATCCGCGCAGTTCCTCGAACTTGTAGTTCTTGAGCACTTCGATGCCGGTCATCAGATGGCCGACGCCGATGGCGGCCTGCGCCTGCATGGCGAGCCAGCCCGGCGCGCCCATTTCCTCGGTGATCGCCGCGGCAATCTCGGGGTAGCGCTTCTGATATTCGGCGAGGATGTTCTGCAACAGCTCGATGCGGTCGGCGCGGCTGGTCTGGCTGTAGGCCGGAAACGCCTTGCGCGCCGCCATCACGGCAGCATCGGCATCCTGGGCGCTGCCCATCGAGATGACGCCGCAAACGGCTTCGGTGGCTGGGTTGATGACATCGAGCTGCGCCGGAACGATCGGATCGACCCAGGCACCACCGATATAGAATTGGCGATAATCACGCATGTCGAGCACTCCCAAGGATGATTTGGCGATAGTTTAGCCCCGGGTGACGTGGACGTCACCCTGTGCATTTTCAGCGCGACCGCTGCCTCCCCCCTGCGGGGCGGGAGCAGCCTGTTATTTCTTCAACACCATCAGCGCCGCTGCACGCATCGCTTCAACGCCGGTGGCGATGGTTGGTGCCGGGTCGGGCGCCCAGCCGCTGTTATGCAGCGACGGAATCGCCGGGCCGCCCTTTTGCGCGGCGTCATATTTCGCCCGCGGCACGCCGCCGAGCCAGAAGATCGTCGTCTGAATGGCAGGGTCGGCGAGGCCGAATTCGCTGTAATCCTCGCTCGCCATCGACGGATCGAGGGCGATCACCCGCTCGGCGCCCAGCGTCCGGGTGAGCGTGGCCACCACCCGCGCCGCCAGCGCCGGCGTGTTGCGCGTCGCCGGCACGTCGTGCGGCACCGTCATCACCGGCATCCGGTCCTCGGGAAAGCCCGCCGCCAGCGCTTCGCCGCGCGCCACCCGGGCGATGCCGGCGAGCAGCCGCTTCTGCTGCGCCGTATCGTACGACCGCACCGTCAGCTGCAATTTCACCATGTCGGGGATGATGTTGTGCTTGGTGCCGCCATGGATCGAGCCGACGGTGATGACACCGGGCTGGAACGGGTCATTCTCGCGGCTGATCAGCGGTTGCAGGCCGATGATGATCCGCGCCGCCAGCATGACCGGGTCCTTGGTCGTCGCCGGATAGGCGCCATGGCCGCCGATGCCGGGCACGCTCATGTCGACCATCGCGCCCGCCGCCAGCGCCGCGGTCGGCGGTACGGATACAGTGCCCGCCGGGATGCGGCTGTCATCGTGCAGCGCCAGCGCGAACTGCGGCTTGGGAAAACGCGTATAGAGCCCATCGGCGAGCATCGCCTTGGCGCCGCCGCCGGCTTCTTCGGCGGGTTGCGCCACCATCACCAGCGTGCCCGACCATTGCGCCTTCGCCGCCGCCATGGCGCGCGCCACGCCAACCCAGACGCTCATGTGGATGTCATGGCCGCAGGCGTGCATCACCGGGGTCTGGCTGCCATCGGCGGCCTTGCCCGTCGCGGCGCTGGCATAGGGCAAGCCGGTTTCTTCTTTGACAGGCAAGCCATCCATGTCGGCGCGTATCAACAGCGTCGGCCCCTTGCCGTTAACCATCACGGCGACGACGCCGGTCTTCCCCACCCCTTCGGTGACGGTGAAACCGGCAGCGCGCGCCTCGGCGGCCATCAGGCCCGCCGATCGGGTTTCCTGAAAGGCAAGTTCGGGGTGGGCGTGCAGATCCTTGTAGAGCGTGACGAGATCGACCGGGGCCGCCAATGCGGGCGCGGTGGTGGCGAGCAGGGCGGCGACGAAGGCCGAAGCGAGCGTTGGGCGGATCATGATCATGCCGCACGCTAGGGCCGAAGCCGTCCGCGCTGCAAGGCTGTTTGCCGCGCTGGCGCTGTTTGCCACGGTGCCGGCTGCGGCAGAACTGCGCCTGCCCCAGCAGGTGATCGACTTTGCCGCCGATCCGCTGCTGCGCTTTCTTGGCCTGCCGCCATGGTGATGGCCCGCACGACCCCCGCCGTGCGCGCCGCGCTGGCGCGGGCGCAAGCCGCCGAGGCCGAGACGCGCGCGCTGCGCGGCGATGCCCGTCCGCAACTGTCGGCCGGGGTGATGGCGACGCGCTACAACGCCTTCGACAGCGGCAATAATTACGACGTGCGCGGCCAGATCGTGCTGCGCCAGGCGCTGTCATTGGGGGGGCCGAAGCCGCGTGCGTTGCCGAAGCCCGCGCCCGCGCCCGCGCCCGCGCATTGGGCTTTGCCGCCGATCGCACCCGCATCGAAGCCGAACGCAACGCCGAAACCGCCACTGCCGACGCCCGCATCCTTACCCGCGTCGCCCGGACCCTTGCCGATGCCTATCGCGCCAATCGCCGGTCGCGCGACACGATGGCCGAACAGTTCCGCATGGCGCGCGGCAGCCTGATCGACCTCATCCGCACCGAACAGCATTATGTCGCCAGCGCCGAAGTCCTCGTCCGTGCCGATATCGAGCGCGACCTGGCGCAATTCACCCTGATGGCGCGCACCGGCGAACTGCCCGGCCTACTGACGCTGCCGACCCTCAAGGAGACCCCATGAGCGCCCCGAACAAGCTGTCGCTAAAAGCCTTTCGCGAGCGTTAGGGGTATGTGGGCAAATTCCGCGCAAGCGGTTGGCAAGACTGTGGCGACCTGCGTTGCAACACCGTCTTACGCGAACCGGATCGGTTGCAAGAATGCCGGTTCCGGTTCTCTCTCATCGCTGTCATTCGATCGCGCGCTGTTGCCGCCACGGCGGCGCCCGCGAAAAGCCCGCAGATGTGTCAACTTTGTCAATTTCGTCCCGATCCTGCCAGCGGCTATCCGCAGCTCACCGCGAGCGCCGCCAGCCCGTCCCAGACTAGTTTCGCCCCCACCACCAGCATGAGCACATGGATGATCCGGTAGAAATTCACGGCATCGACCTTCTTGACCAGCCACACCCCGGCCCAGGTCGACGCGATCGCCAGCGGCATCAGCACCAGCGCGGTTTGCATGTTGACGGTGCTGAACTGCCCCAGCGCCCAATAGGCCGGCACCTTCATCCAGTTGACGACGGCAAAGAAGATCGCGCTGGTGCCGATGAAACGATCGCGATCGAGCTTCAACGGCACGACATGCATCTGGAACGGCGGCCCGCCGGCATGGGCGATCTGGCTAGTGAAGCCCGACGCCGCGCCCATCACGACGCCGCGCCAGGTTGTAGCCTCGGTCGCCAGCGCGGCGGCGCCGGCGCGCATCCGCTGGATGGCGAACACCAGGGTGATCGCCCCGACCGCCAGCTCGACCATGGCGACCGAGACCAGCGCCGCCAGCGCATAGCCCGCCGCGATGCCCAGCGCCGCACCGGGCAGCATCTGCATCAGCACGCGGTCATCGCGTTCCCGGCGGAACACCCAGACGCTGACGACATCCTGCACCAGCAGGATCGGCAGCAGGATGGCCGCGGCCTGCACCGGCGAGATCATCAGCGCCATCAACGGCACGCCCAGGATGCCGATACCGGCAAAGCCGCCCTTGGCGAGGCCGAGGAGGATCACCGCCGGGATGGCGGCGAGATAGAAATAAGGGTCTGTCAGCACCGGCGCCAAGGACACACTTTGGCGGCGGCAGGCAAGGGTCTAACCTGCGGTGATCTCGATGACTTCAAGATTGGACTGCCAGTTCGGCCAGGGCAGTTCCAGCCGCCAGCGCCCTGGCCCGAGCGCGCGCAGCACGCCGACCTGATCGCGCGCCGCATCGGAGGCGTAGGCCATCACCCGCATTTCGCCGGCGAGCGATTTCGAACCGAGGAACACCAGCCGGTCATCATCGGGATAGAGCGTGCCGCCGACGCGCTGCGGCCCGCCGAGCTGTTCGAACCACAACAGGCTGCCGCGCGCGCTGATCCGGCAGGGCACCGGATCGGCCATGGCCAGCGCCGGCGCCGTGGCCGGGGCATCGCTGCGCACGCCGAGTTTGAGCGTGCGGCACCGATAATCGCCGGGCAGCGGCGGCTTGCCGGCGGTGGCGGCATCGGCCACCGCCATCGGGCCGGCCGCCGCCAGCGCGGTTGCGCCACCCGCGTCGCTGGCCTGGTTGAGTGCCCGGGTCCAGGCGCTCCACAGACCAGCAAGGCGCTTGCGATCGGACTCGGTAATCTGTTCCTGCCAGCTTCGCGCGCGCAGGTCGGATGCGCTCGCCACGCCCGGCGGCGCCCCGCCGCACGCCGACAGGCCAAGCAGCAACGCGATCAGGAGGGGGCCACGGCGCATAGCGGTCATCCTGCCATTCCCTGGCTGGACGCTGGCTGAACGATCATGCGCCGAGCATGTCGCGGACAAAGCCGGCGAGCCCCAATTGCCGTTTGCGGCGAAGGCGTTCGGCATGAAGAATCGAGCGGATCTCGCCGAGGCAGACCCCGGCATCATCGTTGATCAGGATATAGTCGTACTCGCCCCAATGGCTGATTTCGTCGCGCGCCCGCGCCATGCGCCCGGCGATGACATCGGCAGGATCGGTGGCGCGGCCAGTCAGCCGGCGTTCGAGCTCGGCAAGATCGGGCGGCAGGATGAAGACGCGGACCAGGTCGCTCGCCGCATCGGTTTGCTGCAACTGCTGGGTGCCCTGCCAGTCGATATCGAACAGCACGTCGCGGCCGGCGTGCAGCGCCGCCTCGACCGGGGCGCGCGGCGTGCCATAACGGTTGCCGAATACCGTCGCCCATTCGAGCAGTTCGTCGCCGGCCACCATTTCGGCAAAGCGTTCGGGCGAGACGAAATAATAATCGACACCATCGGTTTCACCCTTGCGCGGCGGACGCGTGGTGGCGGACACCGACAGCGTAATGCCGCGGTCTTCGGCAAGCAGCCGGCGCGACAGGGTGGTCTTGCCAGCGCCCGATGGCGAGGACAGCACGAACATCAGCCCGCGACGGGGCGGCGCATGCGAGGCGGGGCGCAAAAATTCGGTCATGGCGCTGCGTTAGCGGGTTCGGGGCCCGGCGTCACCTGCCGCGCCGCAACCGATGTCACACCATCGCTTGCGGGCGCACCAGCCGGCGGAAGGTCGCTTCGTCGACCAGGCCGAGCGCCAGGCCGGCTTCAAGCAGCGAGCTGCCGTCATGATGGGCCTTTTTGGCGATGGCGGCGGCATTGTCATAGCCGATGGCGGGCACCAGCGCCGTCACCAGCATCAGCGAGCGTTCGACGAGTTCGGCGAGGCGGTCGCGGTTGGGCGTCATGCCATCGACACAGCGCAAGCGGAACGAATCGATCGCATCGGCGAGAATTTCGATGCTCGACAGGATGTTATGGGCAATCAGCGGCTTGAAGACATTCAATTGAAGATGCCCCTGCAAGCCGCCGATCGTCACGGCATGGGCGTTGCCGATTACCTGGGCGCAGACCATCGTCAGCGCCTCGCACTGGGTGGGGTTGACCTTGCCCGGCATGATCGAGCTGCCGGGTTCATTCTCGGGCAGCGCCAGTTCGCCGAGACCCGAGCGCGGGCCGGAGCCAAGCAGGCGCAGGTCATTGGCGATCTTGGTCAAGCCGGCGGCGATGGTGGTCAGCGTGCCGGCGACTTCAACCATCGTATCATTGGTCGCCAGCGCTTCGAACTTGTTGGGCGCGCTGACCCACGGCCCCCCCCCGATCAGATCCGCGAGTGCGGCGACAAAGGCTTCGGCAAAGCCGTCGGGCGCATTCAGGCCAGTGCCGACCGCAGTGCCGCCTTGTGCCAGCCGGCTGAGCCGCGGCCACAAAGCGACAACCCGATCGGCATTGTCCTCGCAGGTCTGCGCCCAGGCCGACGCCTCCTGCCCCAGCGTCATCGGCACGGCGTCCTGCATATGGGTGCGGCCGATCTTGATGATGTCGGCCCATTCAGCCTGCTGATGCCGGAACAGTGCCGCCAGCGCCCGCAGCGCCGGCAACAGCCGCCCGCGCAGTTCGAGCGCGACGGCGACATGCATCGCGGTCGGGAAGGTATCGTTGGAGCTTTGCGACCGGTTGACGTGATCGTTGGGGTGGACCGGCACCTTGCCGCCGCGCCTGCCTGTCAGGATCTCGTTGGCGCGTCCCGCGATGACTTCATTGGCGTTCATGTTGGTCTGGGTGCCGCTGCCGGTCTGCCAGACGGCCAGCGGAAACTGGTCGTCGAGCCGGCCCTCGGCAACTTCGGCGGCGGCAGCCTCGATGGCATCGGCCAGCACTGGATCAAGCCCATGCGCGCGATTGACCCGCGCGGCGGCCTGCTTGATGCGGCCGAGCGCACGGATGAGCGCCAGCGGCATCCTGTCGTGCCCGATCGGAAAATTGCCGATGCTGCGCTGGGTCTGGGCGCCCCAATAGGCGTCGGCGGGGACCTCGATGGGTCCGAAACTGTCGGTTTCCGTGCGGCTCACTTCTTCCGGAAGCGGTCGAGCGTCACGACATTGCTGCCGGGCTCGATCGGTGCCGGCGGTTCGGGTTCGGGCTCGGGTTCGGCGGTCATCTCGCCTTCCTTGGGCGCGAATTGCAGGGCGAAATTGACCGCCGGGTCGACGAAGCCGCTGATGGCGCCATAGGGAATGCGCAATTTGGCCGGCACCTGGTTGAAGCTGAGGCCGATCTGGAAGCCTTCATCATCGATGGCGAGATCCCAGTAGCGATGCTGGATGACGATGGTCATCTCGTCGGGATAGCGCTCGATCAGGTGCCTGGGGATATCGACCCCGGGGTAGCGCGTGCGAAACGCGATGTAGAAATGATGCGCACCGGGCAGGCCGCCTTCGGCATCGATCTTTTCGAGGACGCGGCGCACGACGCTGCGGAGCGCGTCCTGGACGATCTCGTCATAGGGGATCAGGCTGTCGGCGGTCGTTTCTGTCACGTTCGCCTCATTAATAGGCCCACACATCGGCTCGATTGCCAGTGCCGTGTCAGGCGCACCGGGTCAAGGCCGACATTGCAGACAGTGCACACACGACGATCAGACGCGGGCGACGAAACTGCGGCTGGCAGGGCATGATCACCCCGCGTCCGGACGTGAAAGTGGGGAGCTTCTGTTGCTCGGTGCTCCCCGTACCGCCGGTTTCCACTTCTGTTGCCCGGTGTGGCCCGTACCGCGCTTTCGGCCAGTGTAACTAAGTCCCGGAGGACTTCATGTTACGCTGCGATTGCGAATGCCTCGTTGTCGTTGGCATTTAGGGTTTTTGAAACATTTAACGGCTTATTCATGCCGGGCAAAAGCTCTCGTCTTTCAA
>JBILPK010000150.1:0-8264 GCA_044373875.1 Polymorphobacter sp.
CCATGCAGCGCGGCGTCGACCCCGAAGGCCGGCACCTCTACCCCGCTTTTCCCTATGGGTCGTACCAGCGGATGACCAAAAGCGATGTCGCGGACCTGTATGCCTATCTGCGCACCCTGCCGCCGGTGGCGGTGAGCGCGCCGGGCAATGACCTGAAATTCCCCTTCACCGTCCGCCGCGGCATCGGCTTGTGGAAACGGCTGTTCCTGGGCGACGCCGGCCCGGTGGTGCCACTCCCCGCCAGCGCGACACCCGCCGCACGCGCCGGCCAATATCTCGTCGAAGGCCCCGGCCATTGCGGCGAATGCCACACCCCGCGGGCTATGGGCGGCCTCGGCGCGCTCGACCGCTCCCACTGGCTCGCCGGCGCCGCCAGCCCGGAAGGCAAGGGCAACAACCCCAATATCACCCCGGCCAAAACCGGGATCGGCAGCTGGTCACAAGCCGAAATCGCCGAATATCTCGCCACCGGCTTCACCCCCGATTACGACAGCGTCGGCGGCGCCATGGTCGAAGTGCAAGCCAATATGGCAAAACTCACCGACGCCGACCGGGCGGCGATCGCGGCATATCTGAAGGCGGTGCCGGCGGTGGAGAAGCCGTGATTGGGGCGAGGTGGTTGTAGAGCCTCCGGCGGCAGGGGCCTTGGGCCTGTTCAGACCGGGGAGATGGTTGACAGGTGTTCGGAGGCCCCTCCTACCGCCCCTTCACCTTCGCCCGGAACACCGTCGGCCGCGGCGGCAGCGGCTTTGCCGGCGCCGGCGGGGCTTTTGGCGCTGCCGGTTTCACCGTCGCGCCGGCGGCGAGTTTGGCGAGAGTGGTGGCGAGTTGCAGCGCGCCTTTTAGCCGCGCTCCGTCGCTCGCCCAGTCGGCGGCGATGAAGACTTTCTGGTCGGGGCGGATCTTGGCGCGGGGGCCGAGGCGGTCGAGATAGGCCATCAGGCCTTCGGGGTTCTGGAACTTGTCGTTGCGGAAGGTGATGAGCCCGCCCTTGGGGCCGGCTTCGAGTTTGGCGACGCCGGCGGCGAGGCAGGCGAGCTTGATTTCGATGATGGCGAGCAGGTTCGCGGCCTCCATGGGGAGGGGGCCGAAGCGGTCGATCATTTCGGCGGCGAAGCCGTCGATGTCCTGGCGGCCCTGCATCTCGTTGAGGCGGCGGTAGAGCGCCATGCGGACGTTGAGGTCCGGCACATAATCGTCGGGGATGAGGATGGGGACTTCGGCGGTGATCTGCGGCGAGAAGGCTTCGGCGGGCGGCTTGACGCCCTTGGCGAAGGCCTGCGCCTCGAGGATCGCCTCTTCGAGCATCGACTGGTAGAGTTCGAAGCCGATCTCCTTGATATGGCCCGATTGTTCGTCGCCGAGCAAATTGCCGGCGCCGCGCTGATCGAGATCATGGCTGGCGAGTTGAAAGCCGGCGCCGAGGGTATCGAGCGCGCTGAGCACTTGCAGGCGTTTTTCGGCGCCTTCGGTGATCGACTGGTCGGCGGGAGTGGTCAGATAGGCATAGGCGCGGGTCTTGGCGCGGCCGACGCGGCCGCGGATCTGGTAGAGCTGCGCCAGGCCGAAGCGATCGGCGCGGTGGACGATCAGCGTGTTGGCGCTGGGGATATCGAGGCCGGATTCGATGATGGTGGTGGAGAGCAGTACGTCGTAGCGCTTGTCGTAAAAGGCGCTCATGCGCTCCTCGACCTCGGTCGGGGACATTTGCCCGTGCGCGGTGACCGGCTTGATCTCGGGGATCTGTTCACGAATGAACTGTTCGATATCGGGCAGATCGGCGATGCGGGGGACGACAAAGAAGCTTTGGCCGCCGCGATAGTGTTCGCGCAGCAGCGCCTCGCGCAGCACGACCTCGTCGAAGGGCATAACATAGGTCCGCACCGCGAGCCGATCGACCGGCGGGGTGGCGATGATCGACATTTCGCGCAGGCCCGTGAGCGCCATCTGCAGGGTGCGCGGGATGGGGGTGGCGGTCAGCGTCAGGACATGGACATCGGCCTTCAGCGACTTCAGCCGTTCCTTGTGGACGACGCCGAAACGCTGTTCCTCGTCGACGATGACGAGGCCGAGGCGCTTGAACTCGATCGATTTGGCGAGGATGGCGTGGGTGCCGACGACGATGTCGACGGTACCATCGGTGAGGCCTTCGCGGGTCGCCTTGGCGTCGGCGGCGGTAACGAGGCGGGAAAGTTGCCGGACGATGACCGGAAGGCCGGCGAAACGCTCGCTGAAGCCGGCGAAATGCTGGCGGGCGAGCAGCGTCGTCGGGCAGACGACGGCGACCTGCATGCCGGACAGCGCGGCGGCATAGGCGGCGCGCAGGGCAACCTCGGTCTTGCCGAAGCCGACATCGCCGCAGACGAGCCGGTCCATCGGGCGGCCGGAGGCGAGATCGCCGAGCACATCGTCGATGGCGCGCAGCTGGTCATCGGTTTCGACATAGGGAAATTTGTCGGCAAAGGCGGCGTAGTTGTGCGGATCGACATGCGCCGGCTCGGCTTCGCGCAGGGCGCGCTCGGCGGCAGTCTTGAGCAATTCACCCGCGATTTCGCGGATGCGGTCCTTCATGCGGCCGCGGCGGGCGGCCCAGGCGACGCCGCCCAGCTTGTCGAGGCCGACACCTTCGGATTCGCTGCCGTAGCGGGAGAGGACGTCGATGTTTTCGACGGGCACGTAGAGCTTGCTGCCGCCGTCATAGCTCAGCGCGACGCAATCGTGCGGGCGGCGGGCGATCTCGATGGCGACCAGGCCTTCGTAGCGGCCGATGCCGTGCTCGCGGTGGACGAGCAGGTCGCCGGGCGTCAGCATCGACAGTTCGGCCATGAAGGCATCGGCCTTGCGCGCCGAACGCTTGCGGCGGACGAGGCGGTCGCCGAGCATGTCCTGCTCGGTGAGCACCAGCAGCGATGATTTCGGCTCGCTGCGGGTGAAGCCGTGTTCGAGCGGCACGACGGTGAGGGCGACATGGCCTTTGGCGGTGAGGCCGAGCGCTTCCTGCCAGTTGCCGGCATCGGCGAGGCCAGCGACGCCTTCGTCTCCCAGCAGGCCTTTCAGCCGCTCGCGGGCGCCGTTCGAGTAACTGGCGAGTATAATGCGGTCGCCGGCCTTGCGGCGTTCATCGACATGCGCCTTGATCGCTTCGTAAACTGGCGGGCCGCCGCTGGCCTGGGCGATGCGTTCGGGGGCGAAATCACGGGCCGGGTCGGCATCGCAGACAATGGTGTTGCGGGTGCCATCGGGCACGCTAAAGGGCGAGGCGATGTGGACGGCGCGTGCCTTGAGCGTCGCCTGCCATTCCTCGGGTGACAAATAGAGCGCGGTCGGCGGCAGCGGGCGATAGCTGCCCTTCTTGCCCGACAGGGCGGCGGTGCGGTTGTCGTGATAATCGGCGATGGCGGCGAAGCGGTCCTCGGCGGCCTTGTCGGCGCCGGCTTCGCGGATGATGACGGCGCCGGTGCCGAGATAATCGAACACCGTGCCGAGGACGGGTTCGAACAGCGGCAGCCAATGTTCCATGCCGGCCAGGCGTCGGCCATCGGAGACGGCTTCATAAACCGGATCGCCGGTGGCGGTGGCGCCGAAACGATCGAGATAGCCGCTGCGGAAGTTGCGGATGCGCTCGTCATCGAGCAGCACTTCGCTGACCGGCAACAGAGTAAAACCGTCGGCAGCGCCGAGGCTGCGCTGGGTGGCGGGGTCGAAACGGCGCAGGGTTTCGACCTCGTCGCCGAAGAAATCGAGCCGGAGGGCATCGGGGGAGCCGGCGGGCATCAGGTCGAGCAGCGAGCCGCGCACCGCATATTCACCGGCTTCGACGACCGTATCGGTGCGCACGAAGCCATTGGCGGCGAGCTTGGCGGCCAGCGCATCGCGATCGATGCGGGTGCCCGCGGTGATATGCGCGGTCAGCGTGGCGATGCGGGCGGGCGGCAGGGTGCGTTGGGTGACGGCGTTGATGGTGGTGACGAGCAATTGTGCGCGGGTCGGCGGCACGGCGAGGGCGGCGAGCGCGGCGAGGCGCTCGGCAGCGACACGCAGTCCGGGGGAGGCGCGGTCATAGGGCAGGCAATCCCAGGCCGGGAGCTGGATGACCTCGATTTCCGGCGCGAAATAGGTGGCGGCTTCGGCGAGCGCGCGAGCACTGCTGTCGTCCGCCGCGATGAACACGGCGCGGCCGCCGCCGCGGCGTTCGGCATCGGGGTTGAACACGGCGCGCGCGGCATCGGCCATCAACCACGGCAGGAAGCCGGAGGCGCAACGGGCAAGGGTGAGCGGGGTGGTGGCGGCGACGAAGCGGCGGAGGTCGATCACTTTTTATCAGCGCATCGCGACGGCGACATAATCGAGCCTTTGCAGCGCATCCATCATCGGCCCGGCGAAGGCTTCGGGCACCACGATGGTGCCGAAGGCCCAGCCCATGACATCGACATCCTGTTCATCGAGGATTGCTTCGAACCAGCGCAGTTCGTCGTCATTCCAGCCATCGGCAAAGCGCGTCGCAAAGCCGCCGATGAGCAGATCGGCTTCCTTGGTGCCGCGGTGCCAGGCGCGGAAGCGCAGGCGGCGAAGGCGGTGGTCGTGGCTGACCGCGTCTGTCATGCGAGGGGGCTCCTGTAAGACTTGGCCAAAAACGTTCGGCCGCGGCCCGTTTCAAAGCGGGCGCGCGGCGGCTATGACTGTCCTAACCATGCGGCCCGCCATCCTCAACCCGCTGTTCGCCGAAACCGCCGCCCTGAAAGGGGTGGGGGCGGCGTTGGTGCGGCAATTGGCGCGGCTGAAACTCAATCGCGCGCTCGATCTGCTCTTTCACCTGCCGATCATGGCGATCGACCGGGTGCAGGTCGACCACATCGACGAATCGCTCGTTGGCCGGCCGATTGTCGTCGTGCTGACCATCGTTCGCCACGATAGCGGCGGGCCGCGCAGTCCGCTGCGCGTGCGTGCGGTCGATGGCGGTGGGCAATGGGTCGACCTGGTGTTCTTTGGCCAGTCAGGCGCCTGGGCGCGCAGCAAGCTGCCGATCCAGGAACAGCGGCGCATCACCGGCAAGCTCGATCGCTATGGCCAGACGCTGCAGATCAGCCACCCCGATATCGCGCTGCCCGGTGACGCGATGGGGCCGATGCTGCGCGAACCGGTCTATCCGCTGACTGAAGGCGTCACCAACAAGCGCATGGCGCAATTGGTGGCGCTGGCGCTGGAACGCGCCCCCGACCTGCCCGAATGGATCGAGCCGAGCGTGATCGAGCGCCAGGGCTGGGCCGGGTGGCGCGACAGCCTGGTGGCTGCGCACGCGCTGGTCGAGGAGGGCAAGGCCAAGGATCGGCTGGCCTATGACGAATTGCTCGCCAACCAGTTGGCGCTGCTGCTGGTGCGGCGCGACACGCGGCTGCGGCGCGGACGGGCGCTGGCCGGGGATGGCCGGTTGACCGGGCCGCTGGAGCAGCGCCTGCCCTGGTCGCTGACCGGCGCGCAGACGCGTGTGCTCGGGGAGATTTCGGGCGACATGGCGCAATCCTCGCCGATGCTGCGCCTGCTGCAGGGCGATGTCGGGTCGGGCAAGACGCTGGTGGCGCTGCTGGCGATGCTGGTGGCGGTGGAGGCCGGGGCGCAAGCGGCGCTGCTGGCGCCGACCGAGATATTGGCGCGGCAGCATTTTGCCAGCATCACGAAAATGCTCGGCGACCTGCCGGTGCGGGTGGGCATTTTGACGGGGCGTGACAAGGGAAAAGCGCGGCTCGACCTGCTCGATGACCTCGCGATGGGGCGGATCGACATCCTCATCGGTACCCATGCGATCTTCCAGGATGCTGTCGATTATCATGATCTCGGGCTGGTGGTTGTCGATGAACAGCATCGTTTCGGCGTAGCGCAGCGACTGATGCTGGCCGCCAAGGCCAAGGCGCCGCCGCATCTGCTGGCGATGACGGCAACGCCGATCCCGCGCAGCCTGGCGCTGACCAACTATGGCGAGATGGACGGATCGCAGATCGACGAGCTGCCGCCCGGGCGGCAGCCGATCGAGACGCGGGTGACGGCTGTGGAGCGGATGGACGAAGTCGTCGCGGGGCTGGGCCGGCATCTTGCCGATGGTGGCCAGGCCTATTGGGTGTGCCCGCTCGTCGAAGGCAGCGAGAATGGCGACGAGGCGGCGGCGGAACTGCGGGCGACCGAGCTGAAGGCGCGCTTCGGGCCGACAGTGGGGATGGTCCATGGCCGCATGAAGCCCGCCGACAAGGACGCGGTGATGGCCGATTTCGCCGGCGGCCGGCTGGGCCTGCTGGTCGCGACGACGGTCATCGAGGTCGGGGTCGATGTGCCCAATGCGACGCTGATGATCATCGAGGCGGCCGAACGCTTTGGCCTCGCGCAGCTCCACCAGCTGCGCGGCCGGGTCGGGCGCGGCAGCGGGCGGTCGGTTTGCCTGTTGCTTCGCGGGCCCGACCTGTCGGAAACCGCCAAGGCGCGGCTGAAGCTGATGCGTGAGACCAATGACGGCTTTCGCATCGCCGAGGCTGACCTTGAGTTGCGCGGCGCCGGCGAGATTCTGGGGCATCGCCAATCGGGGGAGGCGGCGTTCCGGCTTGCCGATCCGGAGCGGACGGCGAAGTTCGTCGGCATGGCGCGCGACGATGCCCGCCTGCTGCTCGATCGCGATGGCGGGCTGGAGGGGCCGCGCGGGCAGGCGGCGCGGGTGCTGCTGTATCTGTTCGAACGCGATGCCGGCGTGGCGCTGCTGCGCAGCGGCTGAATCAAAAGCGTGGCGCTGCTGCGCGCGGGGTGACGCGCAGCGGCGGGGTGGCTATGCTGGCGGAGATCAACGACTGGTTGAAATTATGTGGCGTGTTCTTGGGGTCATGCTGTTGGTGGCAGCAGCGCCGGTGGTGGCAGCACCGCTGGAAGCCGGGCTGGCTGCCCATGCTGCGCGGGACTATCGCAGCGCGCGGGCGCAGTTGCGGCCGCTCGCCGATCGCGGCTCGGCGATCGCCGAAACCATGCTGGGGGTGATGGCTGCCAATGGGCAGGGCCGCCCGGCCGATCCGGCGGTGGCGGTCGGCTGGTGGCTACGCGCCGCCAATCGCGGTTATGCGCCGGCGCAACTGGCGCTGGCGAAGGCGCTGGCGAACGGACGTGGTGTGGCGGCGGACCCGGGCCGGGCCTGGGTTTGGGCGCGGCTGGCGGCGGGGGCGGGGGATGCGGTGGCGGTGGAGGCCGGGGCGCTGGCGGATGGGCTGGCGCGGGGGTTTTCCGCAGCGCAGGTGGCCAAGCTGGAGGCGGAAAGGGCGGCTTGGCGGCCGTGGTCGTAGCGCCGCGAGCGCATCGTGCGAAGCGCAATGCGCCGATAGGCGCAAGACCTATCGGCGGGGCGGGTGGCCCTCGGCCACCCGGTCCCGTCCGGCGCGCGGGCTTTGCCCGCGCTTTTTTCCTGGTTTGGTTTGAAGAACGACAAGCAAGGGCATGGGCAAAGCCCATGCTGACGTCAGACGAGTCCGGGGCGCAGGAGCGCGCCCCGTCTCGCTGGCCGATCTTGCGCGAGTCCGCGCGTAGCTTCGCTACGCTCGGCCGCGCTGCGATCAGAGGATCTGTAAGCCGGGTTCTGTCTGGGGCCGAGACCCCTGGACGATCATTCCTCTAGGGCGCCGATTGCCCGGCGCCTCAAGCAACCAACCCGGACGACGGGGCCGGTTCCTGCCCTGAACCTTCAAACTTGCGCCTGAAGGTTCGTGCCGTCCCTATTCGGTCTTGCTCCCGGTGGGGTTTGCCATGCCGCTTCGGTTACCCGTCGCGCGGTGCGCTCTTGCCGCACCCTTTCACCCTTGCCTGTCTTTCCGTTGCCGGAACCCATCGGCGGTCTGCTCTCTGTGGCACTGTCCCTGGGGTCGCCCCCGCCGGGTGTTACCCGGCACCGCGTTCCGTGGAGCCCGGACTTTCCTCCCCCGATTGCTCGGCGGCGATCGCCCGATCCTCTGACCGCGCCTCGGCTCTAACAGCTTGCGCGCGGCAGGGCCAGCCGCCAAAGCAGGCCGATGATCGAGATTGCCGATGGCGCCCGCGCCTTTACCGTCGATGCCGAAACCATCGCTGCCGGGCTGAAGCTGGCGGCGGCAGACGTGCAGCCGCTGCTGAAGGCCGGCGCCATCGCCTCGTCGGTCGAAGCCGGGGTGGATGACGATGCCGGCACCTTCCGGCTGACCTTTTCGACGCAGCACCGCCGCTTGCGGTTGATCATCGATGCATTGGGCGATGTCGTGTCGCAATCG
>JBILPK010000151.1:0-8260 GCA_044373875.1 Polymorphobacter sp.
CAAGCGCGCCGCACCGGCGCTGGCGGCGGCGTTCCGCCGCGACGGCCGCGTCCGGATCATCTTCAAGGACTGGCCGATCTTCGGCCCGGTGTCGGAACGGGCGGCGCGGGTTGCGGTCGCATCGGCACGCCAGGGCATTTATCCTGCCGTGCACATGCGCCTGATGGCCGAACGCCGCGGGCTCGACGATGCGGTGCTGCAAGCGGCTGTCGAAGCCGCCGGCGGCAGCTGGCCGCGCTTGCTCGCCGACCTGGCAACCCACCGCTTGGCCATCGACCGGCGCATCGCCGGCAACGGCGCCGAAGCCTTTGCACTCAGCCTCGAAGGCACGCCGTCCTATGTCGTCGGCACCCTGCTGATCGTCGGCGGGATGGACGAGGCCGGCTTCACCGCCGCCTTTGCCGCGGCCCGCGCGGCCAAGGCCCATACCGCGGCCCCCGCGGCCAAGGTCCACGCGGCGCCTTGAGCAGCATCGATACCGGCATCGGGGGTGCGCGCACCGATTGTCCTCGCTGATCGGACGGTCTAGGATTTCGGCATGTGCGACAACGCCAGCCTTCACCTGCTGCCGGTCTTATCGGTTCGCCGGGGCGCGCCATGACCGTCCGGCTGATCGCCTCCGCGACGGCCGGGGCGGCACTCGGCGCGTTGGCGCTGTGGTTCGCCATGGCCCGTGCGCCGGTCATGCCGACAGCGCCTGTCACCGCCCCGGCCAAGCCGGCATTCGCCCCGGCGGCACCGGCGTTTGCGCCTCGGCGCGCCGCCGATGCCCCCGCCGATGCCTATGGTGATGCCGTCCGGCTGGGCGCGCGGCTGCTGACCGAAACCGCGGCGCTGGCGCCGGCCTATGTCGGCAATGGCCTGGTGTGCAGCAATTGCCATCTCGATGCCGGGCGCAAAGCGGGGGCGGCGCCGTTATGGGCGGCGTTCGTCAACTTTCCGGCCTTTCGCAAGAAGAACGGCGAGATCAACAGCTTCCAGAAGCGCGTGCAGGATTGTTTCCTCTACAGCCTCAACGGCGCGCCGCCGCCGCTCGGCAGCCGCGAGTTGCTCGCCATCGAAAGCTATGCGGCCTTCATGGCGCGCGGCCTGCCCAGCGGCCTGTCACCGCCGGGTCGCGGATTTCCCGCGCTCGCCGCCCCGGCGCTGCCCGGCGACGATGCCCGCGGTGCCGCGGTCTTTGCCGAAAAATGCAGCGCCTGCCACGGCGCCGATGGTGCCGGGCAACGCGCCGGGGATACCGTCTACCCGCCGCTATGGGGCGCCCGCGCCTATAATTGGGGGGCCGGCATGGCGACGATCGACAAGGCGGCGGCGTTCATCCACGCCAACATGCCGCTCGGCCAGGAAGCCAGCCTGTCGGTCCAGCAAGCCTGGGACGTGGCATTCTACATCGACGGCAAAGTCCGCCCGCAAGACCCGCGCTTCACCGGCGCCGTCGCGGCGACGCGCCAACGCCACCACGATACGCCATTTTCGCGCTATGGCACGATCGTTGCCGGCCATCTGCTCGGCGATAGCGCCGAAACACCGCGCGCCGGCCCGCCATCGGGACCGTGATGCCGCTACGGCAGCCGTTGCAGCGTGCGGCACAGATTTGTTGCATCTTGCAACAAGTTCGTGTTCTGCCATCACGAGAGGCTGGCGTGTCGCCTTTTGCGATTTTGGCACGCTCTCGTAACTGTCGCAAAATCGGTCATGCCGACGGTGGCGGACCGGTCTCGTGAACGATTGAAGGTCCCTGCCATGCTCGATCCGCAAGCCCGCTCGTCGCAGCCCGGCCGCATCCTCGTCATCGAGGATATCGCTTCGCTGGCGATGACCTATGCCGGCCTGCTCGAAACCGCTGGCTACAGCGTCGATATCGCCGATCGCGGCGCGACAGCGCGCGAACGGATCGATGCCGCGACACCGCCCTTTGATGTCGTGATGCTCGATCTCCAGCTGCCCGATTGCGACGGGCTCGACTGGCTGACCGGCATGGCCGGGCTGGTCGACAACACGGCAGTGATCGTCGTCACCGCCGATGGTTCGATCAAGCGCGCCATCGCGGCGATGCGGCTCGGTGCCTATGATTTCCTCGTCAAGCCGCTGGCCAGCGAGCGCCTGCTCACCACGGTGCGCAACGCCATGGACCGGCGCCGGCTCGAACGCGAAGTCGCGGTGGTCCGCAAGCTGACCTCGCGCGACAGTTTCCAGGGCTTTGTCGGCCGCTCCAACCCGATGCAGGCGATCTATCGCGCCATCGAAAGCGTCGCCGATTCAAAAGCTACGGTGTTCATCACCGGCGAAAGCGGCACCGGCAAGGAAGTCGCCGCCGAAGCCATCCACCGCGCCAGCCGCCGCGCCGCGCGGCCGTTCATCGCGATCAATTGTGGCGCCATCCCCGAAAACCTGCTCGAATCGGAACTGTTCGGGCATCTGAAAGGCGCCTTCACCGGCGCCATCGAAAACCGGCTGGGGGCGGCGCGCGAGGCCGATGGCGGCACGCTGTTCCTCGATGAAATCTGCGAGATGGATCTGAAGCTCCAGGTCAAGCTGCTGCGCTTTTTGCAGACCGGCATGATCCAGCGTGTCAGCAGCAGCAAGGCCGAGCCTGTCGACGTGCGCGTCATCTGCGCTACCAACCGCGACCCCGCCACCGAAGTCGCCGCCGGGCGGTTTCGCGAGGATCTGTTCTACCGCCTCGCCGTCATCCCGCTCGAAATGCCAGCCCTTCGCGATCGCGATGACGATATCGTGCTGCTCGCCGAGGCGTTTCTGGAACGCTTTGCCGAGCAGGAGGGCAAGATTTTCGATCCGCTCAGCGCCGATGTCCGGGCCCGGCTGCTCGCCGATGCGTGGCCGGGCAATGTCCGCGAATTGCAGAATGTCATCCGCCGCGCCGTGGTGATGAGCCAGGGGCCCGAACTGCTGCTCGCCAGCTTTGCCAGCGGTGGCGACAGGCGCGCCACCGCGCCGCCGCCCGTGGCCGTGGCGACAGCGACGGCAACGCCGGCGGTGGCCGGCGAACCCGATGCCGCAGCGCTGGCCGGCATGACCCTCGATGCCATCGAACGCTGGGCGATCGAAGCCGCGGTAACCCGCCATGACGGCAGTTTGCGCAAGGCTGCCGATGCGTTGGGGTTGAGCCCGTCGACCCTCTATCGCAAGCGTGAGCGCTGGCTGGGCGCTGCATGATCCTTGTCACCGGCGGCGCGGGCTATATCGGCGCGCACATCGCGCTGGCGCTGCGCGATCGCGGTGATGCGGTGGTGGTGCTCGACGACCTGTCGGTCGGGCGACGCTGGATGGTGCCCGATGGCGCGGTGTTCATCGAAGGCGATTGCGGCGACCGGGACCTGGTGGCCGACAGCGTGCGCCGCCACGGCATCGACACCGTCATTCATTGCGCCGGGGTGTATTGCGTGCCCGAATCGGTCGCCGATCCGCTGCGCTACTACACCACCAACGTCGCTGCCGCGGTCGGCCTGTTCGCCGGCGCGATCGCCGGCGGGGTGCGCCACCTGCTGTTTTCATCGACCGGCACGGTCTATGGCCAGCAGGATTCGGCGCACTTGTCCGAAGACCTGCCGCTCGCCCCCGCCAGCCCCTATGCCACCAGCAAGGCGATGGTCGAGCGGATCCTGGCCGATATCGCCGCAACGGGCGCCGCCAACACGGGTATCCTGCGCTATTTCAACGTCGCCGGCGCCGATCGTGCCGGGCGTGCCGGGCAGGTTTCGCGGCCAGCCACCCAGATCCTCCAGATCGCCGCCGAAGCCGCCACCGGCCTGCGCGACCATGTGCTGGTCACCGGCAGCGATTTTGCCACCCCCGATGGCACCGGCATCCGCGATTACGTCCATGTCGCCGATCTGGCCGAAGCGCATCTCGCGGCCGTCGCGGCGCTGCGCCGTGCGCCCGGCGACAGCTTTACCTGTAATGTCGGCTATGGCCGCGGCCTGTCGGTGAACGAGGTGCTCGATGCCGTCGATCGTGTTGCCGGCACCCGCCTGCGCCGCGTCATGGCTCCGCGCCGGCCGGGCGATGTCGCGCGGCTGGTCGCCGATCCGGTGCGCATCCGCGCCGCACTCGGCTGGGAACCGGTGCATGACGATCTCGATGCCATGGTCGCCGATGCCATCGCCTGGCAACGCCAACTCGCCGTCCGAAACATCTGACGGCGGGAACCACCGCAACGGCCGATCATTGTGGTATAATGCGCCGCCTTGGCGCGAAAGGAACCTCCATGATCGGCATCCTCGTAACACTCGTCATCATCGGCCTGCTGCTCTGGCTAGTGAACAACTACATCCCCATGGATGCCAAGATCAAAAGCATTCTCAACGTCGTCATCGTCATCGCCGTGGTGATCTGGCTGCTGCAGGCGTTCGGCCTGCTCGGCGGCATCGGCCTGCGCTGATCCGACCGCGACACCGGGCCGCTTTCACTGGCGGCCCGGCTCGCCTATCAGGAGCGGGTGATCGACCCCGCTCTCCTCGCCATCGGCACCGCGCAGACGACCCTTATCGTCCTCGTGCGCTATTTCGCCGCCAGCGGCGGCTTCGCCTGGTGGACCGCCCGGCGCGGCATCACCGCCGGCCCCAAGGACCCTGCCCGCCGCCGCAAGCAGGTGCGCGACGAAATCCACTGGTCCATCGTTTCCGCCATCATCTACGGCATTCCCGCCGGCGTCATGCTCGCCGCCTGGCGCTTTCATGGCCTGACCGCGATCACCACCGATTTCAGCGCCGCCGCCGCGCTATGGTGGCTGCCGAGCATCGCGCTCTACCTGTTCCTCCACGACACCTGGTTCTACTGGACCCATCGCTGGATGCACGCGCCGCGGCTGTTCAAGGCTGTCCACGCCACCCACCACGCCTCAAAGCCCCCCACCGCCTGGGCAGCGATGAGCTTTTCGCCGTGGGAAGCCTTGTCGGGTGCCTTCGTCATCCCCGTCCTCGCCTTCGCCATTCCCATCCACTGGTCGGCGCTCGGCGTCGTCCTCACCGTCGCGACGGTGATGGGGGTCACCAACCACATGGGCTGGGAAATGTTCCCGGCGCGCTGGGTGAACGGCACCTTTGGCGGCCACATCATCACCGCCAGCCACCACGAGGCGCACCACGCCCGCTACACGTGCAACTATGGCCTGTATTTCCGGTTCTGGGACAAGGCTTGCGGCACCGATCGGGGGCTTGCCCAATTCGCCCCGCCGGCCCTACAGTAACACCAGTCCCCGGGGGGCCGGCACAACCGGCTGAGAGGCAGTTGATGACTGCGACCCGCTGAACCTGATCCGGTTGACCCCGGCGTAGGGAGGGCGTGGCACCCTGCCCGCACTCCCGAACTATGTGGAGCGAGCAGCATGGCCGACATCAATTCGAAGATCGAAATGCCGATCACCACCGGGCCGCTGCCTGGCAGCCGCAAGATCCATATCGCCGGTGACCTGTTCCCCGATATCCGCGTCGCGATGCGCGAAGTCGTGCTCGAACCCAGCGCCAAGGAACCCCCGGTCCGCATCTACGATACCAGCGGCCCCTATACCGACCCCAACGCCCGCATCGATATCGAGGCCGGCCTGCCCGGCTTCCGCACCCCCTGGATCGAAGCCCGCGGCGATGTCGAACGCTATCCGGGGCGCGAGGTGAAGCCCGAGGATAACGGCATCATCGGCGCCAGCGCCGGCAAGAAGCCTGAGGTCGTGCAGTTCCCCAACGTCAACCCGATGCCGTGGCGCGCCAAAGGGGGCGCCGCCGTCACCCAGATCGCCTATGCCCGGCGCGGCATCATCACGCCTGAAATGGAATATGTCGCCATCCGCGAAAACATCGGCCGCGCGCAGATCGCCGGCCACATCCGCGATGGCGAGGATTTCGGCGCCGAAATCCCCGATTACGTCACCCCCGAATTCGTCCGCAGCGAAATCGCCCGCGGCCGCGCCATCATCCCGTCCAACATCAACCACCCCGAAGCCGAGCCCATGGCGATCGGCCGTAACTTCCTCGTCAAGATCAACGCCAACATCGGCAACTCCGCCGTGGCGTCGAGCATCGCCGAAGAAGTCGAAAAGATGGTCTGGGCGACCCGCTGGGGCGCCGACAATGTCATGGACCTTTCCACCGGCAAGAACATCCACAACACCCGCGAATGGATCCTGCGCAACAGCCCTGTCCCCATCGGCACCGTGCCCATCTACCAGGCACTCGAAAAGGTCGGCGGCGTCGCCGAGGACCTCAATTGGGAAGTCTATCGCGACACGTTGATCGAACAGGCCGAACAGGGCGTCGATTATTTCACCATCCACGCCGGCGTGCGGCTGGCCTATGTGCCGATGACCGCCAACCGCGTGACGGGTATCGTGTCGCGCGGCGGCAGCATCCTCGCCAAATGGTGCCTCAGCCACCACAAGGAGAATTTCCTCTACACCCACTTCGAGGAAATCTGCGAAATCATGCGCGCTTATGACGTGTCGTTCTCGCTGGGTGACGGCCTGCGCCCCGGCTCGATCGCCGACGCCAACGACCGCGCCCAATTCGCCGAACTCGAAACCCTCGGCGAGCTGACGCAAATCGCCTGGAAGCATGATTGCCAGGTGATGATCGAAGGCCCGGGCCATGTCCCGATGCACAAGATCAAGGTCAACATGACCAAGCAGCTCGAAACCTGCGGCGAAGCGCCCTTCTACACCCTCGGGCCTTTGACCACCGATATCGCCCCCGGCTACGACCACATCACCAGCGGCATCGGCGCCGCGATGATCGGCTGGTTCGGCTGCGCCATGCTCTGCTACGTCACGCCCAAGGAGCACCTCGGCCTCCCCGACCGCGACGACGTCAAGGTCGGCGTCATCACCTACAAACTCGCCGCCCACGCCGCCGACCTCGCCAAGGGCCACCCCGCCGCGCAGCTCCGCGACGACGCCCTCAGCCGTGCCCGCTTCGATTTCCGCTGGCGCGACCAGTTCAACCTGTCGCTCGACCCCGAAACCGCGCTCAAATATCACGACGAAACGCTTCCGGCCGAAGGTGCCAAGGTCGCCCACTTCTGCTCGATGTGCGGGCCGAAATTCTGCAGCATGAAGATCACGCAGGACGTGCGCGATTACGCGGCGAAGCAGAATACCGACTCGATGCTGGAAGCCGGCATGGCGGAGAAGAGTGCGGAGTTCCGGGCGAAGGGCGGGGAGATTTACCTGCCGGCGGCGGAGTGAGCAGGATCACAAGAAGTTAACGTTCCAAGATCGATCTCGCTGACCTGCCCCTCGGCAGTCGCTCAGTCATAACGAAAGTCCAGCGATCAAATACGACGGCTATCGGCCTTTTGAAACCGAACCTGATGGCAGGCCGCTACCAACGCGCATGCTGCCCTGCTTTGGCGGTATATCAATCTACCAGAAAAGCTATTTCCTGCGCTGTGCGGTTCAAAATCGGCACGAATCGCGCTTTTAGCGTCTCGACATTGGTCCGCACGCTGGATGTGCCGACGTTGATAGCGGCGATAATCTTGCCGTTTTTCAGGATCGGCACCGAAACCGAACGGAGACCAACCTCGAGTTCTTCGTCAAGAACGGCAAAACCATCGCGTTCAACTTGGGCAAGAATAGTGGACAGGCACGCTTTGTCGGTCACTGTCCGCGCGGTCAGGGGCGTCAGCCTCACCCGGCCGAGATAGTCCTGCCGCTCCGCCAAACTGCACCCTGCCAGCAGCACCCGACCCATCGAGGTTGCATAAAGTGGCAGTCGGCTGCCGATCCGCAGGTTGATCGACATGATCCGTGATGCTTCGGCCCTCGCAACATAGCGAACGTGATCGCGTTCCAGCACGCCGATCGAGCAGGATTCGCCCAGTTCGTCACGCAAGCCATCAAGCAAAGGCTGCGCGCGCACCGCCAGCGAGTTGGGGTTCATCAGGCCCCTGCCCAGCGTCATCACATCGTTGCAGATGACATATCCGGCACCGCGCGCTCCATCTCCACCCGGCCCCTCTCCACCCTTTTTCGCATAGCCAAGCTGGCACAACGTATAGAGGCACCGCCGCGCGGCGGCCCGGCTCAACCCGCTGCGGCGGCTGACTTCGGCGAGTGAAATCTGCCGTTCTGACCCGGCCAGGAGGCGCAGGACAAGCAACCCGCGCCCAAGCGACATCATGAAGTCCGGATCGCCAGCAAAGCCCCCGAGTGCGTCGTTATCCAAAAGCTGCGATCCCATTCTGCAATTTCGTCCGAATACCGGACACTAGCGCATTGCCTCACCAGATTTGCTCCCGACGATAG
>JBILPK010000320.1:0-2887 GCA_044373875.1 Polymorphobacter sp.
CGAACGGCTGATCGGGACGGCACAGACGGCGCTTCACCTGCTGCCCGGCACGACGTTTTCCAATCCGAAGCGGCGAGGGGAGTATGACAGCGACAAAACTGCGGCGTTGACGCTGGACGAGTTGGAGACGTGGATCTGGCGTTACGTCGCCTGCGACTATAATCGGCGGATCCATTCGACGACAGGACGTCCCCCGCTCGTGGCATGGCTGGAGGCGCCTGGTGGCAAGGCATGGACGCCGCGAAAGCCTGCCAACCCGGATCAGCTCGCGATTGAGTATTTGCCGGCCGTATTGCGACTTATTGGGAGGCAGGGGATCAGGTTACACGGCATCAGCTATTACGAGCCGTTCCTCGCGACGCTGTTCGATGGTGCCGAGCGGCGCGTACTGATCCATTACGATCCGCGTGACATGTCACGTGTTTTCCTGCGCGGTGAGGACGGCTTTCAGACAATCCGCTACCGCAATCTTGCCAACCCGCCGATGGCACTCTGGGAAATCCGGGCAGCCCGGCGCGCGCTTGTCGCCGAGGGCCGGGCAAGCATTGACGAGGCCGCCTTGATCGCGGCGCGGCAAGCCAATGCCGATCTCGTGGCGCAAGGCCAACGCATGACCCGTCGCGAACGGCTGAATGCCGAACGCCGCGTTCGGGGGCAAAGTCTGGCAACAGATCCCGGCCTAACGGCCGTCCCAAGAGAGTTGGCCGCGGTCGACGAGCCGATAAGTATCGGCGTTGACGTCGGCGCGATCGAGCAATGGTAGTGGCTGCGAAGCCCTCTGGCAGTGACGCAGAGGCGCGTGTCGAACTGATCTTGCGCGATCGCTGGGTCAACTATCCGCAAGGCAGCGTAGCCATCGAGCGCTTGGGCGAGTTGCTGAGGGGTGCGCGGCGGACCCGGATGCCGTCGCTGCTCATATTTGGCGAACCGGACATCGGAAAGACCACGATCCTGAAGAAGTTCATGCGTGGACGCGACGCGACGATTGATGAGCAAACGGGCCGAAAGAAAGCCGAAGTGGTCGCGTTCGAGGCGCCGCCAGAAGCTGACGAGCGGCGCTTGTATGCTGCCATCCTTCGGGCGATCGGCGCACCGATCCCACGAGGCCAGGTCGTTGAACTCGAAAGCGCGACCTATGCGCAACTCGAGCGTCTCGACACTCGGCTTCTGGTCATCGACGAAACCAACAATCTGACAATCGGAAGTGCGACGGCGCAGCGGCGGACGTTGGCTGCACTGCGCCGCCTGGCAAACCAACTCGCACTCTCGTTCGCGTTTCTCGGCACGGCAGAGGCGCTGAATGCCGTCATGTCGGATCCGCAGGTCGAGGGCCGGTCGCAACCGTTCAAGCTCACGCGTCTGCGCAACGACGCCGACTATGCGGCGATCGTGCAGGCGGTGATCGCCTATCTGCCGCTGCAACGCCCGTCGCTGTGTGATAGCAGCATGGTGGCCGCCGTGCACGATCTCACCGCGGGCAGCCCGGGCAAGACATTCCGACTGCTCAACGCCGCGGCAGTTCGGGCAATCGACGACGCGTCCGAGCAGATCACCATCGATCTTCTTCGCTCGGCGGTCGTGACCCGGCATATCCTTACTGCCGGCATGATGCGCCGCGGCGCGAAAACGGACGTCGGCTAATGCGGCTACCGTTCGCGCCACGTCCCTATGCTGGTGAGGCCTTCTCATCATGGGTCGCGCGTCTGGCCGCGCACAATTTCGTCGACATTGAAACCTTCTGGGCCTGGTTGACCGAAGGCCCGGTCGACGATCTCAACCCTTCCACTGAGGTGGTGCGCCGCTTGTCCGAGGTGTCGGGCGTCAGCAATGCCGAGATCACGTCGCTGGCCGAGCCGCTAAATCGCGTGAGACGCAGCCATGTTCTCGATGCGTCGCCAACGACAGGGCTGAGGGGTGCGGCCTGTCCCGCTTGCCTCGTTGAGATTGAAGACGCCAAAGAAGACCACTGGCTTCCTGGCTTTGCTGTTTCGATCTGGACCGTAACGTGCCCACGTCATGCAAGGCACCTTCTCGATCTGCGCGGCTGTGGTTGGCAATTTGACGGGGCCAAGCTCCGACTTGGCCACGGTCTGCGCTTCGGTAGTGGCGGCCGTCTGCGGGCGGCAACGCCGCCTACGAAATTGCTGACGATATGAGAGGCCGCTTTCCGGCGGGTTGCCGTCGGGCAATCACCCGAATCTGCCTGGCGAACCCGGACTGCCGGCGAGTTCCTCAAATGCATCAACGCTCTTGCTGCACCGGTATGCTGGCGTTCCGGAACCGGCGGTGCAAGTTTTGCTCGGCAATTCGATGAAGCAGGAAGCTTTGGCGGACTGTCGTTTTACATCGGTGAAGCGTATAGTGACCACGTGTTCGCAGCGCTTGCTGGCGAGCACGTTCGAACGAGGGCATCCGTTGTGGCCGCAATCGGGTACTTGCTTCTCAAGCCGGATGCGTTGACCGCGCTCTCGCGCGAGCAGACGCTGTCAATCGATCTGCGCGCAAATGCGTTCTCCAACTTGGTCGAATTCCTTAACCCCGCGCAGCTCGACAAGCTTGTCCAATGCTCCAGCGGCTTACCGGATCGCGTCAGGCAACCGCTTCTCGCCGCCATTCGCGAAACCCACTCGGGCGGTTTTGAGTCGCAGCAATTTCGCGCACATGAGCGAGCAATCTCACCCCAAAAGTTGGCAAAAGCGCGAAAATCCGGAGGAGTCTCATCTATTTCGCTACATTGACACGGATACGCGCGGCAGGCTCATAAATTTAACATAATCTATGTTATCAAGCAAATTTTCTTGCTTCCTTCTCAAATACTTGATGCGAGATAGCCTGCGATTGCAGCAACGTGAATGCCCCGCCTGTGTGCAAGCGAATCAACAAGCAA
>JBILPK010000351.1:0-2868 GCA_044373875.1 Polymorphobacter sp.
CGACGAGGGAGCCATTGGTTCTGCAGTTAATTTCGACCCAACCAAACCCGTAAGAACAGGATATAGCCGCTATGGTGGTTATTTTGAATGGTTAGACCCCAATGCCACCACAGGATTAAAGTCATTGGCGCCAAACAATCCTGTTGGTTTGCTAAATGCAAGGGACAACAACAGTAACGTAAACAGGAGTATTGGAAACATCCAATTGGATTATAAATTTCATTTTTTACCAGAATTACGTGCTAATGTAAACCTTGGTTATGACATCGCAAAAGGTACTGGTAATGTCATTTTAAATGATAGTATCAGAGGCGGTTACATGAGAGATGTAGACGAGAACGATATCAGAAAAGGTGGACAGAGAAACAAATACAAGCAGGAAATCTCCAACAGCTTCATGGAAACATATCTGAATTATGTAAAGGAGGTTAAAAGCATTGAAAGTCGTTTTGACCTCACCGCTGGTTATGGTTATTATGACAATCTGTCCAAAAATTATAATTATGCCGATTACTTCTTAGACGGCACAAAAAGAAAGAATTCCGACCCATTGTTCGCATTTGACAAACCAAGAAACAAGTTGATCTCCTATTATGGCCGTTTGAATTATGCTTATAAGGGGAAATATTTGCTTACAGGTGCAGCAAGAACGGATGGCTCATCCAGGTTGAATCCAGATAACAGGTGGATCACCTATTATTCAGGTGCTTTGGCCTGGAGAGTGAGTGAAGAGGCATTCCTGAAGGACAGCAAAACCATCTCCGATCTTAAACTGAGGGGTGGGTACGGTATCACTGGTCAGCAAGACGGCATCAGCAACTATTCATATTTGGCCAACTATGGCATAAGCAACCAAACGGCTCAGTACCAGTTGGGTAATGTGTTCTACAATATGTATCGTCCTATTGCTTACAACGCCAATCTTACCTGGGAACAAACTGCTACCACCAATATCGCACTCGATTACGGCTTATTTAAGAATCGTATCACAGGTAGTGTAGACTTTTATCTGAAGAAAACGACAGACTTGTTGAACGAGGTTGGCCAGTCGGCTGGCACAAATTTTGCCCCGATTGCTCTGGCTAATGTGGGTAACATGGAAAACAAAGGAGTGGAATTCACCATGAATACAGGTATTGTTCGCAAGAAGGATTTGACTGTAGATTTTGGCTATAACATCACCTACAATCGCAACCGCATCACCAAACTCACTTTCTCTGATGATCCAAATTACGAAGGTCAACGCTTCGGAGGTCGTTCAGGTGGAACAGGTGGTACTATCCTGATTAATTCTGTGGGATACAATAGGGGTGCATTTTACGTGTACAAGCAAGTGTATGATGCCAACGGAAAACCTATTGACAATCTTTTTGAAGACTTGAACAGGGATGGTGCAATCACCGAAAAGGATTTGTATAGGTACAAAAGCGCAAACCCTGACGTTTTCCTTGGATTTAATGGAAATGTAGGTTACAAAAAATGGAACGCAGGTTTCATCGCTAGAGCAAGTTTGGGTAATTACATGTATAACAATGTGGCCTCAGGTACTGGTGCCACCAGAAATATCTTGAACCCTCTTGGCTATTTGAGCAATGGTTCTGCGGATGTGCTTGTTTCTGGATTTAAGGGTGAAGGTGACAAGTATTATAACTCAGATTATTATATACAAAATGCCTCCTTCTTTAGAATGGATAACATCAATGTAGGATATAATTTCGGTAAAGTGTGGAGCAACAAGGCTGATTTGAGGTTTAACTTAAACGTTCAAAACGCGTTTGTAATCACAAAATACAAAGGGGCTGACCCTGAAAATGCTAGTGGTATAGATAACAATTTCTATCCAAGACCTAGAACATTTGTAGCGGGCCTTAATCTTGATTTTTGATCATAATTTTTTGAAATCGAATGATTTGAATATGCCATAATAGGTGAAATCCTTTCGGAGAAAACTATAAGGCTCATTCTCTTACAAAAACACTAAAAATAAACGAATGAAAAATAAAATTTTTAAAACCGCATTGGTACTGCTTTCCATCGGAGCCGCAGTAACCTCATGCACAAAGGACTTGAATCTTACGCCAACCAACGATGTTACATCAGAGATAGTGTACAGTACTCCTTTGGGCTATAAACAGTCATTGGCTAAAATTTACGGTTCCTTGGCGTTAACAGGAAACAGTGGGCCTGCAGGTGCAGCAGACGTTTTCTATCCGGGATCAGATGAGGGTCAAAATGCCGATTTTTACCGTACTTTCTGGAAGGCAGAAGAATTAACCACGGACGAAGCCGTTGTATCTTGGGGTGATCCAGGCTTGCCGGATTATCATAACATGAGCTGGTCCCCAGCAAACCTGTTCCTTCATGGGGTTTATTACAAATCCCTGTACGGAATTACCATCATCAATGAGTTCCTTCGTCAGTCTTCCGATGCCAAACTTGCCAGCAGGGGTATATCCGGAGCGGATGCGGATGCCATCAGGAAATACCGCCCAGAAGTTCGTTTCTTGAGGGCTTACCAATATTGGATCCTGTTGGATTTGTTTGGAAATCCTCCGTTTGTAACAGAAGAAAGTGTAATCGGCGGACCCAACCCCCCTCAAATTAAGCGCGCAGATTTGTACAAATACGTTGAAACCGAATTGTTGGCCATTGAGGCAGATTTACCTGCTGCCAAGTCTAACGAGTATGGAAGGGCCGATAAAGCAGCAGCACAATCCTTGCTGGCTCGCTTATACCTGAATGCGGAAGTTTATTCGGGAGTTCCAAAGTGGAACGAAGCCGCCACCTATTCCAAAAAAGTGATAGATGCAGGTTATACACTGATGCCAAATTATCGCAATCTTTTACTCGCAGATAACAACCTGGCAA
>JBILPK010000031.1:0-24086 GCA_044373875.1 Polymorphobacter sp.
TGCCCAGCGCCGCCGCCAGCCCGCGCGGCGTCGGCACGGCAAAACGCGCCGGGTGGATGAAGGCGAAGAGTTCGAGGAGGTCGAGCCCGCCGAGTTCGGGATAGCCGAGCCGGCTGGCGATGACCGTGGCGTTGAGCAGGATGTGCGGCGTGTCGGCGGCGCGGCGGATGGCCTCGCCGCGGCCGACGGCGACCGCGGGGCCATCGGGCATGGCGATCCAGACGCCGGCATGGGTGGCGGCAAGGGCGGGAAAGGCGATCAATTCCCGCGCCCCTGCGGGGAGGGAGCAGGTCGCGCTTGCGCCGTTGGGGCAGAGTCGCCACAGAACATGCGCAAGGATTAGACGGAACAGATGCGCAACACCACCGAACTTCGCGCCGCGGCGCTCGAAAACAAGGCTTGGCCTTACGAGGAAGCGCGCAAGCTGATCGCGCGCTACCCCGATGGCTTTCCCGAGGCCGGGGTGATCTTCGAAACCGGCTATGGCCCGTCGGGGCTGCCGCACATCGGTACCTTCGGCGAAGTGGTGCGCACGACGATGGTGCGCCGCGCCTTCGAAAGCCTGGCGCCCGGCGTCAAGACCCGGCTGATCGCCTTCAGCGACGATATGGACGGCTTGCGCAAGGTGCCCGAAGGCATCCCCAACCCCGAATTGCTGCGCGCCAATCTCGGCAAGCCGTTGACGCAAGTGCCCGATCCGTTCGGCACCCACCCGAGTTTCGGCCAGCACAACAACGCGCGGTTGCAGGCCTTCCTCGATGGCTTCGGCTTCGACTATGAATTCCTGTCGTCGACCGATTGCTACAAGGCCGGCATGTTCGACGCGACACTGCTGCGCATCCTCGAAAACTACGACGCGGTCATCAACGTCATCCTGCCGACGCTCGGCCCCGAGCGCCGCGCGACCTATTCGCCCTTCCTGCCGATCGACCCGGTGTCGGGCATCGTACTCCAGGTGCCGATCGTCGCGCATGATGTCGCCGCCGGCACGGTCACCTATGTGCGGCCCGAAACCAACGAAAGCGTCACCGTCCCCGTCACCGGCGGCGCCTGCAAGCTGCAATGGAAGGTCGACTGGGCGATGCGCTGGGTGGCGCTCGGCGTCGATTACGAGATGGCCGGCAAGGACCTCATCGATTCGGTGCTGCTGTCGGGGCGTATCACCCGCGTCCTCGGCACGCGGCCGCCCGAAGGCTTCAATTACGAACTCTTCCTCGATGCAGAAGGGACAAAGATTTCCAAGTCGAAGGGCAATGGCCTGACGATCGAGGAATGGCTCGATTACGGCCCGCCCGAATCGCTGGCGCTTTACATGTTCCAGAGCCCCCGCAAGGCCAAGCGGCTGCATTTCGACGTCATCCCGCGCGCCATCGACGAATATGCCGATTTCCTCGCCAAATATCCGGACCAGCCGATCGAACAGCAGCTCGGCAACCCGGTGCATCATGTTCACGAAGGCGCCCCGCCGGCCGCCGACCTGCCGGTCAGTTTCTCGCTGCTGCTCAACCTGGCTTCGGTGGCGGCGACCGATGACCCGGCAAAGCTCTGGGCCTATGTCGCGCGGCAAGCCCCTGGCACCAGTCCGGCAACGCACCCGCTGCTCGACCGGCTGGTCCAGCACGCGGCGCGCTATGCCCGGGATTTCGTCATCCCCGGCCTCAAGCGCCGCGCGCCCGATGCACGCGAAGCCGCTGCGCTGCGCGATCTCGATGCCCGGCTGGCGGCGGTCGGTCCTGGGGCGGACGCCGAGGCCTATCAGTTCGAGGTCTATGAGGCCGGCAAGGCCGCCGGCTTCGAGAATCTGCGCGACTGGTTCAAGGCGCTGTACGAAACGCTCATCGGGAGTTCACAAGGACCGCGTATGGGGTCGTTCATCGCGCTCTATGGCCTGGCCGAAACCCGGGGGCTGATTGCGGGCGCGCTGGCGATGACGGAGACACCATGACCAAGACCCTGCTGACCGCGCTGCTGCTCACGCTTGCCGTCCCGGCGCTTACCCTTGCCACCCCGGCACTGGCCGATTCGACCAGTGCCTTTCGCGAGGGCAAATGGGCGATGGTCGTGCGCGACGGCCGCGCCGAAGCCACGCCGGCCGGGCTGGTCCTGTCGGGCCGCGCGCAGTTGGTGCAGGCGGCGTACATGACCCGCGACAAGGCGCAAGCGCTGGTGATCATCGCCGCGGCCGAAGCCGATTTCGACAAGGCGCTGGCCAGGGCGCCGGGCAATGCCGACGCGCTGTTCCAGAAAGCGGTGGCGACGGGCTATCGCGCCAAGCTGACCAAATCGCCGGGGCTCGGCAAGGAATCGCGCCAGGGCTTCGAAGCCTGGCGCGCCGCCCACCCCGAAAAACCGCTCGGCTGGGCCGCGGTCGCCGGCTGGCACGGCGGCGCGGTGGCAACGCTGGGCGGCTTCATGGCGTCGACGGTGCTCGGCGCCAAGGCCAGCGAAGTCGATGCCGGCTTTGCCAAGGCGATGAAGCTCGATCCGACCAACCCGGTGCACCGGGTCTTCTATGCACAGACCCTGCTCGATCTCGACAAGGGTAATGCGGCCAAGGCCGCGCAACTGCTCCAGGGCGTGGCGCAATTGCCGGCGGACGATGCCTATGAAGCGCTGCTGCGCTCGCACGGGGTGCAGATTGCGGCGGCGTTGAAGGCGGGGGATGCCAAGGCGGCGCAGGCGGTGTCGCGGCGGCTGGCGGCGTTCGGTACCTTGGGCTGACCTTCACCTCTCCCCTCGCGGGAGAGGTCGACTCGGCGCAGCCGAGCGGGTGAGGGGGCAATCCCCCTCTCGTCACTCCCGGCTCGACCCGGGGCCCAGTTTTTTCTTGCCTGAATGCGACCCTGAATAAACCTGTCACGCCAGCGAAGGCCGGCATCCAGTCGTGGTGCCTGGCCCCGCATTGGTCGCTTGTGGCACGGCTGGACGTCAGCCTTTGCCGGCGTGACAACAAGAATAGCTGGGTCCCGGGTCAGTCTCTGGATGACAGGAAGACAGAAAGTGGAAGCAAGGGGCTTGGGTAAAGCCCAAGCTGACGTCAGACGGGGGCGGGCGGGAACCGCCCCGCCCCGCTGGCCGGTCTTGCGCAGTCGCGCGCTGCTACGCTGCGCGTCGCTGCGCTGCGACCCAATCATCCACCTTCTTCTCCAGCACCGCCATCGGCAGTGCCCCCGTCATCAACACCTGGGCATGGAACCCCTTGATGTCGAACTTCGGCCCCAGTGCCTTTTCCGCTTTCGCCCGCAGCCGCGAGATCGTCAGCTGGCCGACCTTGTAAGCCAGCGCCTGCGACGGGATGGCGATGTAGCGTTCGACCTCGGCGGTCGCGTCGGTCTTGCCCATCGCGCTGTGGTCGAGCATGTACTGGATCGACTGGTCGCGGGTCCAACCCTTTGAATGCAGGCCGGTATCGACGACGAGGCGCATGGCGCGCAGCATTTCGTCGTCATAGCGGCCCTGCAGCTGATACGGGTCCTTGAACATGCCGAGCTCGGGGCCGAGCGATTCGGCATAAAGCGCCCAGCCTTCGACGAACGCCGTGTTGCCGCCGAAGCGCTGGAACGGCGGCAGCGACGTGTTTTCCTGCGCCAGGCTGATCTGGAAGTGGTGCCCCGGCACGCCTTCGTGGAGATAAAGCGTCTCGATCCCCGGCGTGGTGCGCGACGGCAGGTCATAGGTGTTGAAGTAAAAGACGCCGGGCCGCGAGCCATCCGGCGTGCCGCCCTGGTAGCTGCCGCCGGCGTCGGTCTTTTCCTTGAAGGCCGGCACCGGGCGGATTTCCAGCGCCGATTTGGGCAGGGTGCTGAACAGGCTGCCGACGCTCGCATCGACGCGCTTGCCGACGGCATAATAGCGGTCGGTCAGGTCCTGCTTCGACTTGGGCTTGAACTGGTCATCGGTGCGGATGAAGTTGAAGAACGCCTTGAGATCGCCCTTGAAGCCGACCTGGCCCTTGACCGTTTCCATGCCCTTGGTGATGCGCGCCACTTCGGCGAGGCCGATATTGTGGATCTCGTCGGGGGTCATGTCGGTCGTCGTCGTGGCGGCGATGAGATATTTGTACAGGTTCGCGCCGCCCGGCATTTCGGACAGGCCGACTGATGGCCGCGACACCGGCAGATAGTCGTTCTTCAGGAAATCGCGCAGCCGGGTGAAGGCCGGATTGACCTTGCCGCCGACTGCCGCGGCATAGGCCGTCTTCAGCCGCGCCTGGTCGGCCGCCGGGATGGTATCGGGGAACTTGCCCACCGGCTTCATCATCACGGCGCCATCGACGCCGGGTGCCAGCAGGCCATCGAGCTGGTCGATGACATTCTGGACGACGAGTTTCGGCTGGACGACGCCCGACGCCATGCCCTGGCGGAAGCGCACGATCGCCATGTCAACGGCGGTGGTGAAGCCGTCGATGCGCGACAGGCCGTCGTCATAGTCCTTGACCGTCTTGTAGGGCGCGGCGCCTTCGCCCGACGACAGTTCGGGGAAGAAGGTGTGGAAGCCGTAGAAATGGTCGATCGGGCGGACGATGGTGGCGGCGATGAGCGCGGGGTCGAAGCCCTTGAGATCGGTCGAGCGCTGCCAGTTGAAGACGTCGTAGCTGACCTTGTCATTGGCATCGAGCGCATTGCGGTCGATGGCGGCGAGCGCGGCGAGATCATCCTCGGCGGCTTTTTTCTCGCCCGCCAGATACGCATCCGACAGGCCGTCGCCGAATTCGCCGGCATGGCTGAGATCACCGCGGAACAGCCGGCCGATGGGGTTGCGGTTGAGGCTGGCTTCGTCGCTGGCGTTGAACAGCGCGCGCAGGCGGGTCGCTGGCGTTTCGGCGGTCGCCGCGGGCGCGGCTTGCGCCAGCGCCGGCAGGGCGGGGACCATCGCCAACAGGCTGGCAGCGAGAAACAGGGGCAGGCGCGAACGCATCGGGGTCACTCCGGATCAGATTGTGTGTTGGGGTTATAGGACAGCGCGGCGACGGTGCAATGGCAAAACTGGCGGGGTGGCGACAAGCCGGCTTGCATCGCGCCGCGCTTGCCGCCACCGTGCCGGCAAGCAGGCCGTGACGTGCCTCGGGGAGTGGAGCCGCGTGAAACTCAATCGCCGGACGCTGGCCGCCTTTGCCGCGCCGTGCCTGCCGCTGACCGGGGTCGGGCTGCCGCTGGTGGTCTATCTGCCGCCCTATTATGCCGGCACGCTGGGGCTCGATCTCGCCATGACCGGGCTGTTGTTTTCGCTGGTGCGCTGGCTCGACCTGCCGCTCGACCTGGTCTTCGGCCATCGCATCGACAAGACCGAGACGCGGCTCGGGCGCTTCCGGCCGTGGATGCTCGGCGGCGGGCTGGTGATGATGGCGGGGTTGGCGCTGGTGTTCTTTGCGCCGCCGGGGCTGACGCCGCTGCGCGCCTTCCTGGGGTTGTTGCTGATGTACAGCGGCTATTCGGCGGCGGCGGTGGCGCATACCAGCTGGGGCCAGGCGCTGAGCAGCGATTATCACGAACGCAGCCGCATTTTCGGCTGGTGGCAACTCGGCAACATGGTCGGGCTGATTGGCCTGTTGTCGGTGCCGCTGGTGGCAGCCACGCTGGCGCCGCGCTTCGGCTGGACGCAGGGGTCGGCGCTGGGCATCCACGGCATGGGCTGGGTGTTGCTCGTGCTGCTGCCGCTGGCGCTGGTGCTGGTGTCGTTGATGGTGCCGGAACGCCCGTCGCGCCATGCCACGCCGCACGGCTGGGGTGATATCTGGGCGGCGTTGCGGCTGCCGCTGCTGCGCCGGGTGCTGCTCATCGATCTGTTCGCCAGCCTGGCGCCGGGTTTCGGCGGGGCGCTGCTGATCTTCTATTTCGAAAGCGCGCGGGGCTTTTCGGTCGAAGGCGCACGCGGGCTGTTGCTGTTCTATTTCGCCGCCGGGTTGATCGGCGCGCCGGCGTGGGGCTGGTTCGCGCGCCGCACGTCGAAGCACCAGGCGGTGATGTGGTCGATCGGCAGCTATGCCTTTCTCCACGCCCTGCTGGTGCTGCTGCCGGCCAATAATTTCTGGCTGGCGGCGCTGGGGATGACGCTGGCGGGCATTCCGGCGGTGGCGCCGGGGTTCCTGGTGCGCGCCATGCTCGCCGATGTCGTCGATGCCGAAACGCTCGATACCGGCAAGAGCAACGCCGGGCTTTACTATGCCGTGCTGGTCGGGGTGCAGAAGCTCGGTTTCGCGATTCCCGTCGGCATTTCCTATCTGGTGCTCGATCTCGTCGGCTTCGATGCCAAGGCCGGCCCGGCCAACACCGAGGCCGCCATCACCGGCCTGACGATCCTGTTCCTCGTGCCGCCGGTGCTGGTGGCGATCGTCGCCGCCTGGCTGGCCAAGGGCTGGACCATCACCGCCGATGTCCAGGCGCGGACCGCTGCCGCGCTGGCGGCCCGCTGACGCCGCGATGCTGCGGGTCGGTATCATCGGCGCGGCGCGGGTCGCGACCTATGCGATGATCGTACCGGCGCGGGCGCGGGCCGACGTGGTGGTCGCCGCCGTCGCCGCGCGAGATCCGGCGCGGGCGCAGGCCTATGCCGCAACGCATGGCATCGCCCGGGTGCACGACGATTATGCCGCGCTGGCCGCCGACCCGGATATCGATCTCGTCTATGTCGCGACGCCGCCGGTTGCCCATCTCGCCCATGCCCGACTGGCCATCGCCGCGGGCAAGCCGGTGCTGGTTGAAAAGCCCTTCACGCTCGATGTTGCCGAGGCTGAGGCGCTGCTGGCCGAAGCCGCCGCTGCCGGAGTCCCGGTGTTCGAGGCGATGCATTCGCGGCATCACGCGATCTGGCCGCTGGTCACCGCGCTGCTGCCGCGGCTGGGGCGTCTGCGCCGTCTCGATGCGGTCTTCGACGTGGCGGTCAGCACCGCTGCCGACGAATTCCGCTGGGATGCGGCGCTGGGCGGCGGCGCGCTCATGGATCTCGGCATCTATCCGCTCGCCTGGGTCCGCGCCGTGGCAGGAGAGCCATTGGCGGTGACCCGCGCCACGATGCAGCGCGAGCGCGGCGCCGATGCGCGCTTTGCGGCGACGCTGGCGCTGCCGGGCGGCGTTGTCGCGACCGTTGCGGCGGACATGACCGCGCCGCGCCGGGTGCAACTGACCGTCACGGGGGACAGGGGGACGCTGGTCATCGACAATCCGCTGGCGCCGCAACTCGGCCATGCCGTTACCCTCACCACCGCCGCAGGTACCGAGGCTTTTCACGGCGATGGCCCCGGCACCTATGATGCCCAGCTTGCTGCCGTGGTTGCCACCCTGCGCGACGGTGCGGCGTTCCCGTTGCCGGCCGATGATGCGGTCTGCTCGATGCGCGCGATTGCCCTGGTGCGCGCCGCCGCCGGAACCTGACCGGCATCGAAGCGTTCTAGGCAGGTCTTCCGTTTCACAAAGGAACCTGCGCGATGCTGCCGATCAAACCGTTGCTGCTGGCGCTCGCCGCCACTGTCTCGCTGTCCGCCTGCACGACCGACCGCTATGGCAACCAAGAAGCCTCGCGCGGGTTGAAGGGCGCTGGTATCGGCGCTGCCGGCGGCGCCATCGTCGGCGCCCTGACCGGCGGTGACGTGCTCGCCGGTGCTGCCATCGGTGCCGCAGCGGGTGCTGTCGTCGGCATCGTCACCGAGGATCGCAACCGGTATGAAGACCGCAACGGCCAGCGCTATTATTATGAACGCGACGGCCGCCAGTATCGTTATGACGAGCGCCGCCGCCGCCAGTACATGCCGCGCTGAACGGTCAAATCGAAAAAGCCGGGGCGCGGCGCGATTGACGCCGGCCCCGGTAATTGGCCATGACAGCCCCGCGCCGCCAGCATCGGCGGCCGGGGAGAACTGCCATGAAGCTGTTTGATTCGATCGGACCCAACCCGCGCGTCGTGCGCATGGCCTTGGCCGAACAGGGCATCACGGTCGATACCGTCAAGATCGACATCATGAAGGGCGAAAATCGCCAGCCGGACTATGTGGCGATGGTGCCGTCGGGCGGCACGCCGGCCCTGCAGCTCGATGACGGCACGGTGATCAGCGAGATCACCGCGATCGTCGAATATCTCGATGAACAGCCCGGCGCGACCCGCATGGTCGGCAATACGCCGCAGGAACGCGCCGAAACCCGCATGTGGGCACGCCGTATCGACCTGTATATCCTCGAACCCATGGCCAATGCCTTTCGCGCCAGCGAAGGCCGGGCGATGTTCGCCAGCCGCATGACGCTGGTCAGCCCCGAAGCGGCGGTCGAACTGAAGGCCCTTGCCCAGGAAAAACTGCTGTGGCTCGATGCCCAGCTGCAGGGCCGCACCTTCGTGTGCGGTGATCGCTATTCGATGGCCGATATCCTGCTGCTCGGCTTTGTCGAGTTCGGCGCCAGCGTCGGCCAGCCGATGCCGGCAGCAGCGACCTGGCTGCCCGAATGGCACAAGCGCGCCGCAGCCCGGCCGAGCGCGGCAGCGTAACCTTTTTTGCCCTCCCCGTTGACGCGAAGGCGTCGCCTACGGCTGCGGGGAGGGCGTTGCGCTACAACTCGATCAGATGATCGGGTAGTTCGTTGATGTCGTTTTCGACCGGCGGGAAATGCGCCGCCAGCACGTCGCCGGCAAGGCCGATGGCGGCGACCATGCCGTCGGCGGGGCGGCCGGCCTTGATGCCGGCGGTAAGCGCGGTGATCGTCGCGCCCCAATGGCCGGGATCGACCTTGGCATAGACTGCGGTGTCGGCGATGATTTCGGCGATATGTTCGGGTTCGTCGATGTAGATGAGCACACCCGTCCGCCCCGCCGTCGCGTCAAGCCCGCGCGCCTTGAACTGGGTCAGCGCGGCGCGGTGCACCCGGTCGCGGCGCAGGCCCTTCGGCGTCAGCCGCCGGGCGAGCGGGGTGAAATGCACCAGCGCCAGCACCGCGACGAAAATCAGCGTTTCAACCAGCGTGAAGGCTTCGAAACCGCGCAGCGCACGGGTCGTCGGGTCGATCGCGTCCCAATCGGGGAACAGGTCGCCGGGTGACCAGCCGGCGAACACCGCCGCGAGCGGCACGGCCAGCGCGCCGATCATCGCGACCGACAATGCCGTCGCCGGATATCGCTGCGGCTCGGTCGCGACGATGACGACGATTTCGCCGGCGGTCTGCGCTTCGGCGCCGGCGATGGCGCTGCCGATGCGGTCGCGGTCGTTGTCGGTGAACAGCATCACCAGTCTCCCGAGGAGCCGCCGCCGCCGAAGCTGCCGCCACCGCCGCCGCCCCAGCCACCGCCGCCGCCGCCACCAAAGCCACCACCGCTGCCGCCGCCACCCCAGCCGCCCAGGCCCGGGCCCCAGATGATCGCCGGGCCCATGCTGCGGCCGCGCTTCTGGCGCGCCACCGAAACCAGCACGAAGACGATGATGATGACGATCCAGATGAACGCCGACAGCCCGGCGCCGCCCTTGCTGTCCTGGCTCGACGCTGCGGCTGCCTGTGCTGCCGCGGCGCGCTGTTCGGGGGGCAGTTCGAGCAGCTTGATCAGCGTGTCGCTGCCGGCCACCACGCCGCCGGCCATGTCCCCGGCCTTGAAGCTGGGGATGATGTTGCGGCGGATGATCTGCGAGGTCAGCGCGTCGGTGAGCACGCCTTCGAGGCCATAGCCGACCTCGATGCGCACCTTGCGGTCATTGGGCGCGACGAGCAGGATCGCGCCATTGTTCTGGCCCTTTTGCCCGATGCCCCAGGCGCGGCCGAGCTGATAGCCATATTCGTCGATCTCGAGCCCCTGCAGGTCGGGCACGGTGGCGACGACGAGCTGTATCGTCGTCGTGTCCTCCAGCGCCTTCAACCGGGCTTCGAGGGCCGCAACGGTTTCGGCGGGCAGGATGCCGGCGGCATCGGTGACCCGGCCGGCCAGTGGCGGGAAGGCGGGTGCCGCCAATGCCTGGACGCACCAGAGCAGGAGGAGAAGGAAGATGCCTCCGGCGGCAAGGGGCCTGAGGCCCCTTGACCCCCGGTGCGGGGCGACCGCTGGTGACATGGCTTTGCTCATATCAATTGGGGGCCCGGGGCCTCAGGCCCCGGCCGCCGGAGGCTTTTCACTTGGCGAAATCGACAGGCGGCGCCGTGTTGGCATTGGCCGTCGTCGCCTTGAACGGCGCGATCGGCTGGCTGCCATAGATCACCTTGGCGGCGATCAGCGACGGGAAGGTGCGAATTTCGGTATTATAGCTCTGCACCGCCTCGTTGTAGTCGCGGCGCGCCACGGTGATGCGGTTCTCGGTGCCTTCGAGCTGCGACTGGAGCTGGAGGAAATTCTCGTTCGACTTCAGCTCGGGGTATTTCTCCACCGTCACCAGCAGGCGGCCGAGCGACTGGCCAAGCTGGCCCTGCGCCTGTTCGAACGCCGCCATCTGCGCCGGATCGGTCAGCTTGTTCGGATCGACGGTCACCTGCGTCGCGCTGGCGCGCGCCCTGGTGACGCTTTCGAGCACATCCTTTTCCTGCGCGGCAAAGCCCTTCACCGTGGCGACGAGATTGGGGATCAGGTCGGCGCGGCGCTGATACTGGTTTTCGACATCGCCCCACTTCGCCTTGACAGCTTCTTCCTTGGTCGGGATCGAATTCACCCCGCAGGCCGACAGGCCCAGCGCCAGGCCGGTGATCAGGACAGCGCGGGCAGCATTGCTTTTCATGAACAGGATCCCCTTGGGCAGACAGCGACAGATGCCATGATCCGGGCTCGCCCGCACGCGCGGACTGTCCAAATCCTGGTCGATCGTTTAAATAGGGAGGCCAAGCCAATTGCAAAAGGGGTTGCGGCCGTGCTGCAGGAATTCAAGGCATTCGTGATGCGCGGCAACGTGCTCGATCTGGCGGTCGCGGTGGTCATCGGCGCGGCGTTCGGCGGCATCATCACGTCGATGACCGACGATCTCATCATGCCGCTCATCGGGCTGGTCACCGGCGGCGCCGATTTCTCGTCGAAATTCATCCTGCTCGGCGATGTCCCGGCGGGCTATGCCGGCGCGCTGACCGATTATGCCGCGCTCAAGAAAGCCGGGGCGCCGATGTTTGGCTATGGCAAGTTCCTGACCGCGGTGGTCAATTTCCTCATCATCGCCTTTGTCATCTTCCAGCTGGTGCGAACCGCCAACAAGCTCAACAAACCCGCCGAAGCCGCCCCCGCCGCGCCGCCGGCACCGAGCGCGGAGCAAGTGCTGCTGACGGAAATCCGCGATACGCTGCGCGCGGCCAACAAGGCTTGATGGCGATGCGGCTGGTCGTGATCGCCGCCGCCGTGCTGGCGCTGGCCGGTTGCGCGAAGGAGGTGGCCTTGGTGAAGGGTGAGATGCCGGTCATCGCCGGTTCGCTCGAAGGCGGGCCGTGGCGGGTGGAAGATCTCAACGGCGGCGGGGTGATCGACAATGCCCGGCTCGAAATGACCTTCGATCCCGGCGACCATGGCACCAGCCGGGTTGCGGGGGTGTCGGGCTGCAACCGTTTTTCAGGGCGCTGGCAACAGACTGGCGCCACCATTGCGTTGGGGCCGATTGCCGGCACGCGCATGGCGTGTGCGCCGGCGCTGATGGCGCTGGAGTCCAGGTTCCTGGCGACGCTGGGGGCGGTGACGATGGTCAGCTTTGATGCGACGGGTGCTGCGTATCTGAAGGCCCCCGACGGCCGGGTGATCAAGCTGCGCAAGGCGGGTTAACCGGCGATCGCCTCGTTCGGGTACGTTCCCCAGATCTGGTTGCGCAGGATATAGCCCGACCGGCCGCCGTTCGACACGCGGCACCAGACATTTTCGCACAGGGTGATGGTCACCACCGTGCCGGGCTCGATTCGCCAGGCGACGCGCGATTGCAGGTCGGGCGAGGTGTAGAGGGTGCGAATGCCGCCGGTGACATAGCCGGTACGTTCGCCGGTGAGCAGCGACTTGTTCATCCAGCCGATGGTGCCATCGGGGTCGCGCACCTGCCGCCAGATGCCATATTCACGGACGATCTCCATTGGGAGCCCGCGGCGCTTGTATTCCCACTGGATCGGGAAACGCCGGTCATCGGGGCCGGTGCGCAGCATCGCGGTATTGGATTTCAGCGAGACGAAGCGCGGCACCGGATAGGTGGTGGTGCCATCGGCGCGTTCGTCGGGCGCCGCGCCGGCGGGGGCGGCGACGATGAAAGCGATGGCGAACAGGGCAGGGATCGTTGATTTGCGCACGCCAATCTCTTGACGCACCCGGCGGCTCGGGGCAACCCTTTGCGTATGTCCGGAACCCCGCGCCCCCGTCCCAAGGTCATCGTCACGCGGCGACTGCCGCAGGCAGTGGAAACCCGCATGGCGGAATTGTTCGATGTCGAGCTCAACCTGACCGATATCGCGATGACGCAGGAGCAACTGGCCGCCGCCGCAGCGCGCTGCGACGTGCTGGTGGCGACGGTGACCGACCGAATCGATGCGGCGGTGATGGCGGCGGCGGGCGCTTCGGGGCGGTTGAAGCTGCTCGCCAATTACGGCGTCGGCACCGATCATATCGACCTGCCGGCGACGCGCGCCGCCAATGTCGTCGTCACCAACACCCCGGGCGTGCTCACCGACGATACCGCCGACATGGTGATGGCGCTGATCCTCAGCGTGCCGCGCCGGCTGGCCGAAGGCGAAAAACTGGTGCGCGCCGGCGAATGGCGCGGCTGGTCGCCGACCGGCATGCTCGGCCATCGCATCACCGGCAAGCGGCTCGGCATCATCGGCATGGGCCGCATCGGCCGCGCCGTCGCCACCCGCGCGCGCGGTTTCGGCCTGACGGTGCATTATCATAACCGCCACCGCCTGCCCGCCGAGATCGAGGGCGAGCTGGAGGCGACCTGGTGGGACAATCTCGATGCCATGCTGGCGCGGGTCGACATCATCACGATCAACTGCCCGCATACCCCCGAGACGCACCATCTGATCGGGGCCAAGCAGTTCGCGCTGATGCAGCGGCAGGCCTATATCATCAACGCGGCGCGCGGCGAGATCGTCGATGAAAACGCCCTTTGCGAAGCGCTGGCGGCGGGCAAGATCGCCGGGGCGGGGCTCGATGTGTTCGAAAACGAGCCGGCGGTCGATCCGCGGCTGATGGAATTGCCCGGGGTCGTGCTGATCCCGCACATGGGCAGCGCGACCTTCGAAGGGCGCCAGGCGATGGGGGAGAAGGTCATCGCCAATATCCGGGTGTGGTTCGATGGGCATCGGCCGCCGGATCAGGTGCTGGAAGGGTGGGCGTAAGGCGTAGCGCGGCCAGCGCATAGCGGCGCTATGCGCGGACACGCGCAAGCCCGGTCGGCGAGGCGGTCGGCCTAAAGCCGACCGAACTCGTCCGACGCCAGCATGGGCTTTGCCCATGCCCTTTGCTTCCTTCTCCTTCCTGCTTTCACCTGCACATTCTTGCCCTCCCCTCCCCAACCCCCGTAACCCCTCCCCCACTCTCACCGAACTCCCGGGCATCACCAGCCCGAGAGGCCCGACCATGAAGACCTTCCTGCTCACCGCCGCCGCGCTCCTCGCCCCGGCCGCGCACGCCGCCGATGCCGCCCACCCCACCGTCATCGAGCTGTTCCAGTCGCAGGGCTGCTCGTCCTGCCCGCCGGCCAATGCCAATGTGAACGCCCTGGCGCAGCGCGCCGATGTGCTCGCGCTGTCGTTCGCCGTCACCTATTGGGACGGGCTCGGCTGGAAGGATGTTTTCGCCAGGCCGCTATATACCGACCGGCAATGGGACTATGCCCGCGCCTTGGGCCACGCCCAGGTCTGGACCCCGCAGGTCATCATCAACGGCCGCGCCGATATCACCGGTACCAGGGCGGCGCCGCTCGTTGCGCTGATCGGCGCCAATTATCGCGGCAACGGCGGCCCGGCGATCACTGTCACAGGCGCCAGCGTCAGCATCAGCGGTACCACCGCGCGGCCGGTCGACGTCTGGCTCGTCCGCTACGAACCGCGCGCCATCGAGGTGGCGATCAAGGCCGGCGAAAATACCGGCAAGACGCTGCCGCATCGCAATATCGTGCGCGAACTCGTCAAGGTCGGGCGCTGGAGCGGCGGCAAGGCGAATTTCTCCCTGCCCGCGGCGAAACTGCCCGGGCTCGCCACCGCCGCCTTTGTCCAGTCGGGCACCGGCGGCCCGATCCTCGCCGCCGCGCGCGGCTGAGCCTCAGCCGCTCTGGCGATACCGCGTCGGGGTGACGCCCATCGCCTTGCGAAAGCTGGTGGCGAACTGGTTGGGGCTGGCAAAGCCGCAGGCGCGCGCCACCTCGCCGATCGGCAGGTCGCCGCCGCGCAGCAACGGCCGTGCTGCGGCGAGCCGGGCGCGGGTGAGATAGGCATGCGGCGGCAGGCCGGTGCTGTCGCGAAACGCCCGGCACAGGTGAAAGCGGCTGAGCCCGGCCACCCCGGCGAGCTCGTCGAGCGTCACGCCCCGTGCCAGATTGTCGGCGATATGCTGCTTCAGCCGCGCCAGCGTACGCGGCGCAAGGCGGTTGCGGGCGCGCGGCGTGTCGCTGGCGAGGTTGCTGCCGGTCAGGATCAGCCGGGTGAGCAGCGCTTCGAACCAGCTGTCGCGCGCCAGCCGGCCATCGGGGTCGGCATCGAGCGCCGGGTCGAGGATCGCGGTCAGCAGCGCCATCACCAGCGGATCATCCCAGCCGACCTGCGGGGTCAGCGCGACGCTGGCGGGCTCGCGATCGAAATTGTCGCGTATCGCCTGGTCGATGCGGCGCGGCGCGATGTAGAGATGCGCGAATTCGATCGGCCCGCGCGTCAGCCAGCGAAAGGCTGATCCGGCCGGGACGATGGTCACCGCCCCGAGCGCGACCGTGCGGTCGACCGGCGGCCCGTCCCCGCGCCGCTGCACCTGCTTGGCGCCGCCGAGATGCTGGGCGAGGTAATGATGGTCGAGCGGCGGCTGGTCCATCGCCGCCGCCGTGCCGTGCCAGCGCCGCAGCAGCCCGCCATCGATGCTGTGCAGCGGCGGCGGTTCGGGGGCGAGCAGACTGCCCCATTGCTGCGGAGTGATCGCCGCGGGGGTCACCAGCGCACCAGCCGCGGCAGGATCAGGCGGGCGAGGCCGGTCACCGCCAGCACGGCGCCGCCATACCAGAGCGCGACATATAGCGGATCATCGTGCGGGCAGTGAAAGGCAAAGACAAAGGCGCCAAAGCCGGCAGCGGCCAGCCCGGCGGCGGCAGCGGTGCGGTCGGGTCGGGTCGGCGCGCCGCGGCGCATCAGCACGGCGAGCGCCAGCACCAGCGGCAGCGACAACAGCCCGATATTGGCGAGGCAATCGAGTCCCTCGCGCCATTCGAGCCGCGCCAGCAGCGCCGCGCGCTCCGACGCGCCGGCATCGATCAGCCAGCCCAGCGCCAGCGCCGTCGGGGTGACCAGCCCGAGCGCCCGCCACAGGCCCGACAGCCGCCGGGCCTGGGTCGTCGCCGGATCGAGCGAGACGAGCATCGCAGCGGCGGCGATCAACGCGATCAGCCCGAAGCTGCCGGCCTTCCACCAGAAGGCCATGCTCGCCATGGCGCGGGGCATGTCTTCGCGCAGCGCGTTGAGCGAGAGGAACAGGATGACCTCGACCATGATCAGCCCGGCGAGCAGCGCCGCTTCCTGCGTCCAGCGCCGCGGCGTGACCGCGCCGAGATCGGCGACGAGCGCGTCGATGAGCGGATCGGGGGCGGCAAGATCAGTCGGCATCGGTGTCGCTTTCAATCAGGCGGGCGAGGCGGGCGAGGCCGCGATGGATGTTGACCTTGACCAGCGCGGCGGATTGCCCGGTGCGCAGTGCGGCAGCCTCGATCGACAGGCCGTCGAGCTTGACGAGGCGGATGACCTCGGCTTGCGCCGGCTTCAGTGTCGCCATCAGGCCGTGCAGCGCGGCGGCGCTGGTGACCGCCGATCCATGGTCCGGGGTCGACAGGGTGTCGGGCAACTCGTCGGCGGCATGGCGGTTGGCGGCACGCAGCCGGTCGATCCATTTGTAGCGCGCGATGCCGGCGAGCCAGGGGCCGAAGGGCCGGTCGGGTTGCCAGGTGTGGCGCTTGGTGTGGATCGCGATCAACGTGTCCTGAACCGCGTCTTCCACCGCCGATGGCGGCAGGCGGCGGGCGAAATAGCGCAGCAGCCAGGGCCGCAGTTCGGAAAGCAGGCGGCGATAGGGCGCCGCCTCGCCGCGCTGGCCGGCGGCCATCATCGCACCCCAGCCCTGCGGATCGGTCTGGCTGTCGCCGGCAGGAACGGTCATCGCGTCGAGCCTAGCGGCTGGCGCGCGCAACGGGAACGGCACGATCGCGGCCGTCTTTCGAATCATTGCGCAATAGTTCCGGGCATTGCTCTGGGCCGATCCGCGACAGGGGAGCGAATGGCTGTTCGGCGGCAAGGCCCGAAAGGTTACAGCCCGATTTCTACGCCCCGGTCATGATCCGGTCGACAAGCTGCTTCACGGTGGGAACGAAGCCGTTGGAATAGAAGGGATCCTGGGCAAAGCGATAGGCGCTATGGCCACCGAACATCAGGTTCTGTTCGGTGTCGCCGCCATGCGCGATGTCCTGCAGGGTCTTCTGGATGCAGAAGCTGCGCGGATCGGCGAGGCGCCCGGTGGTGTTGGTCTCGTTGTCGGCCCAGCTCGAAAAGCCGCATTGCGACAGGCAGCCCATGCAATCCGACTGGTCCTTGCGCACAACCTGTTTTTCGGCGGCGGTAACGAAGACCAACGTATTGTCCGGAGTCTTCAGCGCTTCGGTGAAGCCGGCGCCGAACCATTCGCGGGCGCGCAGCAGGTCGTCACGGGTGACATAATAGCTTTTGCGACCGACCCCGACATCGAGCAGGAACTGGTGGTCGCCGGTTGCCGCCGTGGAAAAGGCGATCTGGCGTTCCGACCGTTCTTCAAGGTTGCGCAGGAACGGGTTGCGCACCGCACTCGAATAGAAACCCGTCGGCGAGAATTTGTGGAGCAGGATGTCGCCCTTCTGCAGGGTCATCAGCCGCTGTTTCCAGCCTTCGGGGATCGGGCTTTCCTGCGTCAGCAGCGGGCGGGTGCCGAATTGGAAGACGATCTGGCCAAGCTCGGGATTGTCGATCCAGTCGGTCCATTCCGAAAGCTGCCAGACACCGCCGGCCATGATGATCGGCACCGAATCGGCGATGCCGGCTTCGCGCATCGTGGCGCGCAGGTCACGCACCCGGGGCAACGGATCCTGCGGCGCGCGCGGGTCTTCGGCGTTCGACAGGCCGTTATGGCCACCGGCGAGCCAGGGGTCTTCATAGACCACCGCGCCCAGCCATTCCGACGCCTTGGAATAGGCACGCTTCCACAGGGCGCGGAAAGCACGGGCACTGCTGATGATCGGGTAGTAATATACCCCGTGGTGCGCGGCGATTTCCGACAGCTTGTACGGCATGCCGGCGCCGCAGGTGACGCCGTTGACGAGGCCGCGGGTGCGCGACAGCACGCCTTCGAGCACGCGCTGGGCACCGCCCATTTCCCACAAGACGTTGATGTTGATGGCGCCGAGCCCGCGGCTCAGTTCGCCCGAAGCCATGTCATAGGCGCGCTGCACCTGCTGCACGGCGCCTTCGATGGCATAGTCGACGAGTTCTTCATGGCGTTCGCGCCGGGTCAGCGCCGAATAGACCTGCGGGATGATGCGGCCGGTGGCGTCATAGCTGTCGGCATTCACCGCCGAGATGGTGCCGACACCGCCGGCATGCGCCCAGGCGCCCGAGGACAGATGGTTGGTTGCCGCGACACCCTTGCCACCTTCGACCAGCGGCAGAACCTCGCGGCCGCCCATGGTAATCGCCTTCAGACCGTTCAGCATCTTTATCCGATCAAACCCCGCGCATCCCCACACGAGTTGGCTTTGCTATACGGTGGCTCGTCGACAAATGCGCGCAAAAATCGCCACGCTTGTCGTTTTGCCGCGCGATCGAGCCGCGCCATCAAACCGCTGGCGCGGCCAGCTGGTTGCGCCAGCGGCGCAAGGCGTCGCGCAACTGGCTGGTGCGGGCGATCGGATCATCCTCGTCGGGCAGCAGTTCGAGCACTTCAAAGGCCATGCCGGCCTCACCCTGCGCCAGCCATGCCGCCTGCAGGGCGCGGTTGCTGTGGCTGCCAAGCCGCAAGCTGAACCAGTGTCGGGTCTGGACCGTCGCGACGTCGGGGGCCTGGCCCAGCCATTGGGCGCCGGTTGCCAGGCAACGGATGGCGAAGATGCCGGCTTCGACCTTGCGGTCCTTCCAGGCGGCGATGGCGGCTTTGCGGTCGATGTTCATGTCACAACGATAATATCATCCGGATAAAATTGACAGAGAAATTTAACCGGGTATAAATCGCGCCATGCACACCCATACCGCTTTCATCGGCCATCGCCGCCTTGCCGCCGGCTCGCTCGCCGAGGTGGCAGCCGCCGTCACTGCGGCGCTGGCATCCGCCGGCAATGATCCGATGCCGCTGGTTTTCGATGCCGAAACCGGCGCGGTCGTCGATCTCGATCCGCGCGGGGTGGCCGACAATGTGGTGTCGCTGCCCCGCGGCCGAGGGCGCCCCAGCCTGGGCGTCGTGCCGCGCGAAGTGACGCTGCTGCCACGCCATTGGGACTGGCTGGCGGCACAACCCGGCGGCGCCTCGGTGGCGCTGCGGCGGTTGATCGACACGGTGCGCAAGGATGCCGCCACGGCGCAGCGCACGCGGCGCGACGCCGTCTATCGCTGCATGGCGGCGCTGGCTGGCGATTTGCCAGGCTTCGAAGCGGCGTCGCGGGCGCTGTTCGCCGATGATGCGGCGGGTTTTGCGGCACTGCTCGCCGACTGGCCAGCCGATGTACGCGATCATCTGCTGGCCATGCACACGGGCTAGCCGGGCAGCGGCGCCGCGTCGACCGCTACGAGCAGCGCATCCCAGGCCGCCGCGGTTTCCGCCGTCCAGTCGGCGCCGAGTGCGTCGCGCACCGCGGCGGCCACTGTGCCGAAGAAGGTGCCGAATACCGCCGGCGGTACGCCATAGGCGGCGTGATTGTCGCGTTCCGCCACCAGCAGATGCGCCGCCCAACTGCGGTTGCCGATGTAATCGAGGATCGTGTCGAACACCCGCGCCAGCATTTCGCCGCGCACCGCGCCGCTGGCATCGTTGCAGAACAGCGCCGCCATCTCGGGCTGCGCCGCGAACAGCCGGGCATAGACCAAAGGCGTCGGGTCCCCCACCCGCTCGGCAAGCAAGGCCAGCGAGGCTTCGATCTCGGCGGCCTGGGGAAAGGGGCGCGGGTCCATGGCGGCCAGCATGATCGGGAGGAGCCACGCGTGCAAGCCGGCCGTTCGGCTGGCGTTCAGCCGGCATGGGCTTTCATGGCGTGTCATAGCCACGGGTGCCCATGTTTCGTCCACTTGTCCTGCTCATCCTGTCGTTGGGGCTGTGCGCGCCCGCCACGGCCCGGCCCGCGACGCTCGCCGATGCGATCATCGCCGAATTGAACTTTGCCCGCACCCGGCCGCAGGCCTATGCGGACACCCTGCGCCGCCACCGCGCCAGCTATCGCGGCCTGTTCGTCGACGATCCGGAAGAACCCGCCAGCCACACCAGCCGCGAAGGCGCCGCCGCGGTCGACGAAGCCATCGCCTTTCTCGATTCCCAGCCGCCGTTGCCGCCGCTGGCATCGGCGCCAGTGCTGGCGCTGGCGGCGGCCGATCATGCCGAAGCCCAGCGCCGCCGCGGCGACATCGGCCATATCTCGGCCAATGGCGACAACCCGGGGCAGCGCGTCGTCCGGCGCGGTGGCGGCCCCTATGTTTCCGAAACCATTGCCTATGGCTTTGCCGTGCCGGTGGCGGTGGTCCGCCAGCTCATCATCGACGACGGCGTCGCCGATCGCGGCCATCGCGCCGTGATCTTCGATGCGCGGCTGCACCATGCCGGCGTCGGCTGCGGCGGGCATCCGGTTTATACCGCGATGTGCGTCATCGATTTCAGTCCGTCGCCCGACGGCCGCATGGCAGCGCGCCCGCCGGCGCGTTACAAGGGGCCATGATCACCGCTCCCAGCGATTCCCCCATCCTGTCTGCCGGCGCCAATTGCTGGCGTATCGCGCGCGCCGAAAAGGTTCGGGTGATCATCGATGCGGTCGATTATTTCCGGGCGCTGCGCCACGCCCTGTTCGCGGCACGGCATTCGGTGCTGATCGTCGGCTGGGATTTCGATAATCGCATCCGGCTCGAACCCGATGACGACAGCGACACCCCGCCCAACCAGGTCGGCGCGCTGCTCGATGAACTGGTGGCGAACAATCCGGCGGTCGAGGTGCATGTATTGCGCTGGGATCTCGCGGCGTTGAAGATGCCGCTGCGCGGCACGACGCCGCTCGTGCTGCTCGATTGGCTGACCCACGACAATATCCATTTCAAGCTCGACAGCCGCCACCCGATCGATGCCTGCCACCATCAGAAACTCGTGGTGATCGACGATGCGCTGGCCTTTTGCGGCGGCATCGACATCACCGCCGGGCGCTGGGACACGCCGGCGCATCGCGACGAGGAACCGCACCGCCGCGGGCCGGCCGGCGATGCCTATCCGCCCTGGCACGATGCGACCGTGGCGGTTTCCGGCCCGGCGGCGCGCGCGCTGGGCGATCTGGCGCGGGCGCGCTGGCAATCGGCGACGGGTGACCTGCCGGCGCTGCCGCCCGAAGGGCTCGACCATTGGCCGGCGGCGCTCGAACCCGATTTCAGCGATGTCGACCTCGCCATCGCGCGCACCATCCCGGCCTATGAGGAGGCAGCGCTGGTTGCCGAGATCGAAGCGCTCTACCTCGCCGCCATCGCGTCGGCGACCCGCAGCATCTATCTCGAAAGCCAGTATTTCAGCGCGCCGGTGATTGCCGCAGCGCTGGCGGCACGGCTCGCCGAGCCCGATGGCCCCGAGGTGATCATCATCAATCCGCGCTCCGCCGATGGCTGGCTGGAGGCCAAGCTGATGGATTCGGCGCGCGCCGTGCTGCTGGCGCGGCTGCGCGCCGCCGATGGCCATGGCCGGCTGCGCTTTTGTACACCGGTGACGGCATCGGGCGCCGACATCTATGTCCATGCCAAGATTTTGGTCATCGATGACCGGCTGCTGCGCGTCGGTTCGTCGAACATTAACAAAAGGTCGCTGGCGACCGACACCGAATGCGACCTGGCGATCGAGGCCGGCGACAATGATTCGACCCGCAGCGCCATCACGCGCATCCGCGACACGTTGCTCGCCGAACATCTCGGGCTGGCCCCCGCGGAATGGCTGGCGGCGCTGGCAGCGGCGGATGGCCAGTTGCTGCCGGCCTTCGACGCGATGATCGGCATCCGCGCCCGCACGCTGTTGCCCTTTGTGGCAGCGCCCCTCGACGCGGTCGAACTGGCGCTCGCCGAGGCACAGATCGGCGACAGTGGCGCCGAAGGCTTTGCCCGGGCCATCGCCGAGGCATTGGCGCCGCCGGCCCGCCACCGCGGCTGGATTGCCGCCTGCATTGCCGTTGTTGCCGGCCTGGCGCTGTTGGCGCGGCGGCGGCGGTAGATTTGCTTCCGGCGGCTGGGGTCGCCGACCCCAGCCGTCGGAGGCAATAAGAGCCACAAAAAAGGGCCGCCCCTTGCGGGACGGCCCTTCTTTCATTCAGCCAAAGCCGATGATCAGTCGCGCGGACCGGTCAGGAAGTCGGGCAGGCTGCCGCCTTCCGACGGGGCTTCGTCACGCGCTGCACGCTCGGGGCGCGGGCCGCGATCGTCACGACGCGGGCCACGATCGCGGTCACCACCTTCACGGCGCGGACCACGGTCGCCATCGCGGCGCGGGCCACGATCGCTGCGCGGGCCGCGATCGTCGCCACCTTCACGCGGCGGGCGGGTATCGGCGATTTCTTCGCCGGTTTCCTGGTCGACAAGGCGCATCGACAGGCGGACCTTGCCGCGTTCGTCGACGGCGAGGACCTTGACCTTGACCTGCTGGCCTTCGGTCAGGACTTCCTTGACGTTGGCAACGCGCTCGTTCTTGATTTCGGAGATGTGGACGAGACCGTCCTTGCCCCCCATGAAATTCACGAACGCGCCGAAATCGACCATCGACACGACCTTGCCGGTGTAGACCTTGCCGACTTCGGCTTCCATGGTAATGCCCTCGATCCACTTGCGGGCGGCGGCGATCTTTTCCGGATCCGACGAAGCGATCTTGACGGTGCCATCGTCCTCGATGTCGACCTTGGCGCCGGTCGTCGCGACGATTTCGCGAATGACCTTGCCGCCGGTGCCGATGACATCACGGATCTTGTCCTTGGGCACCTGCATCGTTTCGATGCGCGGCGCGTGCGCCGACATTTCGGTACGCGTGCTGTCAAGCGCCTTGGCCATTTCGCCGAGGATATGCTCGCGACCGGCCTTGGCCTGCTCGAGCGCGACCTTCATGATCTCCTCGGTGATCCCGGCGATCTTGATGTCCATCTGGAGGGCGGTGACGCCTTCGCTGGTGCCGGCAACCTTGAAGTCCATGTCGCCGAGGTGATCTTCATCACCCAGGATGTCCGACAGGACGGCAAAGTTCTTGCCTTCCAGGATCAGGCCCATGGCGATACCGGCAACCGGACGGGTCAACGGCACGCCGGCATCCATCATCGCCAGCGAGGCACCGCAGACGGTGGCCATCGACGACGAACCGTTCGATTCGGTGATGTCGGACAAGACGCGGATCGTATAGGGGAAGGCTTCCTTCGTCGGCAGCATCGGGTGGACAGCGCGCCACGCCAGCTTGCCATGGCCGATTTCGCGACGACCCGGTGCGCCGAAGCGGCCGACTTCACCAACCGAATAGGGAGGGAAGTTGTAGTGCAGCATGAAGCGTTCGTAGCGCAGGCCATCGAGGCCATCGATCATCTGTTCGGCGTCCGAGGTGCCGAGCGTCGTGGTGACGATCGCCTGGGTTTCGCCGCGGGTGAACAGCGCCGAACCATGGGTGCGCGGCAGGAAGCCGACGATTGCTTCGATGGGGCGGATGGTCTTGGTGTCGCGGCCGTCGATGCGGCTGCCATCCTTGAGGATGGCGCCGCGGACGATATCGCCTTCAAGCTTCTTGAAGAGCTTGCCGGCCTTCTGCTGGGTGGCGCTGTCCTTGTCGGCGAACAGCGGCTTCATCTTGGCCTTGGCATCGGACAGCGCCTGCTGGCGGGCCGACTTCTTGGTCAGCTTGTAGGCGGCGGTGACGTCCTTGCCGACGGCCTTCTTGATCTGGGCCAGCATCTCGGTGTTGTCCGGAATGTGCAGGTCCCAGGGGTCCTTGGCGGCCTTTTCGGCGAGGGCGATGATGCCCTGGATGACCGGCTGGATGCCGCGATGGGCAAACATGACGGCGCCGAGCATTTCGTCTTCCGAAAGCTCCTTGGCTTCCGATTCGACCATCATCACGGCATCATGCGTGCCGGCGACGACGAGATCGAGACGGCCTTCGGCAACCTGTGCCTTGGTCGGGTTGAGGATATATTCGCCGTCGTTGAAGCTGACGCGCGCCGAAGCGATCGGGCCCATGAACGGCACGCCGGACAAGCAGAGCGCAGCCGAAGCGGCGACCATGGCGACCATATCGGCTTCGTTTTCGCCGTCATAGCTCAGCACCTGGGCAATGACGTTGATTTCGTTGTAGAAACCTTCGGGGAACAGCGGGCGCAGCGGGCGATCGATGAGGCGCGAGGTCAGCGTCTCATGCTCGGTGGCGCCGCGTTCGCGCTTGAAGAAGCCACCCGGGATGCGGCCGGCGGCGCTGTACTTTTCCTGGTAATGGACGGTCAGCGGGAAGAAATCCTGGCCTTCCTTGACGCTCTTGGCGGCCGTGACGGCGCACAGAACGACGGTTTCGCCATAGGTGGCGAGCACGGCGCCATCGGCCTGGCGGGCGATGCGGCCGGTTTCAAGGGTCAGCGTGCGGCCGCCCCATTCGATTTCCTGTTTGTGGATCGTGAACATGGTTCGTCTTTCGTTTCGGCGCGCCGGCCCTATTGCCGCCGCGCCTGCCTGCATGTCCGCCAATTGCGGCGGGCGGGCCCCGGCGACCATCGCCGGCGC
>JBILPK010000321.1:0-2865 GCA_044373875.1 Polymorphobacter sp.
TGGTGACTGTGTCATTACCGGTGCCAACGTTAATGGTATCATTACCGGTCCCGGTGATGACAGTGTCGTTGCCGTCGCCGGAGTTGACGGTGTTGTTGCCGGTGCCGAACGTCGTCACGATGTCGTTGCCGGCACCCGAGTTGACGGTGTTGTTGCCGTTACCGGAGACAACAATCTCGTCGCCCTGCGCGCCGGACGTGATGGTCGTGTTGGCATCGCCATTGATGATGACCTGGTCCGGCGTCGCGCCGTCAGACTGAATGGTGACAGTGCGGTTGCCGGTATCACCCACAGCCACCGCGATGGGGCTGGAGGTGGCGAGTGCCGTCGCAATTTGGCCAGCAGTGACCACAAAGCTGGTCTGTTCGACCGGGGCAGCGGACGTGTCGTTCACAACGACCGATTGCGACACACCGGCAACGCTTACCGTGAGGGTCTCTGCACCTTCAGTGAGGGCATCGGCGACCAGGCCAACGGGGATCAGGCCAACGCCGTCAAAGCCGATGGTCACAAGACCCGTCAGCGCGCCGCCCACAACGTCAGCTGCGCTCACGCCGCTGATGGCGTACGCATACTGTGATCCGGCAGGAATTCCAGTGGTTTGCAGGCGCAGCACCGTGGTGCCGCCTTCGTCAACCGTCGCCGCACCAGTTGTAAGCGTAACAGTCTGCGTCGGCAGCAGGCGTCTAATTTGGCATTAATTTCATGACTTAAACTGAGTCAAAATCCCTGCTAATCGGCTGTCAGTGAACAACAGTCCGAGTTTTATCCGAGTTCCCTTGGCATTTTCGAGCGGCTCGGACGGCTGTGCAGCAGACCTCGAATCAGCGCGTAAACACCATCATCTACCATGGTGAGGGGTAACCGATTTATGACCGAGTTTGGATTGGCGTTTCCGAGCCCGCAAAGTGTCAAATCGCATCCAAACGCGGCTCTGGCTCACTTTCCGTGCAGCGGTCATCATTATGCGTCCATCAGGATTATGCGTCCATCAGGCGGGCTTTGAGCAAATCGAGGTTGGCGCGGCCGTACATCTGGCGTTTGACGAGTTTCAGTCGGGTGACCTGACCTTCGACCTGACCTTCGACCTGACCGCTTGACCAAGGTTCGACGATCGCCGCGCGGACCGCCGCCTGGTCGGTTTCGATCCCGGCTGCGAACGCAGCGATGTTGCTCTGCTTGGCCGCCGCGATCCAGGGCGCGAGCTTCTCCGGCTTGCGGGTTCGCATCATGGCGTGGAACTGGTCCATCAGCGATCGAGCCTTGATCAGCGCGGGGCTGGCGGTTTCCACAATTGTATTGACCATGGCGACGCGCGCCGATGCGCTGCTCCGCTTGCTGGTCATGTCTCGCGCGATGCTGCGAGCACTGACGCTGGCGCCGGCGGGCTGACCCGTTTTCTCGTCGCAACGGCGCTTCGTCGCCCATTCAGTCACGACACGCAGGCCGCCTGCGAAGCCGGCGGCTCGCAACCGCCGCCAGAGCTCTGATCCGTAGCTTGCCCCTCGGTCCCGGCAGATGACTTCAACCTGGCGGTTGGCGCGAAACCACGTGGCAATGGTCTCGCGCTCGCGGTCGGGCAATATGTCGATCACGGTATGCCGTTCGAGATCGACGACAATGCTTCCATAACGATGGCCCCGCCGTCAGGCGAAATCGTCAATGCCGATCACGCGTGGAGCATCGCCGGTGTTGTCGGACAATCGCCCGGCAGTCCGGCGAATGTTGCGCAACAGCGTGTCCCTCGAACACGGCGTCGCCAGTCGGGCCATCATGCGCTAACCCGGCCTGCCACCCAGCGCAATTCCGACCGCATGTACAACCTGATCGCATCGTGCCGATCGGCGACCGTGTCGTCTGCCGATCTGGCCGCCGACATCTTCGCTGAACGTCGTGCGGCGACAGCCCGGCGCGGTGCAACGAAACCGTCGCACGGTCAGCAAGATCGCAATTGTCCGACCGCCAACGGGAAGATCCGTCAGCGTTCTGACATGGCGGCTGTGGCCGGACCGCGACAGCGTTCCGCAATCGGGCCAGCCGGCCTCGACCGAAGCAAGACGACCGCTGACGCCAATGCGGTCGGTGCCGACGTCCTGATGTTCAACAACAATGCCGGGCGGAACCAGGCCCAGCCCCTCGATCGATCTGCGCATGAAAAGTCGGGCCTCCAGCGCCCAACACCCCTATCACCCCGAATGACAGGTGCTACGCGGTCAAATCTGCACGAAAAGTGAGTCAAAGCCATTTTGGACGTAATTTTATAAAGCTATAGCTTGAAAAAGACCCTACAATGTTTACTTTATATACATTAAAGGTAAGATTAGAAACAGTTTGGGGGCTTTGTGCCACACGCCAATCTCACAACAAAGTTCGTATCCACCGTCACCTGCCCCGCGGATAAGCGCAAGGTTGAAATTATCGACACCAACCTCGAGGGCTTCTTCGTCGAAGTGCTCGCGACGGGCGTGAAGACCTACTACCAGCGCTACATCGATGGCCATAAGCGACAGCGGCAGATCCGCCTTGGCCGCGTGGGCATCGTGCCCATTGAGGACGCCCGCAAGCGAGGGCTCCAGATCAAGGCCGATGTCTCGCTGGGCAAGAACCCCAAGCAGGTCAGCGAAGATCTCAAAGAGATACCCACCCTCAAAGAGTTCGCTCTCAAGCGCTATCTGCCATTCGTACAGCAGGACAAGCGGAGCTGGGCATATGATGAGGTCATCATATGCCGCCATCTGCTGCCCGCTCTCGGCAGCCACTATCTCGACGAGATCACGCCGACCCTGATTATTAAGATGATGACCGACATGCGCGCCAAGGGCTACGCCAATGGGACCTGCAACAAGCCGGTGATCGTTCTGCGCT
>JBILPK010000032.1:0-23961 GCA_044373875.1 Polymorphobacter sp.
GTGGATTATGTGTTCCATGCCCCCGGCCAGGCCGCCGCCGTGCCCGCCGATGCCCGCGCCCTGCCCATGCCAGGCAATCAGGTCTGGGTGCTGATGCGCCTGGCCACCGATGGCACCCCGGCGGATGAAGCCCGCGCCGTTGCGCTGATGCGGCAGTTCCGCCTGACGCCGCTGTCGCAGCGCGGCAATCTGACCCCACTGTCGCAGCGCGGCAGCCTGAATGATGCGCCGGCAGCCAGCGTCCCGGCCGCCAGCCTGCCGCTGGCGGAACCGCTGAAGCCCTTTTCCGATCTGCAGTTCTTCGCCGTGCTGGCCCGCATGCTGGCCAGCAATCCGGTGCCGGAACAGGATCGTGGCCTGGTGAACCGATGGCAGCGGATCGGGCTCGCTCCCGGCAAATTCGATGCTGCGGCATTGCCGGCCCCGGTACGGCGCGGCCTGGAACGGGCGATCGTCCAGGGCAACAAGCAGGTGGTGGCGGCACAGTTCGGCATCGCCATCACCACCAACGGCTGGAACTATTCGCTGGTGATCGGCAAGACCGGCGCGGATTGGGCCCTGAATGCCGCGATCGCCATGGGCGGATACGGCAATCTGCCCGAAGATTCAGTTTATTATCAGCGCAACATGGATTCAACCGGCATGCCGTTGACCGGCAGCAAGGCCTACACCATCACCTTTCCCAAGGGCCAGTTGCCGCCGGTGGAGGCGTTCTGGTCGATCTCGCCCTATGGCATGGCCAGCCTCGACCTGATCGAAAACCCGATCAAACGCTATTCGATCGGTGACCGCACGCCGGGCTTGAAGCCGAACAAGGACGGCTCGCTCACCCTGCATCTGTCGGGCACGCCACCGGTCGACAAGGCGCAGCGCGCCAACTGGCTGCCGGTCGGCGACAAGCCGTTTTACCTGGTCATGCGCACCTATTTCCCCAGCAACGACATCATCAGCGGCAAATATGCGCCGCCCGAGCTGGTCCCGTTGCCCTGATACGCTGCGCTCAAATGCCTGGCCGGCAGGTGAAGCATGACCTTCGCACATTTTTCGCGAAGACCGGCTTCATCATTGGCTGATCACGGGCTGTCGGCGCCAACCCTTCAATCGTTTTCCTTGTCGTCGTCGGCGATGGCGGCCACGACGCCGATCACAGCAGCACCGATGGCAACGCCGGCCAGCACATCCCCCGTGTTGTCGCGGCGACCATAATAGCGGCGTTCATAATCACCGCGATCCCAATAGCGGCCATCGCGGTACCATCGTCCATCGTTGCGCCAATACTGGTCACGATATTCCTCGCGCACTTCGCGGCTGATCTCGCGGCGGGCTTCGCGCCGTTCGCGCGCCACCTCGCGCTGGCCTTCACGGGCTTCGCGGCGGGCGCAATCGCGCGTGGTGCAGCGCTGCATTTCGCGGATCGCCTCGCGCTTCTCGCGGTTGACGGATCGCGCCCCTTCGCGAACCTCACGCCTGACTTCCCAGCGCTGCGCCTGCGCGCTGGTCGAAGCCAGTGTCGCCATCATGGTGAAGCACACCATCACGGCGGACAGGGTAGCCCGGGCGCGCATCACTTTGCCGGCCCGGCGGCGGCCCGATGCTTGGCAACCCGCGCATCGTAGGCCGAAAGCACGTTCGGGCAGTCCTTGGTATCGATGGTAACGCTGGTCCCATAGCCCATGGACACCGCGAACAGATACGCGCGATCGGTGCCAAGCAAGCGGGCAATCGACGCGTGAAGATCGAGCGCCTCTCGATCGAGCTTCGCGCGCTGACCCTCGGCGATGCAGCCCCGGGTCAGACCTGCCAGATAGCCAAACCGCTTCAATCCCTCATCCAGCTGCTCTTCGGCGTCAGCGACAGGTGCTGCTGCCGGTCCGGCAGCGGCCTGCCCGTGCGCTGCCGAAGTGGTGACGATCACCGAAAACGCCAGGATCGATAGAAATCTGAATTGGTTCTTCACGGATGTCTCCCCTTCGTATCGTTCCCGGCAAGAGTCCCCTTCAAGGAATTTCATGTCAATTGGTGCCGGTCTGCAATGCCCCCCAGATTGGGGATGTTTCGGGTCTGCAATCATGGCGCATCCTGATGGCGGTATCGGTCATGCCCGCAATGCCGCGCTGCTCTGCCAGAGCATATAGGCGGCAACCGCGAAGATCAGGCTGGCGAAGACCGTGTTGAGCAGGCCCTTTTTGCCCGACAGGCGCTTGGCGACGCCGGCTCCGACCACACCGCCGACGATGCCGCCGGCGATGAACACGGCCGCCAGCGGCCAGTCGATCAGCCCTGAACCGGCATAGTTGACCGAGGTGGTCAGGCCGAACGCCGTGACCGCGACAAGCGAGGAGCCGACGGCGTTCAGCATGGGCATGCCCGCGGAAGCGATCAGGCCCGGGACGATCAGGAAGCCGCCACCGATACCGAAAAAGCCGGAAAACAGCCCGGTGACGGCACCGAAGCCGACGATCTTGGGGGCGATCTCGCGGTTGAGATGGACTTGCGGGTTGCCGAGGGCATGACGGCCCTTGAGCATCAACGCACCGACAACGATCATGAGCAACGCGAACAGGAACAGCAGTTTCTGGCCATCGAACGCCTTGCCCAGGCTGGAACCGAACCAGGCGCCGGCCACCCCCGCCCCGGCATAAAGCGCGGCACAGCGCCATTTGACATTACCGGCACGGGCATGGGGAACCAGATTGGCAGCCGCATTGGCGGCCACCGCAAGGGCACTGGTGCCGATTGCGACATGCGGGTTCGACACGCCGACCAGATAGACCATCAAGGGCACCGCAAGGATCGAACCGCCGCCGCCGACCAGCCCCAGCGTGAAGCCGACGAGCGATCCGGAGGCGCCGCCGAGCAGATACTGGAAAGGCTCGAGCGCCATCATCCTAGAGGATGTTCAGCGGCAGTTTGAGGTAACGCGTGCCGTTCGCTTCGGCCGGCGGCAGGTGGCCGGCGCGGATATTGACCTGGATCGACGGCAGGATCAGCCGCGGCATGCCGAGCGTCTTGTCGCGCGCCTCGCGCATTGTGACGAAAGCATCCTCGGCAATGCCCGCATGCACATGGACGTTGGCGGTGGCTTCGGCGCCGATGGTGGTTTCGAAGGCGAAGCTGTCGCGGCCCGGCGCCTTGTAGTCGTGGCACAGGAACACCCGGGTTTCGGGTGGCAGAGTCAGCAGGCGGCGGATCGATCGAAACAATGTGCGCGCATCGCCGCCGGGAAAATCCGCCCGCGCCGTGCCATAATCGGGCATGAACAGGGTGTCGCCGACAAAGACCGCATCGCCGATGACATAGGCCATGTCGGCCGGCGTGTGGCCGGGCACGTGCAACGCGATCGCCTGGAGCGTGCCGATGAAAAACCGGTCGCCATCGCTGAACAGATGGTCGAATTGCGAACCGTCGCGGACCAGATCGTCACCTACGTTGAAGATGGCGCCGAAGACCTGCTGAACATGGCGGATTTCGGCCCCGATAGCGATCTTGCCGCCCAGCTTTTCCTGCAGGTAAGGCGCCGACGACAGATGATCGGCATGGGCATGGGTTTCGAGGATCCATTCTATGGTCAGGCCGTGCTCGGCAACGATCGCCAGCAACTTGTCCGCGGAGCCATGCGATGTCCGGCCCGAAGCGGGGTCAAAATCGAGGACCGGATCGATGATCGCGGCGTGGCGGGTTGCGGGGTCGATGACGATGTGCGTTGCCGTGAAGGTGGCTTCGTCGAACAGGCTGATGACCTTGGGCGCCGAGCCGGTGCCAAGCGCAATGGCTACCTCGATTGCGGTGTCGGTCATGAAACCTCCTCAACCATGTCAAACATCGTTTTATCAATTACGCTTGATATGTAATCGAAACTTCCTATGATGCAAGATGACACGCTGCACCAGCACAAATCGAGATACCATATTCATGATCGATCCCGTTCCTGCCCCGATCAGCCCGCGCCGGCCACTCCACATCGGCGATACCGCACCGGACTTCGAAGCACGCACCACGATGGGACATGTCAGCCTTGGTGATTATCGCGGGCGTTGGCTGCTGCTGTTCTCTCACCCGGCCGATTTCACCCCCGTCTGCACGAGCGAATTCGTTGCGCTGTCGAAGGCGGCCGATCGTTTTGCAGCGCTCGATTGTTCGTTGCTGGCGATCTCGGTCGACAGCCTGTATTCGCACCTCGCCTGGGTCCGTGCCATCCGCGACAGCTTCGGCGTGACCGTCGGCTTTCCGATCGTCGAGGATCCGTCGATGGTCATCGGCCGTGCCTATGGCATGATCGCCGAAACCGCCGGCGACGCCGGCACGATGCGGTCGACCTTCATCATCGATCCGGCCGGCATCATTCGCGCCATCACCTGTTATCCGGCCACGGTCGGGCGCAGTGTCGACGAGATATTGCGCATGGTCGCTGCCCTGCAGCGTGTCGATGCCGATGATATCGCTACCCCCGAAGGCTGGCAGCCGGGCGATACCGTGCTCATGCCACCCGAAGTCCATCAGGATGCCATGCTGGCGAGCGCCGGCGGTGAAATCTGGTTCCATCGCGTCGCGCCGGCAAGCGCGGCCGCCACGGTGGCCAGATGAGCGCCGCTGCACCGGCGACGGCTGTCGCCCGCGACGCCGAACTGTTCCGCGTCCTGGGCCATGAAACCCGGCTGCGGCTGCTGGCGCTGCTCGCGGCCGACGAACAGGCCGTCAGCGAGATCGACGCGGCTTCCGGCATCGGCCAGCCCGGGCTGTCCCAGCAACTGGCGATCCTGCGCAAGGCGCAGCTCGTCACCACGCGCCGCGCCGCCAAGCAGGTTTACTATCGCGTCGATCCCGCGGCTCTGGAACAGGCGGCAGCCCTGTTGCGACATCTAGCCCGGACGGCGGCCACAGTGGCAGTGGCACCGGCCGATCCGATCGCACGGCCGCGCAAAAGGACCGCCGGCTCGTCCGCCAGCTTCGCGCGGATGCTTTAGATCCAGTTGCAGTCTGGTCGAAAAAGCTGACCCGCTCGGGATGAGCGGATTCCTGCAATTCGAATGCGATCGGGTCCCGCTCCCGTTGCTCGCCGTGCAAAGATTACAGGATATTAAGAAAGTCACGAAAGTACCGCCCAATGCGGTTTTCGGCAGCCAAGATATATCTTGATGTCGCACTTGCTGCGGGTTCTTCCGATGTCAAAGAGCGAAACGCGCTGCGTGGCAGCCTATTTGGTGAAAAATGTCCAGAGTTGATTGCATTGACGCTGGAGCGCCCGGCGGCGGCCGTGTCGGCCGGCAGTGCCGCGGCGACCGTGGCGAGAACCAGCTGGATGATCGGCGCGCGCTTGCCGGCCCTGTCAGGCTCCCGATGCCGGCAGGGCGCCGCCGAAGCGATCGCACAGCATTCCAATGAGATCGTGCACGCCCTGGTCGGCGACCCGGTAGAAGATCGTCGTCGCCTCGCGCCGGGTGCGGACCATGCCGCCTTCGCGCAGCCGCGCCAGATGCTGCGAGACCGCCGATTGCGACAGGCCGGTCAATTCGACCAGCTCGCTGACCGCGGTTTCGCCCTGGCTGAGCCGACACAGCAGCAAAAGCCGCTGTTCATTGGCAATCAGCTTCAATGTCGCCGCGGCGTCGGCAGCGCGGCTGGCGAGCCCGGCGATCCGGGTTCCGGTCATCATGCCTGGAGTCGTCCTTCGCTGCCCGGCAAATTGTCATCGCGCAATACGATATAGATCGCGGGGATGACCAGCACGGTCAACAGCGTCGATGATGCGAGCCCGAACAGCAACGAGATGGCGAGCCCCTGGAAGATCGGATCGGTCAGGATCACCGAGGCGCCGATCATCGCCGCCGCCGCGGTCAGCACGATCGGCTTGAAGCGGATCGTGCCGGCCTCGACCAGCGTGTCGCGCAACGGTTTGCCCGGGGCGGCACTGTGCCGGATGAAATCGACGAGCAGGATCGAATTTCGCACGATGATTCCCGCCAGCGCGATGAAGCCGATCATCGATGTGGCGGTGAAGGGCGCCGCGAAGAGCATGTGGCCGATGACGATGCCGATCAATGTCAGCGGCACCGGCGTCAGGATGACCAGCGGCAGCTTGAAGCTTTTGAACTGCGCCACCACCAGCACATAGATGGCGATCAGCGCGACACCGAAGGCGGCCCCCATGTCGCGGAAGGTCACCCAGGTGATTTCCCATTCGCCGTCCCAAAGCAGGCTGGGCTTTGATTCGTCGTCGGGTTGGCCGTTGAAAAGGACCTCGGGCCGGGTGAGGCCGGCCGCTTGCCAGTCGAAGCCGTCGATGGCGCTGTTCACGGCGAACATGCCATAGATGGGTGCTTCATAGGCGCCGGCGAGTTCCGCCGTGACCATTTCGACATCGCGGCCGTCGCGGCGGTAGACATTGAAGCTGCCGGCCTCGCGGGTGGCGGTGACGAGTTCGCCAAGTTCGATCAGCTTGGAGGTGCCGTCGGCGCGCGACACGGCGACGGGCGTGCTCGCCAGCGCCTGGTTCCAGCTGCGTGCCGATTGCGGCAGGGCGATGGTGATCGGCAACGGCATCCGGCCATCGCCGCGCGGCGCATAGCCGAGGGTGCGGTTGCCCATCAGCACGCCGATCGAATCCTGCAACTCGCGCTCCGACAGGCCGAAATAATCGAGCCGGTCGCGATTGGCGGCCAACCGCAGCCGGGGCCGTGGCTGGCCCTGGCTGATATCGACATCGACGATATAGGGCACCGAACGAAACAGCGTTTCGATCTTCGCGGCAGTGGCGCGGCGGGTCCGGGCATCGGGGCCATAGATTTCGGCGAGCAGCGTCGCCATCACCGGCGGCCCCGGCGGGGTTTCGACAACCTTCAGCGAGCCACCGGGCGCCAGCGGGATGGTTTTCAGTCTTTCGCGCAGGTCGAGCGCGACGAGGTGACTGGCGCGCTCGCGCTCGTCCTTGGGCAGCAGCGTGACCATGACGTCGCCCATCTCGGGCCGGTCGCGCCGGAAATAATGGCGGACAAGGCCGTTGAAATTGAACGGCGCCGAGGTGCCGGCATAAGCCTCCATCGCCGTCGCCTCGGGCAAGGAGCGAACGACCGCGGCGATGCCATCGAGGGTTCGCGCCGTGGCTTCGAGGCTGGTGCCTTCGGGCAGGTCGGCGACGACTTGCAGTTCGGACTTGTTGTCGAACGGCAGCAGCTTGACCGTCACCGCCTTGAAGTAGAACGCCGAACAGGCAACCAGTGTGGCGACACCGACAAGGATGAGGAAGTTACGCGCCGTCGCGCGGTCGGTGATGATGCGTCGCGCAACCGGCGCATAAAGCGCGCCGAGCTTACCGCCACTTTCGTCATGACGGCTCAAGCGGCCGTGCGCCGGTTCGGCCAGCGCCTTGCGCGCAAAGCGCACCATCAGCCAGGGGGCAAAAATCACGGCAACGAAGAACGAGAAAACCATCGCTGCCGAGGCGTTGACCGGGATCGGCGCCATGTACGGCCCCATCAGGCCGGAAACGAACAGCATCGGCAGCAGCGCCGCAATGACGGTCAGGGTCGCCACGATCGTCGGATTGCCGACTTCGGCGACGGCTTCGACGGCGGCCCGCAGGCGCGGCCGGTCATCGGGCATTTGCCAGTGCCGGGCGATATTCTCGATGATGACGATGGCATCATCGACGAGGATGCCGATCGAGAAGATCAGCGCGAACAGGCTGACGCGGTTGATCGTATAGCCCATCAGGTTCGACGCGAACATCGTCAGCAGGATTGTCGTCGGGATGACGATGGCGGTCACGCCGGCCTCGCGCCAGCCGATCGCAAAGCCGATGAGAACGATGATCGAGACGGTGGCGAGTCCGAGATGGTAAAGCAGTTCATTGGCCTTCTCGTTCGCCGAGGCGCCATAATTGCGCGTGACGGCGACATCGACACCGGCGGGGATGAGGCTGCCCTTCAACGCTTCGACGCGGGCAAGCAGCGCGCTCGAAACAACGACGGCATTGGCGCCCGATCGCTTGGCGACGGCGATGCTGACCGCCGGCGCGCTATGCCAGTCGGTGCCGTCCCTGGCCCAGCGCCAGGCGCGGGCCTGGTCCTCGCGCGGGCCCTGCGTCACCTCGGCGACATCGCGCAGATAGACCGGTGCGCCATCGACGGCGCGCACCGTCAGCCCGGCGATATCGGTCGCCGTGGCCAGTGTCTTGCCGGATGTGACCGCGATCGCCTTGCCGGCGTCGCGCAGGTTGCCGACTGGCGCGGCGCGGTTGGCTTGGCTCGCCGCTTCGATGACATTGCCGAGCGGGACCCGGTGCAGGGCAAGTCGGGCCGGGTCGGGGGCGATGCGGATTTCGGCCGGCCGACCGCCGGTGATGAAGGTCAGCCCGACATCATCGACCTTGGCGATTTCGGTGCGCAGCTTTGTTGCCAGTTCGTATAGCGCCGTGTCGTTCCAGCGGCCGGCGGCACCGGGTTTCGGCGATAGCGTCAGCACGACCATCGGCACGTCGTTGATACCGCGCACCGTCACCTTGGGCGCCGGGATGCCGACCGGGATACGGTCCATATTGGCGCGGAGTTTCTCTTCGATCCGCGTCGCTGCCGCATCGGGATTCGATCCGACGAGAAAGCGCGCAGTGACCATCACGCCGTCGTCCTGCGCCTGGGTATAGACATGCTCGACACCGTCGACGCTCTTGACGATGGTTTCGAGCGGGATGCCGACGAGTTCGACGGCGTCGGCAGCGGCGAGGCCGGGCGCCATCACCTCGATATCGACCATCGGCACGCTGATCTGCGGCTCTTCCTCGCGCGGGATGGCGAGCAGCGACAAGAGCCCGATGACCAGCGCCGCGAGCAGCAGCAGCGGCGTCAACGGCGACTGGATGGTGGCGCGGGTCAGCCGCCCGGAAAGCCCCAGATTCACCGGCTCCGGCGTCATTTGTTGCCGCCCGCGACGCGAAAGATCGTATCGCCGGCGCCGACACCCGAAAGGATCTCGACGGTGTCGGTCCCTGCCACGGCGGTTATCTGCACCGGTACCGCGCTGACCTGCCGGCCGGCAACGACATCGACATAATCGACCCCGAAGCGCGTCGTGACAAAGCGGCGCGGCACGACAAGCGCGCTGCGGCGACCGGTTTCGAGGCGGGCGCCGACCCGGCGACCGATGAAGCGTCCGGACAGGCCGGGCATGGCGGCATCGGCCATGACCTGGCCGCCGCTGATCGCTGGATAGACCTGGGTGATGCGCCCGGTGGCAGCGCCATCGATCGGATCGGTGAGCGTCACCGCCGCACCGGCCCGCAACTGGCCGGCAAGCGATTCGGGCAGCATCATCCGCAGCACCGGTGGCCCGGCGGTGATGGTGGCGATCGATTGGCCGGGTGACACGACCGACCCGGCCGGCACCTCGGCGCGCAGCACGCGGCCGCTCGCCGGCGCCAGAACGGCCCCCTGGTTGACGACGCTGGCGCTGGCGCCCTGCTGAGCGCGGGCCGCCGCAACCCGGGCGTCGGCAGCGCGCGCCGTCGCAACGGCGGTGTCGAGCCGCGCCCTGGCATAAACCTTGTTGCGGTAAAGATCGTCGATGCGGGCAAGGTCGGCGCGGGCGCGAACGGCTTCGGCTTCGGCCGCGGCGACCTGGGCGCTGGCGGCGCTGGTTTCATATCCGAGGCGGCTGTCGGTCACCGTGCCGATGCGCTGGCTGCGGGCCACCGTGTCGCCGGCCCGGACCGTCAGTTCGACAAGCGTTCCCGGAATGCGGGCGCGCGCCTCGGCCTGGTCGCGGCTGGTGATTTCGGCCGACACGATCCTGGTATCGGCGATATCGGTCGGCGCCAGTTTCAACTGCTCGCCGGCGGGCATCGTTGCCGCCGCCGGCACCGGGGCCTTCTTGTCCTCGCAGCCCGCCAAGGCGAGCAACGCCGCCCCGACCAACCAAAGCGGACGGCCATGTTGAAACGCCATGCGCGGGTTCCTCGCTGTCAGCGGACCGTCGGCAAGCCGGCGGCCTTCCAGGCGGCAAGGCCGCCGCCCAGATGGGTATCGATCGCGGCCTCGGCAGCAGCGCATTTGTCGAGCGCCATGCCCGAGCGCTTGCCGCCGGCGCATTGCAGAACGACGGCCTTGCCAGCAACGACGGGCAGCGCGGCCGGATCGAAACCGGACAACGGCCTGTTGATCGCGCCGGCAATGTATTCGGCAGCGAACTCATCGGGCTCCCGGACATCGACAAGGGTCACGCTGCCGGCCGTGAGCATCGCCTGCAATGCCTCGGCGGTAATTTCGTGGTGGCCCTTGCGCTTGCCAAATCCGAACATGGTTGATTTCCCTCCGGCCTGATGGCCTATCGCTTTATAACTTGCATATATTGCGTAACTATTATATTTCGTCAAGCAGGATCTCGACACGGCATGGCTGCCGGCATTGGTGGGAGACGAACATGGCACGACCAAAAATCATCGTTCTCGGCGCCGGGCTTGGCGGCACGATCGCCGCCTATGAACTGCACGGAAAACTGAAAAAACGTGCTGAAATCATGGTGATTGCCGAATCAGAGGACTATTGGTTCGTGCCGTCCAACCCTTGGGTCGCGGTGCGCTGGCGCGAACCCGAAGCCATTCGCGTCCACCTGCCGCCGATCTTTGCCGATCATGCCATCGGCTTCTCGGCGGTCGGCGCCAGCCAGGTCCATCCCGGCGAAAAGCGCATCGAAATGCGGGATGGCAGCAGCATCGATTACGATTATCTTGTAATCGCAACCGGCCCTGACCATGCCTATGACGAAATCCCCGGCTTTGGTCCCGACGGCCATACCGTCTCGATCTGCCAGACCCATCATGCGGCCGCCGCCGCCGACAAGTTCGACGCTTTCGTGCTCAATCCCGGCCCGATCGTCATCGGCGCGGCGCAGGGCGCGTCCTGCTACGGCCCGGCCTATGAATTCGCGATGATCCTCGACACCGAATTGCGCCGCCGCAAGATCCGTGACCAGGTGCCGATGACCTTTGTTACCGCCGAACCCTATGTCGGCCACCTCGGCCTCGACGGTGTCGGCGACACGAAAGGCATTCTCGAAAGCGAGATGCGGAATCGCCACATCAAGTGGATCACCAACGCGCGTGTCACCAGCGTCGAAGCCGGCCTGATGCATGTCGACGAGATTGCCGAAGGCGGCGCCGTCACCAGATCCCATGATTTGCCATTCGGCTATGCGATGCTGCTCCCCGCCTTTCGGGGCGTCCCGGCGATCTTCGGCATCGAGGGGCTGACCAACCCGCGCGGCTTCGTCATCGTCGACAAGCACCAGCGCAACCCGGCCTTTCCGGACATCTTTGCGCTGGGCGTGTGCGTCGCCATTCCGCCGACCGGGCCGACTCCGGTGCCGGTCGGCGTGCCCAAGACCGGCTTCATGATCGAAAGCATGGCAACCGCCATCACCATGAATCTCGACGCGATCATCGATGGCCGCGAACCCACGGCGCAGGCCAGTTGGAACGCCATCTGCCTTGCCGATTTCGGCGATGACGGCGTCTGCTTCATTGCCCAGCCGCAGATTCCGCCGCGCAATGTCAATTGGGCGGCACAAGGCAAATGGGTGCACCTCGCCAAGATCGGCTTTGAAAAATACTTCCTCAGGAAGATCCGCAAGGGCGAGAGCGAGCCCTTCTACGAAAAGCTGGCGCTCGAATTGATCGGCGTCCACAAGTTGAAGGAGGTCCGCAAATGACCCTCGATCGTGCCGTGCTGGCGTTTGCCGGCGTCATCGTCCTGGCCAGCGTCGGCTTGTCGCTGCTGTTCAGCCCCTGGTGGCTGGCGCTGACGGCCTTTGCCGGGTTCAACCTCATCCAGTCGGCGTTTACCGGCTTCTGTCCGGCAGCGATCGTATTTCGCAAGCTGGGCCTGGCGCCGGGCGTCGCCTTCAAATGATTCCGCAGCGCCTCGCAGGGCTGATGGCAATCCTCGTTGCCGCCCCGGCGGGCGCGGTGACGCTCGATGATGCCATTGCCGCTGCCCTGGCGCACGACCCTTCGATCGCCATTGCCGATGCGGGGCGCGACGCCGCCGGCGGTCGCGTCGACCAGGCGCGGGCCGCCGGGCGGCCGACGGTAACCGTGCGCGGTTCTATCGGCTATGGCCGGCTCGATCCACAAGGGTTCTTCGGACTGGGCGGCGCCGATGTGACTCCGTTCACGGCGCAGGCCATGATCGAACAACCGCTATTCACCGGCGGGCGCGTCTCCGCCGCCGCCGATCAGGCCCGTGCCGGGCTCGCCATGGCCGAGGCCGGCCGCAGCAATGCCCGCGGCGATCTCGCTGCCGCCGTCGCTGCCGCCTATGGCGATGTGCTGGCGACAGCGATCATGCGCACATCGTGGCTACGGCTGCTGGCCCAGACCGGCGAGATCGAACGCCAGGCACGGCTGCGCTTCAAGGCTGGCGAAAGCCCGAGCACCGATGTCGACCAGGCATCAGCACGGCTGGCCGAAGCCCGCGGCGGCCTGGCCGGCGCCGAAGGCGCGGTCGCAGCGGCCCGCGCCCATTATCGCAATCTTGTCGGCACCGACCCTGTCGATCTCGCCCCCTTGCCCGCCGGCCCAGCCGCCCCGGCGACCCTTGATGAAGCCGTGGCGCTGGCAGCGCGCAACAGCCCGGCAATCGCGCAGGCCGAAGCCGGGCTTGCCGCCGCCCGCGCCGCCCGGCGGGGTGCCGCTGCCGAGCGCCTGCCGATGGTCGGCGCCTTTGCCGAGGCCGGCCGCGTCAGGGACCAGTTCTTCCCCGATTATCGCGCCAATTCGGCAACCATCGGCGTGCGCGCCAATTGGCAGCTGTACAATGGCGGCCGGGTCGATGGCCGCATGCCCGAAACCAGCGCCGAGGCGCGCGCCGCCGAAGCGCGGCTGCGCGCCGCCCAGCAGCAGGTCGAGGAACAGGTCATCACCCTGTTCGAAGGCTTGCGGACCGCGCACCTTGTCGCGATCGCCGCTGCCGACCAGGCGCGCGCCAGCGAAGCCGCCCGGGCCAGCGTGGCCCATGAAGTCCGCGTCGGCCTGAAACCGCAGCTCGATCTGCTCGATGCCGAACGCGAAGCGATCGCCGCCACGGCCCGCGCCGCCCGGGCCGAAGCGGCGCGGACGACCACCGCCTATCGCCTTTCGGCGGCACTCGGCCGCCCCGACTGAATTTTACCCAAGGAACCACGACCATGTTCAAGACCAATGTCGGGAATACCGATCGCATCCTGCGGATCATCCTGGGAGTCGGCTTGCTTTCGCTCGTGTTCATCGGCCCCAGGACGCCGATCGGCTGGATCGGCCTCGTGCCGCTGTTCACCGGCCTGATGCGCACCTGCCCACTGTACAGCATCATCGGCTGGAACAGCCGCGGCAAGTAAGGCGGCACGGCATTCGGCAAACAGGAAAGGATCGCACATGGTCGAAGACTGGTTGGCCCTGGTGGGCGGCATGAACGGCGCCGTGCGCGACCTACGCCAGGCATCACCCGAGGTGATGAAGGCGTTTTCGGACATGGCGCGCGCGGCGCATGGCGGCGAAGCGCTCGATGGCAAGACCAAGGAACTGGTCGCCTTGGCGATCAGCGTCGCGGTACGCTGCGATCCCTGCATCGCCTATCATGCCGAAGGCGCGGTGAAGCAGGGTGCCACGCGTGCCGAAGTCGCCGAAACGCTCGCGATGGCGGTCTATATGGGCGCCGGGCCGTCGGTGATGTATGCCGCCAAGGCGCTGGAAGCCGTCGACCAGATCGCGGCGCGCGAAGCGCCCGATCCGGGATGATCGCGGCGGCGTGGTCGGCTTGCGATCCCTGCATGGCTTCCAGGATGAAGTACCCGCGCTTGCAGGCGTCGATGCGGCCGAAGCTGGTGGCGCCAGCGCCGTTGCCCTGAAACACCCGGCGTTCGAAGACATAATCGCTGAGGGCAATACTGGACCGGCTGCCGCGCGGCGGTTCGACTCCGATGATCTTGCAAAGACCCTTGAGGAAGCATTGCAAATTGGCGAGCGCATCATCGCCGATTGTACGCCAACCGGCGATAAGGGCCTGGATCGCGGCTGTATAGTCGTCCGGCCCCGGCGCATTCATCGCCGATGTATCGGGAATATCGGCGGCAATGGCCGGTGCCAATCCTGCAAGCCGCTGCCACCTGACCCGGGGTCGCAGCAGGGCAGGATTCCGCTTTATCGGCTGGCGAACACCCTGGACCCGCATGGACACAAAAAAGAGGCCCGGCAGATTGCTCTGCCGGGCCAGTTGGTTTCCTTGGGGAGGAGGTCGAAAAACCTCCTAATCATCTGATATAACTATATTTTATTGAAAGAGCTTACATCAGATACCGTCAAAAATACCGTCAACGCTGAATGCTTTTGGATCACCAGTGCTTGGCTCGGTGTGTACATTCGTCGAGGGCAGAACGCTACGTCGAGGCCCAAAATTTCGCTGAACAGAAAACCTCAATTGGTCAGCGCCTTTGGCCCGATATGCACCATATCACCGGGAAAATACCCCGCGAATTTCACCAGCGACGCGGGTTTGCACAGACAATGCAAGACTGTCCTACCCTGCCGTCATGTGGTAGAAAGCCAGACAAAATTACAGAAAGCTACCACATGAGCCTCAACATCAAGGACCCCGAGGCGCACCGGCTTGCCCATGCTATCGCCCAAGCCACCGGCCAGAGCATGACCCGTGTTGTCACCGATGCGCTCCGCGAACGATATGCGAGGATCGAGCATCGCCGCGGCAAGGCGAGTATCGCCGAATTGCTGGCGATTGCCGATCGCGCCGCCGCGCATGTGACCCGCCCCTATGCCGACCACGCCGATTTTCTCTACGATGAAAACGGGGTGCCGAAGTGATTATCGACACCTCGGCGGTGGTCGCAATCCTATACCGCGAACCAGAAGCCGCCACCTTCATTCAACACATCCATGACGCGGATCGCTGCCGCATCAGTGTCGCAACCTGGGTGGAACTGGCAATGGTGATCGAAAGCCAGCTCGGCCCCGACGGCATGCGCCAGGCCGAAGCCTTTTTCCGCCGCGCCGGCATCACCATCGAACCCGTCACGGTCGGGCATAGCGAACTGGCGCGACAGGCATTCCTCGATTTCGGCAAGGGCCGCCACAGGGCCGGGCTGAACTATGGCGACTGCTTTTCTTATTCGCTGGCAAAGGCGACCGGCGAGCCGTTGCTGTTCAAGGGCAATGACTTCGCGCTGACCGATATCGAGGCGGCGGCGTGAGCGACAACCCTGCGGCCCACGACCAGGCACAGGCGCTGCGCGAGCAGGCCCGCGCCGGCGGCTTGCGGTTCGAGGCATATCTGCCGGGCAGTCTTGCCGACTGGTTGCTGGAACACGTCGAGCAGGGCCATTTCGTTGACCCGTCCGAGGCAGTGTTCGTGATGGTGGACCTGTTCCGCGATCTGGAGCCACACCAAGACCTGCGCGACGAGTTGCTACGGCGAAAGTTGCAAGCGGCCATGGACGATTCACGCCCGCCGAGACCAGCCCACGAAGTGTTCAACACCCTTGAACACAGATATGCTAAACCACTGCCGCCGCCGGCGCGCTGGCGCAGGGATGACGAGTAGCGCCAGCCAACCTGCTCACCGTCCCCAGTCCATGTCCCGCTCGCGCTCCGGAAGCGGTACATTATACTGTTCCGGCGCCGGATTGCGTTCTGGCCAAATGATTTTCACATGAGGGCGTTCCGGACCGGCTGGAGATATGCCGGGCGGACGGCGTTTCTCCGGCTGTTCCGCAATTTCGAGCGCCGATGCCTTCTCGCCGGCGTTCTCGCGCGCCCGCCGTTCGAAGCTGGACAGGTTGTCGACGACGAATGTCACCTGCTCGCGGGTTCGGGTAAACAAGGCGCCGACCAATGATCGGTTGATCAATGCGCCTTCGGTGCTTTGCGCGACGACGATGGCCATGTCGGCGGTGGCGCCCTGCGAGGCATGGGCGTTGGCGGCATAGGCGAGATCGATCCGTTTCAGCATTGGATCGTCTTGGGCAAGCGCTACCATGTCTCCCTCCCCAGATCGGAACAGCAGGCCGTTTCGACCGATGCCTTCGAACCATGCGGTTTCGGCATTGGTGAGGCCGCGTTGTTGGTCATTGGCCGTCCATCGGATGGGGTCCCCGACCCGCAATGTCAGGTCCTGGACATCGAACACGCGGACGGCGTCCTCGACGCGATTGCCGGCGAGCCGCCCCGGCCGGAACAGCGCGCCTTTGCCGCCGGGAAGTTGCACGATGATTTCGCCACCGGGCCGCGTTGCCATGACCTTCATTTGTCCCGCCGGCAGGCCCTGCGACGTTAGTGGTCGCGAGAGCTCGATGACCTGGCCGACCCGGTAGCTTTGCGGATGTTTCTGCTCCTCGTGGGTGAGATGGACCGGGACCAGTGTGTCCTTGATGTGCAGCGCCTCGCCGAGTTCGCCGCGCTGGTGCCGTAATTTCTGGACCTCGCGGTTGACGTCATTACGGAGCTGCCGACCCGACACGAATATCGACGTGCGGTCTTGCTCGGCCTTCGGCAGACCCACCCACAATTTTGCCGCCGTAGCAGCGGCGGTGCCCGGCGCTTCGACGGCGTTGGGTTCCACCAGCCTGACCAGTTGTCCGACATCGTGCGATTGCGCCGCCTTGTGCAGCGCCAGCATCTCGGGCGATTTGGCGCGAAGGTTCTCGTCCATGACAACAGTTGCGGCGTCCTGACCGAGCGCGAACGGCTTGCCGGCTTCGACAGCGCCGAGCTGCCTGGTGTCACCAACTAGAGCCAACCGGCCAACCTCGGCGGCATTGGCGATGGCAACAAGTTTTGCTGCATCGCGTGTCGACAGCATCGATGCCTCGTCGACGACGATCAGGGCGCCTTTCAGCGAAGCGATCGCCGAGTCACGCTGTTCCCGCGTGGCTGTGTCCGACAACAGCGCGCCGTGTTCGCGGACGAACCGCGCCACCGTCATTGCCGGGATTTTGACATCGGCTTTCAGCCGGTTGTTGATAGCATTCGACACAGCCAGCCCGATCACGGTCCGACCTTCGGCCTCCACCATGCGTGCGACCGGCGCCAGCATCGCCGACTTGCCGGTGCCGGCGTTGCCCTGGATGTGGACGACGCGGTCCCGGCTTTCGAGGATTTGTGTCGCAGCTCGACTTTGGCCGGCTGTCATCTTGATACCGGCTGCGCGGGCTTCGGCCTTCAGGGCTTCGCCGATATCGTCCCTTTTCAGCAAGGGAACCGCCATTCCCTTGCCGTCCCTTACTGCGGCCAGATAGGCCTTTTCCTGAGCCAGTGCCTCGGCGGTGGTCATCATCCGATCGTTGGTGCCGGCGATGAGAAGTCCCTTGCTGACAAGGGACGTGATACGAGCATCGATCGCCGTCACGCCAACCGGTGCACCCAGATCAAGCGCAGTCTTTACCAGATCGACATTGCGGAACCCGGCTTCGCGTTCCGAAAGATGTCGGACAGCAGATGCTACGGCGTGAGCAGCGGCGAACTGGTCCGGACTGAGCCTGCCGGGCCTTTCGGGAACAAGCGGGTTTGCGGCTGCCTGCGGTTCAACCAACCCTAACCGCTCCACCAACACTCGGCCCTGCTCGGCGATGCCCCTCACGCCTTCGACCAATCGTCGCCATGGCGTTGCTTCACGCGCGGCGTGCATGGTGGCCTCGGCAACCATCGCTGGCGCGTTGAACCCCAGCCCCTTTGCCCGGTCCTGCCATTCGGCGTGCAAAGTTATGCGGTCAACATTGTCCGGCTTGTCGCCGCGGGTGCGCAGCGTCACCGCCGCCATGGCAGCCGGCGTGCTGTGTTCGAGCTTTGTCGCCTCTTGCTCAATTTCGGCACGGCGCTGCGAGAAGGCCATGATGACCTTGCGATCAATGCCGACGATCTCGAACTGGCCGTGCTTGCCGGCCGGCTCGGTGCGGTAACCCAAGGCTTCGACGCGTTGGCGGAACTCGGCATTATAGACTGACGCGATCGTCGTCTTGCCCTGCCACAGCGCATATTCGGCGAGCGCACGCCATTTGCCATCAGGTGCCTTGGTGGCATTCACGATGACGGCATGAACATGGGCCTGCGGGTCGAGCGCGCGGCTGGTGTCGTGCTGGAACAGCGCGACCAGCAGGCTGCCGGTGCCAACGACTTCCTGGCCGCGTCCCTTGCTGACCCTTGCTTCGGCGAAGGTCTTTTCCGTCCAGGCCAGCGTAGTGCGTACCGCATCCATATGCGCCGCGAGCAGACGGTCATCACCGCCGATGTACGCCAGCAGTGACACAGACTTCGGCGCTGAGAAGGTCAGGTCGACGCCGGGATGATGTACACCGCGCGCGCCTGCCGGGATTTGTGCCCCATTCGGCAGATCGCCCGCCAGCACCGCCTCGAAGACATTTGCCTCGACCCTGCCCGACAGCCCCAGCTGCTCTGCGCCCTGGCCGAGCCAAAGGCTTGCCTCGGTCAACTGCCCGTCGGTGTAATAGTTGTCGCCGGCATAATAGTTGGCGGCACCGCCGCCACTGGCGATGGATGCGATAGACAGCATCACTGTTGGCCCTTGGCGGTGCGGCGGGCTGTCTTGCGCTTGGTCGCGCCCGTCTTGGCCGCTTTGCGCTTGTTTTTGGCTTCCGCCGTTCGATTGTCGGCCTCGTATTCTGCCATCGCCTTCTCGAACATGGGGCAGACCCGGTCGAGCATCTGGATGCCGTTGTCATAGCCGACGAGCCGCGCGCCGGGATCGATGCCACTGCCGCCCATCGATGCCTTGGCGATCAGCTGCGGGAGCCACCAGTCATGGGGCATCGGCACAAGCACGATCATGAAAAGTGCGGCACCGACAGCAACGCCGCGCAGCGCCAGGCGCTGGCGGTCAGCGACGATGGCGCGAATGCCGATGGTGCGGCCGGCTTGGCGATCTCCGTAGTAAGGATCGTCGAAGCGATTGTTGAAGTTATGGGGGCTGGCGAAGACGGTAATGCCGTCATCAGCGTTTGTCGGGACCGAAAGCGCCGAGGAGGTCGAGCTGCTCGCCGCCTTCAGCCGGGCGAGTTCGGCGTCCGCTGCTTCCAATCGGCTGTTGAGCAGTGCCCTTGTCGCCTCGGCCGCCAAGCCGGCGGTGAGCAGCCGGGTGACTGTCGCCGTCAAATTGGTCTGGCTGTTCTCGATCTCGGCGCGGACTTGCGCCATCAGTTCGCTGGGTATCCGGGTGCTTAGGGGTTCGGTCGCCATTGTCGTTGTCCTTTCGCAAGGCCGCGACGACGGTCTCGAGGCGCAGAACCAGGCTGCGCAGTTCGGCCAGCGCGGCGGCAAATTGGGGTTCAGAAATTGTGACCGCGCCGGGCTGGCTGGCCGTGAGATCGTCGACGAGAAGCGCGGCAAGGTGGCCGCTGAGCGAGCGCCCAAGCGACGAGGCGCGGGCCTTGGCGCGGGCGGCCAGCGGCCGGTCCAGATAGGCCGTCGCTTGCGTCATCGCCGGGTCACGCGGCATGATCAGGGCCGGCTATAAGCGTCAGACGCGGTCGAATGCCGACACGGGGCCGATAGTACTGGTACTTACGCAGCTTCCCTTCGTGCCTAGCAAGGGACGGCCGGAATACTCGATCCTGCTTACAAGCTGTATGACAGCGTATGATGAGCTTTGGGCTTTTGTCATACAGAATAACACACTGAATTAGCTGAACTAAGCCAGCTTCTCGAAGCATATGTGTGCCCCCGTTCCCCGTGGAATCTGATGATCGGGGCTGCCAGCGGGAAATTGCTTTGGAGGCGTAAAATTGCTTTCTACGGATCGCGCGAAGCGCACCGCCGGCCTGCAAGATCAACCGACCTTGAAGCCCCGCGACGCCCGAATGCAGGCGCTCGACGTCGCGCCACAGCGCTGGGCGCCGACGAGGCTGATGCCCCGTATGGCCAAGCCTCGTTCGGCCAGCGGCGCCGCTCACGATTGTTCCTTCCGGCGCAGCCATTCGAGCAATTGCGACAGGCGCCAGCGGGAAACGCCCTGGCTGAGCCGCAATGGCTTGGGGAAGTCGCCGCTGCCGCGCACGCGCCAGAACTGGGTCCGCGAAATCTGGAGGTAGGCGATGATCTGAGTCTGATCGAGCAGCGGATCATCGGGCTGATAGGCTTGGTCGTTTCGCATTGATCGCTCCCTTCATCGAGTGAGGGGAGGATCAAATCATGGACACGAAACCCTGTCGCGAATGGTCAAAGGATGTTCCGCGGAACATCCTGAGATAAATGGGCTGGGGCTAAATCAACCGCAAGGAACGGTATCAATTGACCGGCATCGCCTTGCGAAGGCGATCGGACACGGTCGAGGATTTCCCTGTCAGCGTGTCGCGGTAGACGTCATAGCCCGGCTGAGGCCGGTCGCTCGCTGCAAGCTTGACTTCATGTGCCTTCATCACCGCGTCGATGAAGGTTTTCTGACGACAATCGGCATTCATGACGGCATATAGTTCGCATCCGAGAAGAATAATTTCCCTGGTCCGACGTGTGACTGCGGAATGGCTACCCGACCAAAAGCACGCGTCAATGACCGGCATGACTTCGTCTTGCGGTCCGAAAATCAACGGACTGAGCACAAATGGAAATTTGCAGTGGTGGCTAGCGCCGATGTCGGCGACCGCGTCTGCCCATAGGCGTTTTTTTGCCGTCACAATCGGCATCTCGGCTTCGACGGGTGGCAAGGCGAGCGCCATAGCCGGTGCCGGCGAACGCCGCGCTGCAACGTCATTGACAACCTTGAGACTGGAGAATGGTTGGCTTGCGGCAGGCCGGCGCAGAGCAAGAAGGGCGAAAAAGAGCACCGCAGACCAGATGCCGGCCGGAAGTTGGCGGAGATTCTCGTCCAATGACACCTGGAGGGCGAACGCAAACAGTAGCACCACGATACCGAGGAGTTGCTTCCGGAAACCAATAGGTCTCCGAGATGGCACCGCAGCAGCTCTTGGCGTTTCGTGCCGCCTCATGAACAACCTCCGGTGCGAGTGTACCATAATCGCAGGCGCTTAAAAACGGGGGCAAGTTCAGGCACGAGGTCGCGCTCGCAATCGGTGAAAGTTTTCTGAAACCTGAAGTCGGTTCATGCTTAATCGACAGTCAAGCTGATCGAACGATTCTGGGACAAAGCCGCCATCCCCGGCAGGGTTTCTGGACGGCTGCTTTCGCCATAAGCCGACATTTGCCTGTGTGCTTTAGCGACGTAGTCCAACGATAGCAGCAAGGCAGAGTCCGACGGGCGGCCGTCTCTTGTTGATCAACTCGCAGCCGACATTTCAAGGATCGCTCGGAATCGCGGCAGGCGTCTCGCAAATTGGCTATCATTTTGCCGCGCCGGATCCGTATTAGCATGTAACAGCTCGTCGGCATGGGCATCAGGGGCATTGGAAATATGATCGGGAAGTTTTACGAACGGCATATCCTGCCTCACGTCATCGGCTGTGCATGCGGGTCGCGCCCGATCCAGCGGCAGCGGGCAAAGATCGTTCCTCTGGCGAGCGGTCGCGTCCTCGAACTCGGCATCGGCGGCGGCCTCAACCTGGCTTTCTACGACGCGACCCGGGTCGAAAGCGTTACGGGTGTCGATCCTTCCGAAGGGCTGCGCCAGATTGCCAGCGCAGCACCACGGCCGGCAGGGCTGAACGTCGAAATTCTCGACGGCGAAGCGGAGAACCTGCCGTTCGATGCGGCAAGCTTCGACACGATTACCTGCACGTTCACGCTATGCTCGGTCAGGTCCCCGCAGGCAGCACTGAGCGAGGCGCGCCGGGTCCTGAAACCCGGTGGCCAATTGCTGTTTTCCGAACATGGCCTTTCGCCAGACTATGACACGCAGCGTTGGCAACGGCGGCTCGAACCCATTTGGTCGCCACTGGCTGGTGGCTGTCACCTGACCCGGCCGATCGCCGCATCGATCGAGTCGGCAGGTTTCATGATTGAATCAATCGAGACGATGTACCTGCCCAAGACTCCCAAGATATTGGGGTGGTGTGAATGGGGCGCGGCGCGATAGGGTTGTCGAACGCAATGACCGGAGGAGCGTCATGAGCACGGTGGATTTGCGTCCCTTGTCGGAACATGTCGGCGTGGAAGCCGTCGGGATTGATCTCAACACTGTCGACGAAGAAGAATTCGGTGCCTTGCGGCAGGCGCTTGCCGAGCGCGGCGTGCTTTTCGTTCGCGGCCAGGTGATGACGCCCGAACAGCATATCGCCTTCGCGCGGCGCTGGGGCGGAATCGATATCAACAACTATTTTCCGGCCAATGGCGGCCACCCGGAGATTGCCGAGGTACGCAAATCGGAAACCCAGACAACGAACATCGGCGGCGGCTGGCACACCGATCACAGTTATGACCAGGTGCCGGCGATGGGATCGATCCTGCTGGCCCGCGAAACCCCGCCGACGGGAGGCGACACGCTTTTTGCCAGCCTTGGGGCTGCCTATGATGCGCTGTCCGATGATCTGAAATCGCGCATCGAGAATTTGCGGGCCGTGCATTCGGCCGACCATGTCTACAGCGCCGATGGCGTCTATGCGAAAACCGATCTGGCAGGCGACCTCAAGGGCCATGATGTCCAGACCATGGCCGTCCACCCGGTTGTCATTCGCCACCCGGTGACAGGCCGCAAAATTCTGTATGTGAACCCGGCTTTCACACTGTATTTCGAAGGCTGGACACCGGCCGACAGCATGCCGTTGCTTTATGAGCTTTACACCGTTGCGTTGCGTAAGGAGTTTCAGTGTCGCCTATCCTGGGCGCCGGGCTCAATCGCCATCTGGGACAATCGTTCCACCTGGCACTTTGCCAACAATGACTATCAGGGCCATCGTCGGCTGATGCACCGGATCACCATCTCGGGCGTCCCCATTGGCGCGTAAGTGCTGACGCCCGTCAGCCGCCGACGATCGGTTTGCGGTATATGTTTAGCAGCATGGGCTGATCGAACGCATAATCGCCGGCAGCGGTGCGTCCGGCTTCGAACAAGGCGCGGACTTCGTCGGTTTCGACCCGCTCGCGCCGAATGTCGTTGAAGGTCTGGCCGGTTACCCGGGCCACCATCGCTTCGAACTCGGGATAGCGTGGGGTCATTGTGTAACGATAGTGCTTCTGCTCGTGGAATAGCTGCGAAGCGGTTCGTGCCAGCGCGGCCTGTGCCTCGGTACGGACAATTGTCTCATCATGGAATGGCCGCATCACCTGGAAATGGCTGCCGGTCATCCCAGGTTCGACGATGCACAGAAAACCGGTTGCGGGTTTGAGCACCCTTGCCGCTTCGGTAAGGGCGGCATCCATTTTTTCGATCGGAACATGATGAAGGGACCGGAAGAAGAACACGCCGTCCATCGATCCATCGGCAATCGGGAGCCATTCAGCTCCAGCTTCGACAAAGGTCAAGTTTTCGAGCGGCGGCGCAGCGCCATTTTTCGCTGCCTGGATCGGGTCGGGTTCGGCGGCGATGACCGTGGCGCCCGACGCGACAAGGGCCCGGGCGATATCGCCGGGACCGCAACCGACATCGACGACGCGAAGGCCGTCAAGCACTGCCACGGCACTAACGGCGGCGATGTCCGACCGCTCACCGAGTTCAACAGCCTCATTCGTCATTGATTGCCTTTCCGCAGGGTGCAGGTGGAGGAAGTCTTTGCCGTGGCAAGGGGCCGCGATCAATGGTGTCAGCCGATTGTCACCTGGGTCGGCGACTTGAACTCATAAGGCGGCAAGTCCAGATTGCGTGGTGCCGGTCCATGCCGGATGCGGCCGGCGGTATCATAGGTCGAGCCATGGCAAGGGCAGTAATAGCCACCGGCATCGCCCTTTACCTCGCCCGGCCGCCCGCCCAGCGGAACGCAGCCAAGGTGGGTGCAGATGCCGATCGAGATCAACCAGTTGCCGTGCCCCGGCTTGGTGCGCTGGGCGAGCGTTTGCGGATCGCGCAGCTTGGCGGTCGGGAAGGTATT
>JBILPK010000152.1:0-8175 GCA_044373875.1 Polymorphobacter sp.
CCGACCTCGTCTTTGCTGCCGAACGCGGCGATCCGGTCGATGCCGCCACTCTCGACCAGGTTATCGGTGCGGCCGTGGACGATTGCGTTGCCCGGCAGGTCGCCGCCGGCATCGATCTGGTTTCCGACGGCGAAATGTCGAAAATCTCCTATGCGACCTACATCAAGGACCGCATTACCGGCTTTGATGGTGACAGCCCGCGCACCCCGCCCGCGGACCTTGAGGACTTTCCGGGTTTCCTCGAACGACAGGCGAACAGCGGCGGGACACCCAGCTACCGCCGGCCGCGCTGCGTCGGCCCCATCGCCCCCAAGACGCTGGCGCCGCTGCAGGCCGACCTTGCCCATATGCAGGCGGCAATGGCGCGGCACCACCCGGCGGGCGGCTTCATGAATGCCGCCTCCCCCGGCGTCATCGCACTGTTTCAGCCCAACGATCATTATGCGACGCAGGACGCCTATCTGGAGGCGCTGGCCGAAGCGATGCGACCGGAATATGAAGCGATCGTCGCCGCCGGGCTCATCCTCCAGCTCGACAGCCCCGATCTGGGGCTGGGTCGCCACATGATGTACAAGGGCCGCAGCGACGCCGACTATCTGACGCTGATCGGCACCCATGTCGACGTGCTCAACCACGCGCTGCGCAATGTACCGGCTGACCGCGTTCGCATGCACGTCTGCTGGGGCAATTATGAAGGCCCGCACACCCATGATGTCGAAATGGGCGTCATCCTGCCGACGCTGATGCGCGCCAAGCCCGCCGGGCTGCTGTTCGAAACATCGAACCCGCGCCACCAGCATGACTGGAACTATTTCGCCGAAATGCTGGCGATCATCCCCGACGACAAGATCCTCATCCCCGGCGTCATTGATTCGACCACCAACTTCGTCGAGCATCCGCGCGTGGTCGCCGAACGCATCGAACGCTTTGCCGGGATCATCGGGCGCGACCGGGTGCAGGCCGGCACCGATTGCGGTTTTTCGACCTTTGCCGGTTTTGGCGCCGTCGATCCGGACATCGTCTGGGCCAAGCTGAAAACCCTGGCCGAAGGCGCCGCGATCGCCAGCGACCGGTTGTGGCGCGCTGCAGCGTGAGTGATTTTCGCGCCCGTTTGCGTGCCGGCGCGCTTTTGTCGGGCACCTGGGTAAAGACACCGAGCGCGATCATCGTCGAAGTCCTGGCGCTGACGGCGCTCGACTGCCTTGTCCTTGATGCCGAACATGCCCCGTTCGACCGCGGTGACATCGATCAATGCATCATGGCGGCGCGTGCCGCCGGCAAGCCGGTTCTGGTGCGTCCGCAGACAGCGGGGCATGAACATATCCTGTCGGTGCTCGATTGCGGCGCCACCGGCGTCATCCTGCCCCATATTCTCGGCGCCGCCGACGCCGAAGCCGCCGTTGCCGCCTGCCATTATGGTCGCGGCGGGCGCGGGTTTGCCGGCAGCAGCCGCGCGGCCGGCTACACAACGCTCGGCATGGCAAAACACCGCGAGGCGGCAAAAGGCGTGACGATCATCGCCCAGATCGAGGATGTCGAAGCCGTCGATGCCATCGCCGAAATTGCCGCCGTGCCGGGCATCGATGCGCTGTTCATCGGCCGCGCCGACCTGACGATCGCTTATGGTGCCGCCAGCCCCGACGATGCAGTCGTCGTCGATGCGGTGGCGCGCATCTGTGCGGCCGGCAAGGCTGCTGGCCGCACTGTCGGCATGTTCCTGGGGCGCACCGCCGATGTCGCGCTTTGGCGCGAACAGGGCGCCAGCCTGTTCATCCTTGGCTCCGACCACGACTTCATCCTGTCCGGCGCCGCCCGGCTCGACGCCGCGATCCGCGCGTGATCGCTTCGCGCCGCACGGCGCTTGCCGGGTTGGCGGGGCTGGCAGCCGCGTCCGCCCTGCCCGCCCGCGTCATCGCAGCGCGCTGACCGCTCAAAGCACGAAAAATGGCCTATGTGCGGTGGCTGCCACGGCAAGCTCATCAAACAGAACGGTCGATTCGCCGCGGTCATCAACTATGCTGGTCCCCGGCAGACTCACGCGGCGGCCTGCGACATGGCCTTGCAGCCGCCAAAGGATCGCGGTTCGAAATCCATCGTCAACGCTGCGATCAAGGGTCAGATACGCATCGGGGACTTGGGCGAACAATCGCAGCCACCAGTCCCGCCGGTCCGGCATGAACCCGGCCAGCGACCGCGCATTGAGATTGGCGAGATGATCGCCAGGGCGTGTGGCAAGCTGTCCGCGGCCGCTGACAAGTTCGCCCAGTGGCCGGTGCGTTGGATGTTTGGCGCCGATCGCTTCGGCCAGCGGCGCTTGCGCGACGCCCGCAGCGTCCGCCAGACCGGCCCAATCGGTGATCGCGGTGATCCGCACCGCGCGTCCGGCCTCGGCTTCGATCCACAGATGCCGACGGAAGGTCGCGGATACCGGTCTGGCAAGCCGGTTGCCGGACGGGAATTCACGCAACTGACCCGTCCAGCCAAGCGTGACGAGGCTGGGGTCGATGCTTGCCTCGATCGTGGCAGCCCTGCCCTCGAACATCGCCACGATACGCAACAACTCGGCGATAACGGCGTCGCGCCCGATGTGCAGCGCCAGACCGTCCTCCATCTGGACGCGGTGCAGCAACAACGTCGCCAAGGGTGCGGCACCGCCATTGCTGAACAGCGTATCGAGCGCATCGGCGAGGCTCATGCTGCCGCCAACGTCTGCCGCCAGACGGCAATTTCATCAAAGACCGTGTATTCACGCACGATACGACCGCCGACCCGCCGCCAGTGGGTGACGCCCAGGATAACGACGTCACGGCCCGAGGCCGCACCGTAGAGGGCGGGACCATCGTGCACGCCGGCCAGCGTCCAGCGGATCGCGATGTCATCACCATCGGCGGGGTTGTCGCTGGCAGGCTGGACAGCAACATGGTCGATCACCGCACGAGCGCCGCCGAAGCTGCCGAGCAACGCTGCCCACCAGCCAATGATCTCGCCATGGCCGAACAGGCGGCGGCCGGCAGGCGCGTGCAGCACTGCGTTTCCGGCATAGACGTCGCGCGCCCGTCCGAGCCGGCGATGGTTGACAATGCCATCGAAGAACCAGGCAACAAAACCGGGCGAATCAGCAGGCGGAGCCGCATCGGGAAAGGCTGTCACCCCGGCGGCGCGGACCCGTGCGACTTCGCTCGCCCACCATTGCACGGTCGCGCTGTCCGGCGTGTCGGAGGCGGCTTGCGCGCGGGCAATGTCCGATGGCCGCAGGCCCAGTTGCAGCGCGATATGGCTGTTGTCACGGACCAGCCATTCCTCGACGATCAGGTTTTCACGGCACAGGCAATCGGCGATGGTCAGGAATTGCACGGCGCCACCCGTGGCGGGGCCGAATTCGCCGGCGCCGTGGTGGGTTGCCGTGCTGGTGATGCGGTGACTGGACAGGTAGCCGGTATTCGCATCGCCCGACCAGATAACGGCATCGCCGATCAGCGTGCGATCGGGAAAGGCGGCAAGCGTGCGGGTCGTGCCGTCGATGACACCAGCCTTGCCAGCGACCGGGCCGGACAACAGCCAGATCGGGCAAGCGTCGCCGTAATGCGTTTCGATCAGCCCCAGGTCCTTCTGTTCCCAGATGCGATGGGTGCAGCGGATGATATAATCGACGATATCGACATAGTCGGCGTCGAAGCCGGTCATGTCCTGTCGACGCGGCCCCTGCGGCCCGAGCATTTCGGCGAGATCACGCCCGAAGATGGGCAGCGCCGTCACGCCGCCGCAGGGCCGCGCACGATAAAGGCGATGGTCCCCGACGGGCTCGACAATGTGCGTGCAAGCCCGTTCGGCACAGTCAGTGTGTCGCCCTCACCAAGCGTCACCAGTCCATCCGACCAGGCGATCGAAAGATCACCGCGATGCACGAAAATCACCTCGATCCCGTCAACGCGCCCGGTCGGCAATTCGGCGCCGGCCGCGAGATCGAGACGCAGCAACGAAAAATCATGGTCGTCGGTGAAATGGCCATCCGGGGCGATGACGGGCGTTTCGCCAATGCCGACCTTTGCGCGACAGACTAGCGCCGCCGCCTCGTCCGGCGTGGCACGGTGCATCGCATCGGCCTCGGCGCGCGTCGTCGGCGCGAGCGGCGCCAGGCCGGCCGGAATCGCTTCACCGGCGGCTGTATCGACGAGCTGGCCGTTCTCGAGCAACACCAGGCCATAGTCTCGCGCCAGCTCGAAAACCCGCGGCGCCCAGGTAACATGACCGGCGTCGTCGCCGCCAAGAATGGCCCATAAAAAGCCGCTGTCATTGCCGATGTTGGTAAAGCCGCGGAACATGTGAACCGGCAGCGAAATCACGTCGCCCGGGTGAAGCTCGACGCTGGCATCCTCGCCATTTTCACCAAGATCGAAGCGCCAGTCGCCCGAATGGACGACAAACACTTCGGCGCTGTCGTGACTGTGCTGGGAATTGACGCAATGCGGTGGTTGTCGTGCCCCGCCGATGTTGACGCCATGCCGTTCGGCGATGTGGACATGCTGCGCCGGGTTCTCCGAAACACCGGGACCAATGATCGTGAAATTTTCCTTGGCCTCGCTTCCCGGTGTCCGGCAATCGATGAAGGCGTTGTAACAGGGGGCAAGATCGGCATAGCGCACAACGCGCGCCGCCATCGCCGCCGGTGACCACTTCGACGCCACGGCCGTGTTTTCCGCGCTGCTCGCCATCGATTGCAGACCTACCCCAGTGCCACTTGAATTCAATGCTTGAACGCGGTTGCATTCGAAGTCAATGTAGGGTGATGCAGCTTTCAACGCTCGATCTTATCGCTCGCACGCCAACGCTTTTCGGCGATGGCCCGCGACCTGCCAGCCCGGCGTTCCAGCTGAGGGCCTGTCATCCGGTCAATGAGGGCGGTGGCGCCGACTTCTTTCTCGAAACACTCTGTGCTCCGCTGGCAGCCGCATTTGCTGCGGGGCAGGAACGCGCCGATATCGCGTTGTCCGGCCAGTGGAAGGGCGGTGACTGGCTGGCGCGATCCGGCCATCTCGCCGGCGTTTTTCGCGGCGACCTCTGGGGAATCCCGGCCTCGGGCCGCGTTGCATTCCTGCGCTATGGGCGATTTGACCGATTCGAATCTGGCGAACTTGTCGAAACCATCGTCCTCCTCGATCTCCCGCACCTGATGATCGAAGCCGGGGTTTGGCCGGTCGGCCCGGCGTTGTCCCGGCTCGTTGTCGCCCCTGGCCCGGCAAGTCAGGATGGGATCGTCGCCACCACCGATGCTGCCGAAAGCAACGCCAGTCTGGCGCTGGTCGAAGCGATGATCGGCGGTCTTCACAAGTTCGACGGCGATCTGAAGACAATGCGGATGACCAGTTACTGGCACGATGATTTCTGGTGGTTCGGGCCGGCGCCAATCGGCAGCTTTCGCGGCCACAAGGATTATGAACGCGGCCACCAGCGGCCGTTTCTGACCGCCTTTCCCGACCGGGTTGGCGGCAACCATGCGGCGCGCATTGCCCAAGGTGCCTATGTCGCCTCGACGGGCTGGCCGAGTATCCGTGCCACCCACAGCGGCGGCGACTGGCTCGGGCTGCCGCCGACGGGGCGTGTGATCACCATGCGCGTCATGGATTTCTGGCGCCGCGAGGGCGATCAGCTCGTCGAAAACTGGGTAATGATCGATATTCCCGACTTGTTGCAGCAAATGGGCATCGATGTCTTTGCGCGGATGCGCGCGCTTTTGTCCTGAAAGGATCGATAATGGCGGAATGGTTGAAGCGCGGCGCCGGCACAGCCGCCAAGGCCGAGGGTGACCGCAAAGTGCGCGATACCGTCGAGACGATCCTTGCCGATATCGAGGCGCGCGGCGATGCGGCGGTGCGCGACCTGTCGGTAAAGTTCGACCGTTGGGATCGTGACGATTACAGGCTCGGGCCGGCGGAGATTCAGGCCTGCATCGATCAATTGTCGGGCCAGGACCTGAAAGACATCGAATTCGCGCAAACCCAGGTACGCAATTTCGCGCAGATCCAGCGCGCCAGCATGACCGATGTCGAGGTCGAAACCCTTCCCGGCGTCGTGTTGGGTCACAAGCATATCCCACTGAACAGTGCCGGCTGCTATGTCCCCGGTGGCAAATACCCATTGCTGGCATCGGCGCATATGAGCGTCATTACGGCAAAGGTGGCTGGCGTGCCGCGCATCGTCACGTGCGCGCCACCGTTCAATGGCAAGCCCGCACCAGCAATTGTTGCAGCGCAGGCGATGGCCGGTGCCGATGAAATCTGGTGCTTGGGTGGTATCCAGGCAGTTGGTGCCATGGCGATCGGCACGGCCAGCATGGCACCGGTCGATATCCTCGTCGGTCCCGGCAACGCCTTTGTCGCCGAAGCCAAGCGACAATTGTTCGGCCGGGTCGGCATCGACCTGTTCGCCGGGCCGACCGAAACACTCGTCATTGCCGACGAAATCGGTGCTGATGCGGAGCTTTGCGCGACGGACCTTCTCGGCCAGGCCGAACATGGCCCCGACAGCCCGGCCATCCTGTTGACGACAAGCCGCGCGCTGGCCGAGGCGACGATGCGCGAGGTTGACCGGTTGCTGACCATCCTGCCGACCGCCGAGATTGCCGGGCGGGCCTGGGCCAGTTTCGGCGAAGTGATTGTTGCCGACGATGATGACGAAATGGTGCGGATAGCCGACGAGATTGCGTCTGAACATGTGCAGGTGATGACCCGAGACCCGGATTATTTCCTGAAGCATATGACCAACTATGGCGCACTGTTTCTGGGGGCGCGCACCAATGTGAGCTATGGCGACAAGGTCATCGGCACCAACCACACCCTGCCGACCAAAAAGGCGGCGCGCTATACCGGCGGGCTGTGGGTCGGCAAGTTCATCAAGACCTGCACCTATCAGCGGGTGCTGACCGATGAAGCCAGCACGATGATCGGCGAATATTGCAGCCGGCTGTGCGCGCTGGAAGGTTTTGCCGGGCATGGCGAGCAGGCCAATATCCGGGTGCGCCGCTATGGCGGCCGCAACGTGCCCTATGGCGGCAAGGCTGAGGCGGCGTGACGCTGCCAGTTACCCCCGGCTTCCGACTGGACGGCAAGCGGGCGCTGGTGACCGGCGCCGGCGGCGGCATCGGGGCGGCGCTGGCGGCGGCACTGGCGGCACAAGGGGCGGCGGTTACGCTGATCGCTCGCAGCTGGGACGGAATTTCGGACACTGCGCAGGCGCTATGTGACCGCGGCGACAAGGCGGTTGCCGAAATGCTCGATGTGACCAAGTTCAGCCGGGTCCAGCAGTTTTTCGAGGAACGCCCTGCATTCGACATATTGGTCAACAACGCCGGCACCAACCGGCCCAAGCCGATGCAGGACGTTCTGGAGCACGATTATGACGCGGTGATGGACCTGAACGTCAAAGCGGCCTTCTTTGTTGCCCAGGCCGCCGTTCGCCGGCTGCTCGCCGAGGGCAAGACGGGCAGTCTCATCCATATCGGATCACAGATGGGCCATGTCGGCGGGCCGAACCGGTCGCTTTATTGCGCTTCGAAATGGGCGCTCGAGGGGATGAGCAAAGCCTTTGCGCTTGACCTGGCGACGGCAGGCATCCGGTCGAACACCATCGCACCGACCTTCATCGAGACACCAATGACACGGCCGTTTCTGGAAGATGCAACGTTTCGGACTTCGGTGCTGGCCAAAATCAAACTCGGACGCATCGGACGCGTCGAAGACCTTATGGGCGCTGTTGTCTATCTGGCATCAGACGCCTCCGACCTTGTAACGGGTACCAGCCTTATCATCGACGGTGGCTGGACTGCCGACTGAACTGCGCCAAGCGGTCAAATTTGACACACTTTGACACGACATATCTGGGTTGGCCAGTAAACCGCGCCACAAGCGACTGACTTTGGTTAACATACGCTTTGTTGTCAGGGGCACTTTCTTGCCGCATTTTCAGCTGCTTGCTCGAAATTTGGTCAATGCCAACTTATGACACACACTGGCCCTGTGGCAAGAGACCCGCCCAGTGTGTTTATTCGATGACAGAGGCCAGGCAAGTGCGATCGGTCATGAGATAGCTGCCGGATTAGCGGGTCTCAAGTTCGCGCCGACGCCCGGGCGGCTACGTCCCGAAATATCCGGCGGGCCTGGCGGTCATCATGACCTCCCG
>JBILPK010000033.1:0-23918 GCA_044373875.1 Polymorphobacter sp.
GGTATTTTTCTATGGCGGCAGCTGGAGCAGCGGGCGCCGGCAGGATTATGCCTTCGCGGCGCGGGCGCTGGCGGCGCAAGGGTTCGTGGTCGTTGTCCCCGATTATCGGCTGGTGCCGCAGGTCAAGTTTCCCGCCTTTGTCGAAGATGGTGCTGCCGCGGTCGCCTGGACACGCGCCCATATCGCCGATCATGGCGGCGATCCGGAGCACATCGGCGTCGTCGGGCACAGCGCGGGCGCCTATATCGCGCTGATGTTGGCGCTCGATGCGCAATGGCTGGCCAAGGCGGGGGCGCCGGGGGCGATCAAGGCCGCCGTGGGCCTGGCCGGGCCCTATGATTTCCTGCCCTTCGTGCCGGGCGGGGCCGCCGATCTGGCGCTGGGCGGGCCAGGCGACCTGGCACCGACCCAGCCGATCCGTTTTGCCAGCGCCGATGCCCCGCCGGTGCTGTTGCTCAATGGCGCCGAAGACACCACGGTGCTGCCGCGCAACGCCACCAATCTTGCCGCGGCGCTGGCCGCCAAGGGGGTGATCGCCGATGTGCGCATCTACCCCGAAATTGGCCATATCGGCATCCTGCTGGCGATTTCGAAGCCGTTCCGCGGCAAGGCGCCGGCGCTGGCGGACAGCGCCGGCTTCCTCCACAAACAATTGGGTTAGGCGAGCGCCGCCTGCCGCCGGCGCAGGAAAGCGCCGGCACAGCCAAAGCCGACCAGGAATTGCAACCAGATCGATGGTTCGGGCACGTCGCCCGCCGCGCCCATGGCGGCAAAGGAATCGTCAAGCCGCGTCGGCAGCGCGTCTGCTTCGAAATTTGCCGATCGGGCAAAGCCCATGGCCAGCGCATCGTCCTCGAACGCCGCCGTCGGTTCCAGGAACCCGCCCGTCGCGCTCGGCGGCAGGGGTCCGATATTATTGTCGGCGACGATATTGTTGGTCCCGCCCGGCACCCGCAGAAAGGTGCGATACTTCGCCCCGGGCAAGGTGATCAGGGTGTTGCCGGTGATCACGCTGTCGAAACAGCCATAGCAGGCAATGCCCTGCGGCATGCTGGTTTCCACCCAATTGCCGATGATCGAGATGCGGATGCCGCTCGCCGCGTCGGGATCGAATGACGTGAAGCCCTGGGTGAAACCATAGGCCTTGTTGTCGAGCAGGCGAATGTCGGACTGCATCGGCTGGCCAGCCACGCTCCAGAGCTGGATGCAATCGGGGTGGGCGCCGAGCGAGGGTATGGTGCCCTTGCACAAGTTGCCAATGGCGGTGACATCATGGCTGTTGGCGATGTCGATGCCGTCGCTTGTCGATGCCACGAAGTTATTCCCGGTCAGCAGGGCGCCGGTCACGCTGTCGAGGCCGATACCCTGCCGCAGCCCGGTGAAGCGGCTGCTCTTCACCAGCACATTGGTGCTTTTGACAAAGGCGAGCCCGCGTTCGGTGGCGACGCCCGCGCCGACAAAGGCGACATTGAGGAACGATACTCGGTCGCTGAAATCGACCCTGACCGCGAGGCCTTTTTGCGCATCACCTGGTGCCATGCTGAATAGGCCGCCGCGTACCTTGACGCCGGCAACCGCTCGCATCGTCAATTGCCCGTTGAAGCTGGCATTGCTGGCATCGATGGTCAGGCTATTGGCAAAACTGCGGTCGGCGAGATTGGTCCGCCCGAAAATGCCCGACAGGACGATGGTGTCGCCGTCCTTGGCTGTCGCGAAAACCGATTTGATCGTGGTGTTGGTCGCGGCAAGAACCGCGGCGGCAAGTGGTTCGTGGGCCAAGCACAAAAACAGGCAAGCCGATCCCGTCCACAAAATGGTTTTCACTTTATTTCCCCCGATGACTCAAAACTGAAAAAACAACTAATTTACGGCGATATTCAACATTATGATCAGAAAGATAAACAAGCCCCTGTTTATCTTTCCGAAATCAAGATTTATCGCGATAGTTGTAATAATTCGTGAACGAAGGAGAACATTTTATTATTTCAGGGTGGGGCCGAACCGATCGACGAACAGAGGCGCAAAGTGCGGGCAAAACCCCCGATTGGCGGCGCGCGCGGGCACGAAAAAACCCGGCCGCGTCGCGACCGGGTTGCTTCATTGCGGCGGCGCGGCGACGCGTCAGAACTTCAGGCCGGCCTCCACGCCGATCACCCGGCGCTGCCCCGGCGAGATGAATGACCCGCCGAACTCGATCGCCGGGATGGCTTCGTTGAGAAATTTCTCGTCGAGCAGGTTGTTGGCAAAGGCGGTCAGCGTCCAGTTGCTGCCTTCGATGCCGACGCGCAGGTTGACGACGCCAAAGGCTTCGCGCTGCGTCACACTGTAATCGGCGTCGCCGACAAAGCCGGGCAGTTGCAGCGCGCTGATCGGCAGCAGCGCCGAAAAGATCGTCGGCTTGACCTGTTGCTGGACCGAATGGAACCAGGTCGGCCCGGTGACGCGGTAATCGGCGCGCAGCACGCCCTTCAGATTGTCGGTGATCGGCTGCACGAACTGTGTGCCGATGTTGATCGTGTAGTCGGCGGTATAGGGTGACTTGTTGCCGACGGTATCGGGGCGGCTGCTGTTCTTCTTGATCTCGCTGCCGGTGATATTGCCCGACCCGAAGATCGTCCAGCCGTCCATGACCCTGGCCGAAACGTTGAGCTCGGCGCCATAGACATCGACCTTGTCGATGTTCGACACGACGCGCAGCAGGCCGAAGCCGCCGACGAAGAATTCGAAGAACTGCATGTCGCGGATCGTGGTGTAATAGCCAGCGAGATCATAGTTGAGCGCGCCGTCGAACAGGGCGCCCTTCACCCCGGCTTCAAAGGCGCTCGAGCGTTCCTTGCGATACTGGTCGTTGATCGTCACGCCGGCGTTGATCGTGCCGACGGCGCCATTGTTGAAATTGTTGTTGACGATCGCGGCCGAGCCGGAATTGTTGAAACCGCCCGATTTGAAGCCGACGCCCCAGTTGGCAAACAGCACGGCTTCGTCGGCCGCCTTGAAGCTGAGCGTGACCTTGGGTTCAAGCTGCTTGAAGGTCGCGTCCTTGGGCGGGATCGGGCCGCCGACCTGGCCGGGGTTGATCGGCCCGCCGGAGATCGGATCGGTGACGAAGGGCACGAGGTTGGTCGCCGAGCGGTCCTCGATGTCGTAGCGCAGCGCCAGACCCACCTTCAGCGCATCGCTCGCCTTCCAGTCGACCGAGCCGAAGCCGGCATAGACATTGGTGCGGAACTTGTCGTTGAACAGCTGCGAGGTCGGGTTGTTGCTGCCCGGTGCGTTGTACAGCTGTTCCGACACGCCGAAGCCGAGATCGGCACCGAGGCTGACGCCCGTCTCGCGGTTGATGTGGAGATAATAGGCGCCGAGCGACCAGCTGATCGGGCCATCACCGGTCGACGACAGCCGCACTTCGGCGGAGAAGTCGTTCTGCGAACGCTTCTGCAACTGGGTGCCGTCGCAGGTGGAGGGCGAATAGGCGCCGAAGGTCGAGCCATTGGCCGGATCGAAGATGAACGGCACCGGCACCTTGCCGATGAAGGTCGGGGCGTTGAGCGGATAGCCGGTCAGCTGCGCCGTCGTCGCAAAGCATTTGTTGCTGACGGCAACGCTGGTCGGGGTCGCGCCGGGGAAGGTGTAGCGCGCGAAATCGGCCGAGGTGCCATCGGCGGTCAGGCTCTGCTTGACGTCGCTGTACAGCGCCCAGGCGGTCAGCTTCACGGTGTCGAATTCATGGTCGACCTTGCCCGAAAATTCGAAGGTTTCCATGTCGTTGGTCGGGCGGATGTTCGAATAGTAACGGAACGGATGGTCGTTGACGTTTTCGAAGAAGGCCGGGTTCACGCCGGCGAAATTGGGCAGATGGAAGCTGGCGTTGAAGTTGATCGACGCGCCCGACAGCTTGGCATAGCGGCCCTTGAAATCGAAGGTCGTGTTGTCGCCGGCCTTGGCGACGATGCGGCCGTCGAGGCCGTAATTTTCCTGGTCGTCGACCGTCTTGGAATTGCCGAGGAATTCGTTGCGCCAGAAGCCATCGGTGGTGCGATAGTTGGCCGACAACACGAAGCCGACATTGTCGCTGATCGGCCCCGCGATATGGGCGCTGGCTTCGCCGGTGGCGAGTTCGCCATAGCTTGCCTTGATGGCGCCTTCGAGCACATCGCCCGGCTTGACGGTGGTCATCACGATGGCGCCGGCGGCGGCGTTGCGGCCGTAAAGTGCGCCCTGCGGACCCTTCAGCACTTCGATCTGGCGCAGCGTGCCCTGGTTCTGGTTCAGCTGGGCGGTGTTGGTCTTCAGGATGCCATCGACGACCAGTGCCACCGAGCTTTCGGCATCGCGGGCGCCGTTGAGGCCGCGGATATTGATCTGGGTATCGCCGGCTTCGGCCGAACCGGTGACGATGGTGACGCCGGGGGTGAGCTGCAGGAAATCCTGGGCGCGAACGACGCCGGTGCGGGCGAGGGTCTCGCTGGTCAGCACGTTGACGGTGGCGGGCACATCGACAAGGCGCTCGCTGTCGCGCCGCGCGGTGACGAGGATTTCGCCGTCATCGGCAGCGGTCGCCGCGGCAGTTTGCGCCAGCGCCGGTGCCGACAGACCGATGAAAAGCCCGGCCGTAGCCCCGGCAACCCCGAGCAGACGTGCCTTGCGGCCCTGAAACTGACGCATGATATCCCCCTGTCGTCCCGGCGCGATTGTCGCCGGCATTCGCAATGCAACAACGCTATTGTATACAAAGTGTGCCGGTCAAGCCTTTCGCAAGGCGGCCGATGGCTTTACGCTGGCCTTGCGATTTTTTTGCAACAGCGGCGCTGGATGGGATGTATGTCGAGAGCTTCGGAACGCGCTTATGCCGAAATCCGCGGCCTGATCCTGTCGGGCGATGCCCCGCCGGGATCACCGCTGACCGAGGAAGCGCTCGCCGACATCTGCGGCGTATCGCGTACTCCGGTGCGCGAGGCGCTGCGCCGGCTGGAGGCGGAGCTGTATGTCGTGCGGTCGGACAGCCAGCGGCTTTTCGTCGCCGACTGGAACAGCGAGGACCTGGCCGAAATGTTCACCCTGCGCGCCATGCTCGAAGCCCATGCCGCCGCGCGCGCCGCCACGCGGATCACGCCCGATGCACTGGAGGCCTTGCGCGATTGCAACGCGCGGATCGGCGCAGCGGTCGCCGAGGCCGAGCCCGATGTCGCGACCTTCCTCAACGAAAACCGCAGCTTCCACGAACTCACCATTGCTGCAGCCGACAGCCCGCGGCTCGCCACCATGCTCGCCGCGCTGGTCGAACAACCCGTCGTCCGCCGCACCGCCGCCCGTTACAGCAGCACGGAACTCGCCCGTTCCGCCCACGAACATGCCGAACTGATCCAGGCCTTTGCCGCACGCGACGTCGAGTGGGCGCGCGCGGTGATGACCGGGCATATCCGCCGGGCCTTTCATGCTTTCTCGGCGGCGGCGCCGGTAAAGTGAGGGAACCTCCGCTGGTTGGCGATCTCGACCCTGCAATCCCGATCCTTCCTTACCCAAAGGGAAAACATGCGCTAAGATGGATATTGACGTGTCGGCTGGCACGGCCTGACCGCCACAGACAAAGCGAGCTGATCCATGTTCGATGAAATTGGTTTTCCACGCGGCCCCGACGTGGACCATGATGCGCAGATTCTCGACACGTTCGTCTATTGCAGCCGTGCCGCCGAAGGTGTCGGTGATGTCGAGGTCGACCGCATCATCGAATGGTCGCAACGCAGCAATGTCGAACGCCACATCACCGGGGTGCTGGTTTTCGGCAGCGGCGTGTTTTTCCAATGGATAGAGGGGCCGCCCGCCGAGGTGGAAAAGCTGATCGCGTGCCTGCATGGCGATCCGCGCCATTACGACATCGTTGCCCTGGACCGGAGCGTGGAAAGGCGCGAGCGGCTGTATCCGAACTGGGAGATGGAGCGGGTCGGCACCGACGACATCCGCGCGGTGCTGGAGGATGCGCTCGAGAGCGCAGAAGAGGAAAACAACATCGCGACACTGAAGCGTATTCTGAAGCACCTCGATGTGGAGCCGCTGGATACGCTCGGGCGCAGCTGATTCGCCCGGCACGGCGAAAAGCCCGCATTTCGGTTCGAAAGCGCCCAACCACAAACGGGGTGCAGCGGTTCAACCCTTGCCTGCCGGCGGCCCTATGCTTTCAATCCCGCCATATAATCCGCCGCCTGCGCCTCACTGACCAGTTCGGCGGTCTTGGCGCCGAGATCGAACAGATTGGCCGCGTGCACCCGCGCATCGCGGTCACCCACGGCATCGGTGACGACCAGCGGCACGAAGCCGTGGCACAGGCAGTCGACGGCGCTGGCGCGAACGCAGCCCGAAGTGGAAAGGCCGGTGATGAGCACGGTATCGATGCCCCGGGCGTGGAGATTTTCGGCGAGCGCGGTGCCGAAGAAGGCGCTGGGGTAGTGCTTGGTGATGATTTCGTCACCGGGCAGGGGGCTCAACTCGGGCGTGAAATCGCCGAGCGGGCTGCCGGTGCAAAAGGCCTTCAGCGCCGCGACCTTCTTGTAGAATACTCCGCCTTCATGGCCATCGGCGCTGTATTCGACGCGGGTGAAGATCACCGGCACGTCGGCGGCGCGGGCGGCATCGCGCAGGCGGGCGGCGCTGGCGCGGGCGGCTTCGACGCCGGCGTAAAGCTGGCACTCAGGATCATAATAGGCCCGCGCGAAATCGATGAGCAGCAACACCGGGCGGCTGCCGGGCTTGAGCGCGCCGCCAAAGCCGGCGGCCTGGTAATCATTCCCGAGATCTTCGACCTGACGCGTCATTCAAACCCCCTGATCCAAATTCGGCTTTGACCGCGCTGTGGCCAAAATCCGGTCGTCGCCTCTATACAGGCTGGGGGCCATTTTGTATACAAATGCCATGAACCAGCCCGCCGCTCCTGCCGTTTCCATCGTCGAGGTTTCGCCGCGCGATGGCTTGCAGAATGAAAAGGGTTTTGTCGAAACCGCCGACAAGCTGGCGCTGATTGACCGTCTGGTGGCCTTTGGCGCGCGGCGGATCGAGGTGGCGAGCTTCGTGAACCCGCGCCGCGTGCCGCAGATGGCCGATGCCGAAGCCGTCGTCGCCGGGCTTAGGCACGTCCCCGGCGTGCGCTATATCGGCCTGTGCCTCAACGAACGCGGCGTTGACCGGGCGATTGCGTCGCGGGATGGCGGAGCACGGGGGCTCGATGAAGCCGGCTGCGTGCTCGTTTCGACCGACCAGTTCGGCATCATCAACCAGGGCCAGTCGGTCGCCGATGGCATCATCGCCAATACCGCGATGATCAAGAAGGCCAAGGCTGCCGGACTGTTCGCGCAGGTGACGATTTCGGCGGCGTTCGGCTGTCCCTATGAAGGTCAGGTGCCGGCGCAGCGCATCGTCGATCTCGCAGCGCGCATGGCCGACGCCGGGGCGCAGGAGATTGCGCTTGCCGATACGATCGGGGTCGGCGTGCCGGGGCAGGTGCGCGATCTCGTCGGCGCGGTTATCGCGAAAATCGGCGATATTCCGATCCGGTTGCATCTCCACGACACCCGCGGTCTGGCGCCGGCCAATGCCTGGGCCGGCTATGAAGCCGGTTGCCGGACCTTCGATTCGGCACTCGGTGGGCTCGGCGGTTGTCCGTTCGCGCCCGGCGCCGCCGGCAATGTCGGCACCGAGGAACTGCTCTATCTGTTCGGGCGGTCGGGCGTGGCAACGGGGCTCGATCTCGATGCCGCGGTTGCGGCCAACCGCTGGTTTGCCATCATCATGGGCCGGGAATTGCCCAGCCGCGTCGGCAAGGCCGGCGATTTTCTGATCAAGGGGGAGCGCGCGTGAGTTATCGTCTGGGCGTCGATGTCGGCGGCACATTCACCGATCTGCTGGTCATCGACGAAGCGACCGGCCGCACCTTCCGCGACAAGGTGCCGAGCACCCCGCATGATCCGTCGCAGGCGGTCATCGCCGGCGCGCGGCAATTGTGCGGGCGCGCGGGCATCGAACCGCAGGAGCTGGCGCTGTTCCTGCACGGCACCACCGTCGCCACCAACGCCGTGCTCGAACACAAGATCGCCCGTGTCGGCCTGATCGTCACCGAAGGCTATCGCCACGTCCTGCAGATCGCCCGCAGCCTGGTGCCGGGTGGCCTCGCCGCCTGGATCGTCTGGCCCAAGCCCGAGCCTATGGCGCCATTGGAAGCGACGATCGAAGCGCCGGAGCGCATGGGCGCCGATGGCGAGATCGTCCGCGCGCTCGATGAAGCCAAGCTGCGCGAGAACCTCAAGCGCCTCGCTGAGGAAAAGGTCGAGGCGATCACCGTCTGCCTGATCAATTCCTATATGAACGACGCGCACGAACGCCGCGTCGCCGAAATCTGCGCCGAAGTCTTCCCGGATATTCCGGTCAGCATCAGCGCCGATATCCTGCCCGAAATGCAGGAATATGAACGCACGCTCACCACCGTCGCCAACAGCGCGGTGCGGCCCACCGTGTCGCGCTATGTCGGCAATCTGGAGCGTGAACTGAAGGATTGGGGCACCAATGCCAAGCTGAGCCTGTTGCGCTCCGATGGCGGACTGATGTCGGCGGAAAAATCGCGCAATGCGCCGGTCAACCTGCTGATGTCGGGCCCCGCTGGTGGTGTGGCGGGCGCCGTGTGGATCGCGAAGAACAGCGGCCACCCCAATGTGCTGACGCTCGACATGGGCGGCACGTCGACCGATGTCGCGCTGATCGAGGATTATCAGGCGCGCCTGCGCCGTGAAACCAGCGTCGGGCATCTGACCGTGCGCGCCTCCTCGCTCGATGTGAAGACGGTCGGCGCCGGTGGCGGCTCGATCGCTTCGGTGCCGGAACTGACCAAAGCCCTTCGTGTAGGTCCGCAATCGGCGGGCGCGGTGCCGGGGCCGGCAGCGTACGGTCGCGGCGGTGAATTGCCGACCGTCACCGATGCCAATGTCGTCCTCGGTTACCTGCCGGAAAACCTGCTCGGCGGCACCTTCAAGCTCGATCGCGAAGCGGCGCAGCGCAGCGTGCAAACGGTTGCCGACGCGCTTGGCCTGACGCTTATGGAAGCCGCCGCCGGCATCATCGCGATCGTCAACGAAACGATGTACGGCGCGCTGCGGCTGGTCTCGATCAGCCAGGGCTATGACCCGCGCGATTTCGCGCTGATGGCCTTTGGCGGCGCCGGGCCGCTGCATGGCAACGCCATGGGCACGCTGATGGGTAGCTGGCCGGTCATCATTCCGCCGTCGCCGGGCGTGCTGTGCGCCTATGGCGATGCGACGACGCGGCTGCGTGTCGATGCGCAGCGCAGCTTCAACAAGCTGGTGACTCATACCGACGACGCCGAAGTCAGCGCCGTCATCGCCGAATTGACCGCGCAGGTCGCCGCCGAGCTCGAAGCCGAAGGCGTGCCGGCGGCCGACCAGACCATCAGTTGCGAAATCGACGTGCGCTACGCCGGCCAGGCGTTCGAAGTGCCGCTGACCATCGCGCCCGAAGCCGGCATCGCCGATTTGACGGCGCGCTTCGATGCCGAGCACAAGCGGCTGTTCACCTTCAACCTGTCTGTGCCACAGGAGCTCGTCAACATCCGCGTCGTCGCGCTCGGCAAGGCCGCCAATGTCGAGGCCGAACGCATCGCCAAGGGCGATGGCAACCCCATCGCCGCCAAGGTCCGTGACCATGAAGTGTGGATGGACGGCGCGGCGCGGCCGGCGGTGATCTATGATCGCAGCAAGCTGCGCGCGGGCGATATCGTCCCCGGCCCGGCGGTCGTCACCGAAATGGATTCGACGACGCTGATCCACAACGGCCACACCGCGCTTGTCGATGATTTCGGCAATCTTTTGATCAATCCGGCCTGAGGGGAAAACCGATGCCCGCCCAGATCATCCAGACCAACACCACCGCCTTCGCGCCGAAGAAGATCGATCCGGTCACCCTCGATATCGTCGAGAACGCCCTGCGCAACGCCCGCATCGAGATGGACGCGACGCTGGTGCGCACCGCCATGTCGCCGGGCATCCGCGAACAGGGCGATGCCTTTCCGCTGATCGCCAACCCCGATGGCAAGATGATCGTCGGCCAGTTCGGCAGCTTCATCGACGGCTTCATCCGCAACTTCAACGGCACCATCGAGGAGGGGGACATGATCCTGCTCTCCGACCCGTACAGCTGCGAAGGCGCGGTCAGCCATTCCAACGACTGGCTGGTGCTGCTGCCGGTTTACCGCAACGGGCGGCTTGTCGCCTGGACGGCGATGTTCGGCCACCAGTCGGACATCGGCGGCAAGGTGGCGGGCTCGATGCCGATCGACGCCCGCGCGATCTTTGAAGAAGGCGTGCGCATCCCGCCGGTCAAGATCTACCAGCGCGGCGTCTACAACGAAGATCTCATCAAGCTGGTCATGCACCAGACCCGCAAGCCCGACTGGTGCGCCGCCGATTTGAACGCGCTCATCGCCGCCTGCCGCGTCGCTGCCCGCCGCGTCGAGGAAATGTGCGCGCGCTTCGGCGATGATGTCGTCGTTGCCGCCATGGACGATCTGCTCGCCCGCAACCACCGTGCCATGAAGGCGCTGATCGCCACCTCGGTGTCGACCGATGCGGTCAGCTTTACCGATTTCATCTGCGATGATGGCGTCGGCTTCGGTCCCTACAAGATCAAGTGCACGATGCAGCGCGTCGGTGACAAGGTGGTGCTCGATTTCACCGGCACCGATCCGCAGTCCGACGCGTCGATCAATTTCCTGCTCAACGAGAACATGTTCAAGATGTTCTTTGGCATCTACATGATCATGGTCTTCGATCCGCAGATCATGTTCAACGATGGCTTTTATGACCTGATCGAGGTGCGCATCCCCGAAGGCTCGCTCCTGAAGCCGAAGTTCCCCGCCGCACTGTCGGGGCGCACCCATGCGCTGGGCCGTATCTTCGACATTCTCGGCGGCCTGCTCGGCCAGCGTACCCCGGAATTCCTGTGCGCTGCCGGCTTCTCGTCGTCGCCGCACCTGATGTATTCGGGCCGCGACACCCGCCCGGGCAAGAACAACGAATGGTTCCAGCTCTTCCAGATCGGCTTTGGCGGCATCCCCGGCAAGCCGTTCGGCGATGGCCCGGATGGCCACAGCCTGTGGCCGGGCTTCACCAACGTGCCCAACGAATTCCTCGAACGCTATTTCCCGCTGCGCATCGAGCGTTACGAAGCGCTGCCCGATACCGGGGGCGCCGGGCTCAACCGCGGCGGCAACGGCATCCACATGTCATACCGCTTCCTCGCCGCCGGCACGGTTTCCATCCATGACGACCGCTGGTTCACCTACCCCTGGGGCGTCAACGGCGGCAACCCGGGCAGCCGGGCGCGCAAGGTGCTCGAAAAGCCCGATGGCACCCAGACGATCGTCGCCAACAAGCTCGACAGTCTCGATGTCGAGGCTGACGATGTGCTGCACTTCATCACCTGGGGCGGCGGCGGCTGGGGAGACCCGTTGCAGCGCGATCCGGCGCTGGTCGCCAAGGAAATCCGCCAGGGGCTGGTGACGGTCAAGGGCGCGCGCGCCTATGGCGTCGTCATTGCCGCCGATGGTTCGGTCGATGCCGATGCCACCACCGTGTTGCGCGCCGAAATGGCGGCGGCGGTGGTGCCGGGAACCGACCTGTTCAACTTCGGCGGCGATGTCGAAACGCTGCGCGCTGCCTGCCTCGCCGAAACCGGGCTTCCCGCCCCGCGCCCGCCGGTGTGGCACAACCAGCCGCTCGCCATTGCGGCCGAATGAGCAAGACCATGACCGAAAATACTGGGCCTCTGGCCGGCATCCGCGTTGTCGAAATGGGCCAGCTCATTGCAGGTCCCTTCTGCGGGCAATTGCTCGGCGACATGGGGGCAGAGATCATCAAGGTCGAACCGCCGGCGGCCAATGGCAAGGCCGGCGGCGATCCGATGCGCGTCTGGGGCCGTGGCGATTTCCCGCTGTGGTGGGAAGTCGTGGCGCGCAACAAGAAATCGGTCAGCGCCGATCTGCGCAACCCCGAAGCGCAGGCGCTGGTGCGAAAGCTTATCGCCACCGCCGACATCCTGATCGAAAATTTCCGCCCCGGGACGCTTGAAAAGTGGGGCATGAGCCCCGCCGCGCTACATGCCGAAAACCCCGGCCTGATCATCGTCCGCGTCTCGGGCTATGGCCAGACCGGGCCCTATTCGGACCGTGCCGGCTTTGGCGGCATCGGCGAGGCAATGGGCGGCTGGCGCGCGATCGTGGGTGACCCCGACCGCCCGGCGAGCCGCATGGGCGTGTCGATCGGCGACAGCCTTGCCGCCACCTACGGCTGCATGGGGGCGCTCGCGGCGCTGCGCCATCGCGACCAGACCGGCGAAGGCCAGGTTGTCGATTCGTCGCTGTATGAAGCCGTGCTGCAGGTGATGGAAAGCCTGGTGCCCGAATATGTCGCCTCGGGCTATGTCCGCGAGCGTTCGGGCTCGATCCTGCCCGGCATCGCGCCGTCGAACGTCTATCCGACCAGCGATGGCGAATATCTCATCGGCGCCAACCAGGACACGGTGTTCGGCCGCCTGTGCACCGCGATGGGCCGGCCCGAACTGGCCAAGGACCCGCGCTTTGTCGATCACATCTCGCGCGGCCGCAACCAGACCGAGCTCGACAATCTGATCGCCGACTGGACGCGCACGCTGACCGTCGACGAACTCGAAGCGCTGATGATCGAACATGGGGTGCCGGCGGGCAAGCTGTTCCGCCCGCAGGACATGATCGACGACCCGCATTTCCAGGCGCGCGAAGCGCTGATCGACGTGCCGAGCGAGCGCTGGGGCAGCGTCAAGATGCAGAATGTCTTCCCCAACCTGTCGAAAACGCCCGGCAGTGTCCGCCGCGCTGCGCCGGCGACGGTAGGGCAGGACAATGGCCAGGTGTATGGCGATGTGTTGGGGATGACCGGCGACGAAGTTGCGGCGCTGACGGCACGCGGGGTGATCTGAGGCGAGCTCGGAGCCCGCTATCGGTCCCATATCCTTTTACCTGTCATCCCGGGCTTGACCCGGGAGCCAGCTTGCCAGCCTGCGCTGGCATGACACAGTGGGAGCAAGAATAGTCGGCCCCGGGTCAAGCCCGGGGTGACAGTGCCTATTGGTTCAGGCGCTGCGCCTGCGACCACGCCAGCGCATCGGCCAGCGTTGCGGCAATGAACGGGTCCTTTGCGTCCTGATAGCCCGCTTCCGGCAACCCGGCCTTCAGTGCCGAATATTGCGCCGCCACCGCCGGATGCGCGATCAGATAATCCCGAAACGCCAGGTGTCGGGCGATCGGCGGCGCGCCGGCGGCGAAGATGTGGAGATGGTGGCTGCGTACCCCGCCCGCGTTCATCCGGAAATAGCGCCGCCCGGGGATGCCATGTTGGCCCATCGCCTCGAACCCGATCGCCACCAGTCGCGGGCTGGCCGCATCGAGTGCCGCCAGCGACGCGACGTCCCCCAGCATGTCGATGATCGGCTTGGCCATGATCCCCGGCACCGCGGTACTGCCGATGTGGTGCAGCGTGATCGGCATCGGCGCCAGCGCGGCGACGATGCGCGCCGCCGCCTCGGCATGGCGCGCCGGCCAGCGCGTATCGTGCGGGACCACCGGCGACATTAGTCGATCCAGCCCGCCGTCGCCGCCAGCAGCCACAGGCCGATGCCGAGGAAGATCAGCGCGGCGATGCCATGCACCGTGCGCAACGGCACTTTTTCGACCAGTTTCTGGCCCAGCAACACCGCCGGCACATTGGCGAGCATCATGCCGAGCGTCGTCCCCATCGTCACCGCCAGCACCGAATCGAAGCGGGCGCCCAGCGCCACCGTGGCAATCTGGGTCTTGTCGCCGATCTCGACAATGAAAAAGGCGATGGTCGTCGCCACAAGGGCGCCGTGCCGCGGCGGCGCGTCATCGATATCGTCGAGCTTGTCGGGGATCAGCGTCCAGCCCGCCATGGCGATGAACGAGGCGGCAACGGCATAGCGGAACCACACGCCCTCGAACCAGCCGGCCAGCGCCACCCCCGCCCAGGCCGCCAGCGCATGGTTGGCGAGCGTTGCGACAAGAATGCCGGCAATCACCGCCAGCGGGGCGCGAAAGCGCGTGGCGAGGACGATGGCGAGCAACTGGGTCTTGTCACCCATCTCGGCGAGCGCAACGACGCCGCTGGAGGTGAGCAGCGCATTCAAGAAGTCGGGCATGGCGAAATTCCGGGGCCGGGCAGGGGGGACGCAGTGACACGTCACCCCCCGCCCGGCCGGGCAGGGATGGCGTGTCACCGGTCTCGCCCGATCGCTGTGGGCGATCTCCCTGCACCACGGCATCTCTGCCGAGCATGTTGACGCAAGGTCACCGCTGCAACAGCGGCGGGCTACTCCCCGAATGACCATCGCGGGATAGGCGGTCGCACCCCCGCCAGCAAGCGCAATCGCTCTTGCCGCCGCGGCGCGGCTGGCGCACGGTTGCCGGCATGAGTTGGCTTGCCCTGTTGAGCGCCGCCGTCGTGGCCAGCGCACCGCCTGTCGTTACCGCGCCCATCATTCCGCCGGCAACGATCGACAACAACCTCGAAGTCATCGGCGAAAGCCTGGCGGCCGAGGAACGCCGCACCCGGCTGTTCGTCGACGTGCTGGTCAACGGCAAGGGGCCGTACAGTTTCCTTGTCGATAGCGGCGCCGACCGTTCAGTGATCGGTGCCGGGCTCGCCGAGCGGCTGGCGCTGCCGGTCGATGCCAATGTGCTGGTGCGCGGCATGGCGGGGACGAGCCCGGCGACGACGGTTTTCATCGAGACGCTGAGCATCGGCAGCAGCAAGATCGACAGCATCGTCGCGCCGGCGCTGCCCGAACGCTATCTCGGCGCCCAGGGCATCATCGGCATCGATGCGCTCGCCGACCAGCGGCTGCTGCTCGATTTCGACAAGCGCACCGTCGTCATCCAGGATTCGCGGCAACCCCAGGTGCGCGAGGAAGGCGAAATCGTCGTCACCGCGCGCCGCCGCAAGGGCCAGCTTATCCTCACCCAGGCGAGTGTCGATGGCGATCGCACCTATGCTGTCATCGATACCGGGTCGGAACTGACGATAGGCAATTCGGCGATGCTGCGCCGGGCGCTGCGCGGCCGCAGCAAGCCGCCGATGCAGACGATCAGCCTGGTCAGCGTGACGGGCACCAGCTTCAGCGCCGAAGTGACGACGCTCGCCGAATTGCGCGTCGGCGGGGTGATCCTCAAGAATGTGACGGTGGCGTTCACCGATGCGCCGCCGTTCGAGCTGTTCGGGTTGGAAAAGCAGCCGGCACTTTTGCTCGGCACTGATCTGCTCAAGAATTTCAAGCGCTTGTCGCTCGATTTCCGTAATCGCAAGGTGCGTTTTGTGCTGCGCCGATAGAAATTACCGGCCCCCTTGTGTTGCGTAAAAGACACACCATATCGGCGGGGACTGGAGGCAAATCGACATGAACATCGAAAAATTCACCGATCGCGCCAAGGGCTTCCTGCAATCGGCGCAGACCGTTGCCATTCGCAACAATCACCAGCGCATCGCGCCCGAACATGTGCTGAAAGCCCTGCTCGAGGACGAGGAGGGCATGGCGGCCAATCTGATCCGTGCCGCCGGCGGACGCCCCGAAACCGCGATGCAATTGACCGACCAGGCGCTCGCCAAGATCGCCCAGGTGTCGGGCAGCGGCGCCCAATCGCTCAATTGGGACAATGACACGGTGCGCGTGCTCGACCAGGCCGAACAGATCGCCACCAAGGCCAAGGATTCGTTCGTGACGGTGGAACGCCTGTTGGTGGCGTTGACGCTGGCGACGACGACGCTCGCCGGCAAGGCGCTGGCAGCGGCGGGGGTGACGGCGCAGGCGCTCAACACGGTGATCGAGACGACCCGCAAGGGCCGCAGCGCCGATAGCGCGGGGGCCGAGGCCAATTTCGATGCGCTCAACAAATATGCCCGCGACCTGACCCAGGCGGCGCGCGACGGCAAGCTCGATCCGGTCATCGGCCGCGACGAGGAAATCCGCCGTACCATCCAGGTGCTGGCGCGGCGCACCAAGAACAATCCGGTATTGATCGGCGAACCCGGCGTCGGCAAGACCGCGGTGGTCGAAGGGCTGGCGCTGCGCATTGCCAATGGCGACGTGCCCGATGGACTGAAGGACAAGCGCCTGATGTCATTGGACATGGGCGCGCTGATCGCCGGGGCGAAATATCGCGGTGAATTCGAGGAACGGCTGAAGGGCGTGCTCGATGAAGTGCGCGCCGAAGGGTCGGACGTCGTGCTGTTCATCGATGAAATGCACACGCTGGTCGGCGCCGGGGCATCCGAAGGGTCGATGGATGCGTCGAACCTGCTCAAGCCGGCGCTGGCGCGCGGTGAATTGCACTGCATCGGTGCGACGACGCTCAACGAATATCGCAAATATGTCGAAAAGGATGCTGCGCTCGAACGGCGTTTCCAACCGGTCATGGTCGGCGAACCGAGCGTCGAGGACACCATCTCGATCCTGCGCGGCTTGAAGGAGAAATACGAACTCCACCACGGCGTGCGCATCACCGATGGCGCGATCGTGGCGGCGGCGACCTTGTCGAACCGCTATATTTCGGATCGCTTCATGCCCGACAAGGCGATCGACCTGATGGACGAAGCTGCCTCGCGGCTGCGCATGGAAGTTGAATCCAAGCCCGAGGAGATCGAGAATCTTGATCGCCGCATCATCCAGTTGAAGATCGAAGCCGCCGCCCTTGAGCGTGAATCGGACGTCGCTTCCAAGGATCGGCTCGCGGCGCTGCGCAGCGAACTGGCGGAACTGGAAGAAGAATCCGGCGCGCTGACGCTGCGCTGGACGGCGGAGAAGGACAAGCTTGCCGCCGCGACCCAGATCAAGGAACGGCTGGATGCGGCGCGGCTCGAAGTCGACCAGGCACAGCGCGGCGGCGATTATGCCAAGGCCGGCGAGCTGACCTATGGCCGCATTCCCGAACTGGAGCGCCAGTTGGCCGAAGCCGAGAGTGCCACGGCGAACGCGATGACGCGCGAGGAAGTGACCGCCGATGATATCGCGGCCGTCGTGTCGCGCTGGACCGGCATCCCCGTTGATCGCATGCTAGAAGGCGAGCGCGAAAAACTGTTGAAGATGGAGGAGATCCTCTCGGTCCAGGTCATCGGCCAGGCCGCCGCGGTCCACGCGGTGTCAGCGGCGGTGCGCCGGGCTCGCGCCGGGTTGCAGGATCCGGGCCGCCCGCTCGGCAGCTTCCTGTTCCTGGGGCCTACCGGCGTCGGCAAGACCGAATTGACCAAGGCGCTGGCGAATTTCCTGTTCGACGATCCGCGCGCCATGGTCCGCATCGACATGTCGGAATATATGGAAAAACACGCCGTGGCGCGGCTGGTCGGCGCGCCTCCGGGCTATGTCGGCTATGAAGAAGGCGGCGTGTTGACCGAGGCGGTGCGGCGCCGACCCTATCAGGTCGTGCTGTTCGACGAGGTCGAAAAGGCCCATGCCGATGTCTTCAACATCCTGCTGCAAGTGCTCGATGACGGGCGCCTGACCGATGGCCAGGGCCGCACGGTCGATTTCACCAACACGCTGATCATCCTGACGTCGAACCTGGGCAGCCAGTATATCGCCGGCTTGCGTGATGATCAGCCGATCAGCGATGCCGAACCCCAGGTGATGGAGGTCGTCCGTGGCCATTTCCGCCCGGAATTCCTCAACCGGCTCGACGAAATCGTGCTGTTCCAGCGTCTCGGTGAAAGCGCCATGGCGCCGATCGTCGACCTGCAGGTCAAGCGCGTGCAGGACCTGCTCAAGGATCGCAAGATCGTGCTCAACCTTACCGATGCCGCGCGGCGCTGGCTGGCGCGGGTCGGTTATGATCCGGTTTATGGCGCGCGGCCATTGAAGCGCACCGTGCAGAAGCACCTGCAGGACCCGCTCGCCGATCTCATCCTTTCGGGTGCGGTCGCCGACGGATCGACGGTGGCTGTCGATGAAGGCGATGGCAAGCTGGCGCTGACCCCGCAATAGGGGTCAGTCACCGCCCTGCTTGGTGCGGGTGCTGTCGACCAGATCGCGGCTGAAGGCCTGGTTGGTATCGTCGATATAGGCCCATTGCGCGCGCGTATGGCAGGTCTTCTTGGTCGCGATCAGGCTGCCGATCGTCTTTTCCTTGCGGCAGACAGTTTCCTGCGAACGATCGGTTTTGGGCGCTGGCGCATCGGCAGCAGCGACGGTGACGCCGAAAATCAGCGCCGCAACTGCCGCCAGCACTCCTGCGCCCATCATCTGCTTCACGCCGGTCAACTTCAGTTGCCGCCCGGCTTGGAGCGCGTCTGATCGACGAGCTCGCGGCTGAACTGCTGGTTGGTATCGTCGATATAGGCCCATTGCGCGCGGGTGTGGCAGGTCTTCTTGGTCGATACGAGGCTGCCGATCACCTTGTCCTTGCGGCAGACGGTCTGCTGCATGCGATCGACTTTGGGGGCTTCGACGGCGGCAGGGGCCGCAGCCGGCTCGGCCGCAATGGCGGCCGTGGCGGTCAACACGCCGGCGATTGCCACGCTGAAAAGGGAAATGTTGTTGCGCACGGGGGGGCTCCATTGCAGGTCTGTATTACTCGGCCAATATAGTTTTTACACTTTGCAAGGCAAGCGCGCTGATAGCGGTTGCGACGAGACGTTTACGGCGTCAAATGTGCCGATGACCAGTGTGCCGACCATTGCGGGGATCGCCCGCGACCCCCTGTGGTTCCCGCATCGTTATGATCCTGGCCATGATGCGGTGCATTTTCGTCGGCTCGAGCGCAGCGTCCACCGCGCCGCGACCTTCCTGACCGATGAATATCTGCCGGCGGGTGAACCGATGGTCATCCGGCGCCTGGAGGCGATGGCGGCGGCACCCGCGCAGGCCCCGCTGCACTTCATTTTCCACTCGGCCTTCTGCTGTTCGACGCTGCTGGCGCGCGCATTCGATGCGCCGGGGCTGGCGATGGGGTTGAAGGAGCCGGTGCTGCTCAACGATCTGGTCGGCTGGCAGCATCGCGGCGGCACCGCGGCACAGATCGCGCCGGTGCTCGATGCCGGGCTGGCGCTGCTGGCGCGGCCGTTTGCACCGGGGGAGGCGGTGGTCATCAAGCCGTCGAACCTGGTCAATGGCCTGGCGCCGGGCATGTTGTCGATGCGGCCGGGCGCGCGGGCGCTGCTGCTGTATGCGCCGTTGCGCACCTATCTCGGCTCGGTGGCGAAAAAGGGCATGACCGGGCGGTTGTGGGTGCGTGACCTGCTCGTCAAGCAGCTGCGCGAGGGGCTGCATCCCTTTGGTTATCAAGGCAACGACTATCTCGGCCAGACCGATTTGCAGGTCGCGGCGCTCGGTTGGCTGGCGCAGCATATCCTGTTCGCGCGCATGGTCGAACAGTTCGGCCCGGCGCGGGTAGCGACGCTCGATTCGGAAAGCCTGATGGCCGATCCGGGGCGCAGCATGGCGGCGCTGGCGGGGTTCTTCGCGGTGCCGCTGGATATTGCCGCGGTGATTGCGGGGCCAGCGTTCACCACGCACAGCAAGTTCGGCAGTGATTTCGACGCGGCGGCGCGCGATGCCGAAGTGCGGGCGGCGGCGGACATTCACGCCGACGAGATCGAAAAGGTCGCGGTCTGGACCGAGGCGGTGGCGCAAAGCGTTGGCCGCTCGTTCGCGCTTGGCGCTGAATTGCTCAAGTAAGCAGGCCCCTGCTGAACAAGATCGTTTGCAGAATGTCTCCGGCGGCTGGGGCCATCGTCCCCAGACTCCAGTTGCTGGCTCGGTCTCCTCGCAACCATATGTTTGTTTGACGGTAAATCGATTGGGGTCTGGGGTCATCGACCCCAGCCGCCGGAGGCTCTGCTTTGCGCTGATGACGAGCACGCCCCTGTCGATGCGGAGGCGTCGCCTGGGGCCCGGGGCAAGATCACCCATAGAAAAAGGGCGGACCTTTCGGCCCGCCCTTTCGCTTTCGTGGCAGTTTCAGATCAGAACTTGACGTTGACCTGGATGTTGTAGCGGCGGCCCAGCGCGTCGTAGGTCGACGGATAGGTGTTGCCGCTGTTGAACGAGGTCGAACCAGCGGTCGAACCGACGACCGGCGGCGTCTTGTCGAACAGGTTCGACACCGTCATCACCAGGGTGATGTTTTCCAGCACGTTCACACGACCGGTGAGATCGAAATAGTCGTACGACGGGATCGTACCGAAGGTGCCGAAGAACGGACCCTGGTCGGCCACGTCCAGCGGCTCCTGCACGACGCCGTCGATGTGACGCCACAGGACCGAGACATCGAAGGCGTCAAAGCCCAGGGTGGTGCGCAGCGACGACTGCCACTTCGGCTGGATCGAGCCGGTGAACGAGCAGTTCACCGAGTAGAAGCCGACGCATTCGCGGTCACCAACGCCACCGACAGTGTTGACGTTCGCGTTGAACGTCGAATTGAAGGTGTAGTTGAAGTTACCGGTGATGCCGAGCTTCGCGAAGCCCAGGTCGTTCGAGTAGGTCACGTTGACGTCAAGACCGTCGGTCTTGATGCGGCCGAGGTTCGACGAGGCGAGGAACAGGCCGCGCGTGTTGGACGGATCGCCATCGAGTGCACCAGTGACCGGGTTGCGGCCGATGATGGTGCAGTTCGGGTCGGTGGCGCTGGCGGCGGTGATGTTGGCGAAGCACGCGGCAATGGCATCACCCGGCAGCGGTGCCGACACGGCATCGTTCACGGTGATGTTGTAGTAATCGACCGTGATCGCCAGGCCGGGAGCGAAGGTCGGCTGGAGCACCGCGCCGATCGTCCAGGTGTTGGCGGTTTCGGGCTGCAGGTTGATGTTGCCGCCCGACGTGGCGTTGGCCTGGCCCGCGGTCGGGTTGAGAATGCTGCCGATCAAGGTTGCCGGAGCGCCCTGAGCGATACAGACCGCACGCAGGTTGCCGTTGCCGATGGGGGCAGCGCCGGCGCAGGGGTCGACACCGAGGTTGGTCAGGCCCGTGTTCACCGGCGAGAAGAGTTCGCCGATGTTCGGGGCGCGGACGGCGCGCGAGTAGTTGCCGCGGACCTTGAGGCCCTGGACCATTTCCCAGGTGCTGCCGACCTTCCAGGTGAAGGTGTCGTACGACGGGTTCGACGGTGCATCGACCTTGTAGCTCGAATAGCGAGCGCCGCCTTCGAAGGTCAGGTTTTCGAAGAACGGCTTGTCCTGCACCAGCGGGATGATCAATTCGCCATAGACTTCCTTGACGTCATAACCACCGGCGATGTTCGGCGCGGCGCCACCGGCACCACCGAGTTCGCCCGGGGTCTGGGCGAGAAGATCCGACTTCTGCGTTGCCTGATACTTGCGATATTCGCCACCGACAGCGAAGCCGATCGAATCGGCTGCGGTCGGCAGGGCGACACCGAAGTCACCCGAAACGATGCCGCGAACCTGGGCGAGCGAGGTCTTGACGACCGTGGTGCTTTCCGCGGTGATGAAGGCGGCTGCCGCCGGATCGATCGAGCCTTCAGGACCGAAGACGTTGATCGGGACGCAACCGTTGGTGTTGTTGAGGCAGGTCGTCGGGTTGGTCGAAAGCAGCGACTGGCGCAGGCGCGAGGTCAGGACATAGCCCTGCAGCGTCTGGACGTTTTCGCTTTCGCCATACGAACCCGACAGGTCCCAATCGATGTTGTTGGTGATCTTGCCACGGGCACCTGCGGTGTAATCGAACAGGGTCGTCGTGAACTCGCTGATGCGCGGACCGAATTCGGCGGTACGGCGCGACAGATTGGTATCAACAGTCTTGTAGGCCGGATTTGTGACCGTCCTGCCATCAACGACGATGGTCGGCTGCGCCGTTGCAGCGGCGGCGCATTCGGCCGGCGTGAAGCGCGGCGTGTAGTCAACGGTGCCCGACACCGGCTGGCCAGCGGCGTTGACGCCGTTAACGGCCGGGGCGGTGTTGAAGGCGCAAAGCTGGTTGCGCAGGCCGGCCGGCAGGAACGGATTGCTGAGCGGGATGGTCACGGTCGAACCGAACGAACCCGACGGTGCGATGATGGTACGAACCGAGTTCTTCGAGAACATGCCGCGGGCGTAGACCTGCAGGGCATCGGAGATGTCATACTTGGCCTGGCCGTACATGTTGAAACGCTCGAACGGCGTCTGGAAGATGTTGAACGGGTTGAAGTTGTACAGCGCCGTCGTCGGGCTGGTGAAGCCGTTGGTCGGGTTGATCTGGCGTGCACCACCGTTGGCCGCACCGCCGGGAACCGGAGCGAGCACCGGGGTCGTCGGGCTGTTGGTCGCGGAGGTCGGCTTGGTCGCGTCGAACAGCGGATTGGGAACGGTGCCAGTCTGGGTGAACTGCGGCAGCAGGTTGATGACGTTCGATGCGTTGATCGGACGCGTGCCGGTGAAGCGCGACGGAATACCGGTGCCCGAACCCGACGGACCGCCGGTGAACGACGACAGGCCGGTGATCGAGAAGTCACGCGCGCCCTGATAGACCGGATCGGTCTTCTGGTAGCCGATCGACAGCACTGCGTTGCCGCGGCCTTCGTCGAAGTTGCCACCGACGGTCAGATCGGCGCGGACCGACTGGCCATCGCCCTTTTCAGTGAGGCCGGTCGAGAGCTGAAGATCAACGCCCGAGAAATCCTGCTTGGTGACGAAGTTGACGACGCCCGAGATGGCATCGGCACCATAGGTGGTCACGGCGGCGCCGGTCAGCGCGTCGACGCGCTCGACAAGGGCCAGCGGGATGTTGTTCAAATCGACGCGGCCGCCGAGGCCCGACGGGGCAATGCGGTTGCCATCGAGCAGGACGATGTTGCGGCCCGAACCGATACCGCGAAGATCGACGAACGAGGCGCCGCCGTTGCCGTTGTTGACAGCCGAACCGACGCTTGGGACGACGCCCGGGATGTCGCGCAGCACTTCTTCGGCGACGTTCGACGCACGCAGCTGAATGGTTTCAGCGGTGGTGACGTTGACCGGAGCGGCCGAAATCAGGTTCGGGTTCTTGATCAGCGAACCGGTGACGACGATCGTGCCTTCGTCTTCGGCAGCGGTAGCGGCAGCAGTGGCGCCAGCGGCGGTCTGGGCAAGGCCGGCAACCGGCGAAGCCAGCAGGGCCAGGACGAGGGTCGCAGCGCTGCCCTTCAGGGCGGCGCGGTTGAGCGAAGTCTTCGCGTTGATCACAGGTTCGGTTCCTTCATTAAAAACGGGTTCGCGATGCACGGCGTGATCGAACCGGCACCCTAGGATGCCGTCCAACCAATCCAGATATCGCTGCCTTTCGGCAACGCACCACTCCAGCCATTACGGCCTTGGTTGTGTCTGTCGTTGAAAAAGGGCTGCTCTGTAAAGGTTAAGCCCGATCGCACCTGCATTCGGAAGCGCAGTGTTGCAGCTTGGCAACAGCCGCGTGACAGGATGATGACGCTTTTCCTGCAGGCATTCAGCCGGGATCGAAACCTTGCAGCGCCTGGCCGCTGGCATCGAGCGCACGCACATAGGCCCGCAGCAGATCGCGTTCGGCGGGCTGGATGTGCGGGTTCCACGTGTCGATGATCAGCACGGCGCGCAGGCTGTCGGACGGGTTGGAGGCTTCGTGCTCGATGCTGTCGTCGAAGGCAAAGGCCTCTCCCTCCACCCAGGGCCGGGTTTCGTTGCCGACGCGGAATTCACAACCTGCGGGCACGATCAGCGGCAGATGGATAATGGTGCGGATGTTGGTGGCACCAGTGTGCGGCGGGATCTGGGTGCGGGGCTTCAGCAGCGAAAAGAATGCCACCGGACCCCGGCCTTCGAGGTCGAACAGCGGCAGCCGGTCGAGGACCGCCGCGGTTTGCGGGCAGCGCGCGCGGATGG
>JBILPK010000322.1:0-2855 GCA_044373875.1 Polymorphobacter sp.
GCCGTGCCGCCGATCAAGCCCTGTACCCGCAACACGCCAAACACCCGAAATCGCGCCGTTCCCCGCGCCACCGAAAACTGCGGCCCTCCGCGGTCGCTATACCTCAAACCAGGTTGGCAAAGCCCTGGCAGGAAGGCTCATGAATAAGACGGGTTAGTGGCATTGATTTCCTGCACTTTTACTGCCGTCGTCTCCAGCAGCGTAATCAACCCGCGCTCGGCCCGCGATAGATAGCGCGTCGCGCGCCCGCCGCGGCCCGGTATGAAGTTCCTGTCTTTCGCCATCGCGATCAGTCGCGGGTGGATATAAGCCTTGCGCGCCATCGCCGGCGTGTTGCCGAGCGCCTCGGCCACCGTCGCCAGCATGCTCTTGAATGTCGCGCCCGCTTGCGCTCCCGCTGCAGCGCTGCTGAGCGCTTGATACGCAATCAACGATGCGCCCCAAGTTCGAAAATCCTTGGCAGTAAAGTTGGAGCCCATGACGTCCTTGAGATACGCGTTTACGTCCTGAGAATTCACATCGCGAGGCTCGCCAGCCTGATCGCGATAACTGAATAGCGCCTGCCCTGGCAGTTCCTGGCAGCGCCGCACCACCCGTGCCAACACCCGGTCATTGATGAGATACACCGCTTCCTTGCCCGACTTGGCGCGAAACTGCAGCTTGAGTTTTTGCCCGGAAACTTGCGCATGGCGCTTGCGCAGGGTGGTCGCGCCGAAACTGCCATTGTCGCGCACGTATTGCCTGCCGCCGATCCGCAGCCGCGCGATGTCCAGCAAGTGGACGATGGCGGCGACGATGGTGGTCTTGTCATACACCCGCCGACCCAGATCACGGTCGATCCGACGCCGCAGCGCTGGCAACGCCCGGCCGAACGGTGCGCAGCGATCGAACTTGTCATGCTCCCGCTCGGATCGGAAATGAGGGTGGTAGCAGTATTGCCGCCGCCCGCGCCGGTCATATCCGATTGCCTGGATATGGCCGGCCGCATCGGCGCAGAACCAGCAGCGCTCGTAGGCGGGCGGGAGGCCCAGCGCATCGAGGCGGCGGATCGTTTCGTCGTCGCCGATCCGCTTGCCCTGCCAATAATAGCCCCAACCCTTGGCAAGGCGCTCGCGCGATATGCCAGGCGTCGAAATGTCCGAAAACGAAAGGCCTTCGGCAGAGAGAGAATTGGGCGTAATTGTCGGCATCGCTCAAACCTCGGACTGCCGGTCATTCTCATCGTAAAATTGGCGACTCGTTACGTTGGCCCGCACCTCGATGGAACTTCGAACGCGGCTGCGCCGCTGCGGTTCCCCAATTATGTGGGATGCGGCGGATTAGAACCCGAGCCTGGGTTTTAGCCGTCAACCAGCGGGCCGGCGCTGACGGGGAGTCTATTGCCGGCCTGGAGGTTCTTCCCTGGCTCGTCGGTCTGTGCGGATGCCGGGTAAGAGTCCCTGGTCGCCCTCAGGCCCTCGCTATGCCTCGATCAGCACCTTTATGGCCTTGGTCTTCCCGGCGTTTGAAAAGGTTTCATAGGCTTCGATGATGTCGGCGAACTTGAAGCGGTGAGTGATCAGCAAGGCCGGGTCGATCTTTTTAGCCTGGACAATCTCGAGCAGCATAGGCGTCGAAACCGTGTCGACCAATCGGGTTGTAATGCTGATATTTCGGTCCCAGAGGTTCTCAAGATGCAGGACGACGGGAGCGTCATGGACGCCGACGTTGGCAATCACCCCGCCGGGCGCGACGATGAGCGCGCACATCTCAAAGGTCGCAGGCAGCCCGACCGCTTCAATCGCCGTATCGACGCCTTTGCTCTGGGTAAGCTTCATCACCGCTTCGACAGCCTTGCCATCGCTACTGTTGATGGTGTGGGTCGCTCCAAAGCGCTTTGCGACCGACAGGCGGTTTTCATCGAGGTCGATCATGATGACCCGAGTGGGCGAATAGAATTGCGCTGTGAGCAAGGCAGAAAGGCCGATCGGCCCTGAACCGATGATTGCCACTGTCGCGCCGGGCTGAACCTTGCCATTGAGGACGCCACATTCGAAGCCCGTCGGCAAAAGGTCGCTGAGCATGACAAGCGCCTCCTCGTCGGCGCCTTCGGGGATCGGATAAAGGCTGGTATCGGCGAGCGGTATTCGGACAAGTTCGGCCTGGGTGCCATCGATCGTATTTCCGAGGATCCATCCGCCCCTTGTGCAGTGCGAAAACATGCCTTTTCGGCAGTACTCACATTTGGCGCATGCGCTGACGCAAGAGATCAGGACTTTGTCGCCTTCCTTGAAAGAGGAAACTGCGGATCCGACACTCTCGATGACGCCAACGCCTTCATGACCCAGAATACGGCCCGGAGTGCAACTGGCAACGCCGCCTTTGAGGATGCGCAAGTCGGTCCCGCAAAGGGTGGTCTTGGTAACGCGTACAATAGCGTCGGTTGGATCGATCAGCTTGGGTTTGGCGTGTTCCTGCCACGACTTCTTTCCGGGACCGAGATAAACGAGTGCCTTCATCATTCGCTTGAACCTTCGTATCAGGTGCCGTCCGGCCAAGGGCGCAAGGGGCCAGGGCCTGTCAAAGCGGCAGGCGTTGTGGTGAGAGCGATACGGAAATCCCAACGCGCTGGGCCGCATCAGCCTAAAAAATGAACGGCGGAGTTTTTCGTTTCTCTTGCCCTCATATGGTGGCGTCGGCTGCATGCCTGAACCCGCACCATCGCCGGGTCAGTCGGTCTCGAGACGCACCGCTTCTCTAGCAGCCTGTCGGACTTAACCGCGTATTATTTTTAAGATTGGCTATTTTGGGGTCTTGGGGATTCCATTGCGCTGGGAGATGGCTAAGATTCCTTGGTGAGCGAGCGACGCTGAAGG
>JBILPK010000153.1:0-8161 GCA_044373875.1 Polymorphobacter sp.
AGCATCCACGCCGCGCCAAACCCGTCAAAATCGATCTCGAAATGTACAAATGGCGCCACTTGATCGAAAACTTCTTCGGCAAACTCAAGGAGTTCAAGCGCATCGCCATGCGCGCCGACAAAACTGATCAGAGCTTCAGCGCCATCATTTACCTGGCCGCCGCAGTCATCAATTCACGGTGAATCTCAACAGACCCTAGATCGTGGGCGTCCTTACGTTCGGCGCGCTGATCGAAGGCAAAGGCCTTGAGGCAGGTGAAACTGACGATGTCGGCGTACCTGACCGTTTCGGTCGCCTGCCCGTTGTCGCCGAGCAGTTCTGCGGTGATCGAAACCGCTTGATGCAGGTCGAAGACCAACGACCCGTGCGGAATATTGAGGGCCGAGACATTGCCTTCGCTCGGAATTTCCTGGATTCGGCCGCCCGCGAGAGCGGGGTCGTCAGCAAGAAATTCGAGAAACACCGTGCTCCCGACGAACTCAGCCTTCCATCGCCACGATTGCTTCTGGCCGCGCTCATTCTCGGCCCGATCGAACCCCATGGTCTTGAGGTTGTCCTCAAGCGTCCGATAGGCTTCCGCATCGGCGAGGATCGACAACTCGACGACGACGTCGACATCACCCGTGCCGGCATGACGCGGCACTTCCGGTGGTCGAGCTTGGATGAGGTACCTTGGCGTCAGTCCGCCGATCAGAAAGACCGACTCTTTCAGCGGACCGATCCCCCGCAACAGCGTCACGAGCACACGCTCGCACGCATCGGTGACGGGCGAGCTGTAGCCGTCGAGGGTTTTCGGCTTCGTCATCTAGAAGCCGAGCGCCTCGGACCGGAAATGCGCGGCCATGTCTTTTGAGCGGCCGCTGCCCTGGAGCAGGTCGAGATAAACTTGCAGTGGCTTGGCAAGATTGAGGCCGTCGCGGCGATCATGCAGCGGTGTGCCGGTGACCGATCGCTCGTCGAGAATAGCGAAATTCCAGCCATCCTCAACCGGTCGAGCGTTGAGGTCGTCGAGCACAGCCTGGACGGTATCGCGCGGCGTTATCCGACACCGGACCTGAGATATGCTGGTCAGATATGGAGCGATGTTCTGAGCAGCGGCTTCACCTGTGATGGCATAGTCGGCATGGTTGCGCCGACAAGAGATATCGAGCTCGTGCATCAGTTCGACCGGATCAATTTTTGGCACGTAAAATCGCTGCAGTTTCGGGGGCTTTTGGTTGCGGATGTGCAACACCCAGCCATCGACCAGCTTTTTCGGCTCGACGAGACTGCGCAACTTGGCGGGTCCGCTTCCCTGGGATTTTACCCATTCGCGGCGCTCGAGCTCGGAAAGAGTTTGCGATGCCGTCGCGGGCGAGACTTCGGCCAGTTTGCTGATATCCTTCACGGACACCCACTCGCTTCTGTGCTCGAACATCGCTTGGAGGACACGCCCGCGCTGACCCTGGAAGATCGCGTCGAAGATCTTGCGACTTTTCCGCGGAGCAGGACGGTCGATTAATATATATGCACCGTGTGCCGGGACAAACAGCGTGCCGCCCGTATCGAAATAGCCGACGCGTTCGTCGCGCAATGTCTCCCGGGCGCCGTTGGAGATCGCGCCGGCGATCAAGAACGGGATGATCTCCCGATCGGTGCGCTGAATATACTGCAGGTGATTGCGAAGCTGCCATATGACTTCTCGGACGTCACGCGGAAAGGCGTTGCGCATCGCTTCCACGATCAGAAGCAGCGGACGGCTGCCGATCTCGGCTTCAACGACCATATCCGGTTGATAACGACCGCCCACCGGTATCGCCACCGGCGCCAGACGCGCCTCTACGTCTGGGAGGACGCGCAACGCCTCCACCAGATTCTCGGCTAGCTCCATCTCGGAAAGTTGATCGACAGCCATATTTCGTGCCCAGCAAATATGCCCTTTTTACCGATATTCGGCAGAATGTCTATATTCGCTGATCAGCGAATATAGGCTCAGGTGTTGTGGTTGAGAATATATTGCCAAGAGGCGCCGGCGGAAGGCATCCTGCCCAGCGTCGGCGGCAAACAGGTCCCGCAACATTCGGCTGCCCGCAAACGGGAAATCCATGTGCACCTCGTAGAGCCTCCGCAAGACGGCAAGGTCGGAAACCGAGGTCGGCCGTGCCACCGGCATGGCATGCGTGCGTGCGTGCGTGCGTGCGTGCGTGCGGTCGATCATCGTTTTGCGCTCAGCAACAGTCCCGCCCCATTACGACCTTGGGCCGAGCGCCCCGGACAAGAAATCGTGCGCCTTCGTTAACTCACCGATCTTGGCGTGCAGCGTCTTCACGTCGATCACCGGTTCCGCCGGCTCAGCGTGGCTGTCCGATCCGAAAACCCCGGCAGCCCCTTCCAGCAACTGCCCGCGCCAGGTCGTGATCTGGTTCGAGTGCACGTCAAACTGCTGCGCCAACTCGGCCAGCGCCTTCTCGCCCTTCACGGCAGCCAGAGCCACCTTCGCCTTGAAAGCCGGGCTGTGGTTCCGGCGTGTTTATTTCGTCATCTGATCTCCTCTTCGGCAGCCATCCTGACCACCTTCAGGCAGAAATTTCACTTAGCCGACTGTGCAGATTAGCCGAGCCACCTCTGTTCCCGTCTTCGAGCAAGCTCGAGACCGTGTGGCTTTACTGGGATCAAGCATCGTCCGAGATCGGGTGTTCCGGGGGATCGTGCTGCGCGCCTATGGCGAGCGTTGCGCCATTACCGGGCTGAAGCTCATCAACGGCGGCGGCAGGGCCGAGGTCGAGGCCGCTCATATCCGTCCCGTTGAGCACAACGGGTCGGACGATGTGCGGAACGGGCTGGCATTGTCAGGCACCGTGCACTGGATGTTTGACCGTGGCTTGATCAGCCTGAGTGACGATCTCGAGGTGCTCGTGTCTCGCCAGGCGAATAATGCCGGAAGCATCCGCAGCCTGATCAACCCAACCGGACGGGCGCGTCTGCCGCCGAGCAATCACGAGCGTCCTCACCCACACTTCCTCCGATGGCATCGCGAGAACTGCTTCAAAGCGTGAATGCAGAAACGAAACAGGTCCGCTCAGAACGACACAGCTGCTGTGGAGCGGCGCCGAAGCGGAACCCCGCGCTTATGCGGCACAAGCGCTTGGAGTTGTTTTGGAAAGCCACTTATGACGGGGTTCCGATAGGCGGCACCGGGAACCCTCACAACTTGGGAGTCCAGATCAATTGGAGACGTTTAGCTCGGATATCATGGGGTCCCACTTCAGCGCCTATTCACACCGGTCTACATCCTGCCCAGCCAATCCCAGCCTAATGCTACCGAGCTCATACCGCTGGTTGGACTGCATCCATAGGATGAGCACATCCTGTCAATGTAAGACAAAATTACCCGGGGCTTTTGGTTGGACAGCATCCACGATCCATTCCGGGAAATGTTCGCGGCCCCATTCCATCTGGGCGTAATTGTTATGAATAATGTCCAGCGCGGCTCGTACATTGGTGTCTGTCAGGAATATTCTCGCTTCCTGACCTGCATCGCCGATCAAAGCCCAAACCGCTCCATTTTCTTGCGTGAACAGTCGCATCGTGGTGCCCAGCCACGGCATAGTCCCAAGCGGCTGTGAAACTGGCTGGCAAGGGTTCTGTTGCCGATCTTGCCGGAGTTTTAGTTGAGACAATGAAAGACTCAGCTTTATGGGCATAGAGGGGCTTGCCCTGGCCTCAACATGCTTGATCATAACTGGCAGAAAACGGTCCAGCAGCCGCCGGGTCAACCAAATCGCTATCGTTGTCCCGTGAGCATTGACCAGGTTCATCCTTATACGATCTTCCACAAAATCTGTAAGCATCGTGAACTTTTCGATGATGAATATGGTGGTGTCGTCAGCCATGAGGATGACCATTGTATGGAAGGCAAAGGCATCTGCAAAGAGGAGAGGATGCGCGGCTAATCTGCACGGTCGGCTAAGCGGTGCTTCTGCCTGAAGGCGGCCAAGGTGGCTGCCGAAGTAACCGGGGCAGATTCCTGTGCGTGGGGTCTTCCCAGATTGGTCTGGGTGTGATTCACACTGCCGGTGACTCGTTCTGGCTCAGACCCGGTTGATGCGCTTCCGCTGGCGGATTTGCAGCGTGTCGTTTCGGCGCTGGTCGCACAGGTGGCGACGCTTCAGGAAACGGTCGACAGGCTGACCACCGAGAATGCCGCGCTGAAGGGCGAGAACATCGCGCTGAAGGATGAGATTGCGCGGCTGAAGGGACTGCCGCCGCGGCCCAAGTTCAAGGTGAAGCCCTCGGGGATGTAGCAGGCGACATTGAAGCCTGTGGGCAAGAAGGGCCGCAGGCGCGGCCGGGGGTCCTTGCGCGACAGGTTGTCGGTGACGTCGGAGGTGAAGCTCAAGGTGGCCGTGTCGCCAGGGTCGCGCTTCCGGGGTTTTGAAGACGTGCTGGTCCAGGACCTGGAGATCAGCGTGGCGGTGACGCGCTATCGCCGTGAGCGCTGGGAGACAGCGACGGGCGAGCGGATCGTGGCACCGCTGCCGCCGGGCATCATCGGCGGCTTTGGCCCCGAACTGCGCCGCTTCATCGCCGCCGGTCACTTTCAGGGTCAGGTCACCAGCGAACGGCTGACGGCGCTGTTGAACGGCATGGGGCTCAAGATCTCCAAGCGCCAGGTCGTGCGGTTGTTGAGCAAGGGGCTGAAGGCTCTGGCAGCCGAGGACCAGGCGGTGTTGCGCACCGGGCTCGCGACCGCCCGCTGGATCAGCGTCGACGACACGTCGGCGCGTCATGCCGGCAAGGATGGGTTTGTCACCCAGGTCGGCGACCGGCGCTTCACCATATTCCGCACCGCGATGTCGAAGTCGCGCCGCGCGTTCCTGTCGCTGCTGCAGGTCGGGCGCACGGATTATGTCATCAATGATGCCGCCCTCGCCAAAATGCGCACGATGAACATGAGGGCAGCGCGACCATTGTTAGATAAACAACGCTTACGAAGAGTGGGGCGGAAACGACCCGCCTGCGAAGGCGACAGTGCTTGGCGCCCGACCGACGGTGCAATCGCGCAATTGCGTTGGCCTGTCAGCTATACGGCCTTGATGTGATTATCTGCTCAATAAGCCCGTCTTCCAACCCGACCTGCTGGTCGAGCAGGAGCAGCGCCAGCCCATGCACGAGGGACCAGGCGCAAATGGCCTCGATCCTCGGATCGGTGCCGGTCTCGGCAGCAACGGCCGCCGCGTTCTCGCGCAGGAAGTTCAGGGCATCTGGCAGTCCGTGCAGCGGCACGTCGAGCATGCCGTGCGACGCTTTCGCCCCGAATATCATCCGAAACAGCGCCGGGTTGGCCAGCGCGAAACGCACATAGGCTATGCCGGTCGCGGCAAAGCCGGCTTGGCCACCGCCCGCCTGCCGTGCTGCCGCACGCTGCGCTTCGGCGAGCTTTCCCAAGCCCTCCGCCGCCAGCGCATCGAGCAACGCGCCCTTGTCCGGAAAATGCCGATAGACTGCCGTCGCACTGACGCCGACCGCGCGCGCGACCTCGCGAAGGCTGAGCGCATCGGCCGCCCGCTCTTCGAGCAGCGCCAGGCCCGCCTCGATCAGGGCCTGCCGCAGGTCGCCGTGATGATAGTTGCGCTTCTCCATGTTGACACCGTTACCATTGCAGCTATGTTTATACCGTAAACATGTGCAGCAGGAGATTCGTGATGGCAAGTCTGGTGGGAAGCGCAATCCGGTCGACCGTGGTCATGAGTGTCCAGGCCATCGCCGGTTTCAATCGCAAGCGCTTGGCCAAGGTCATCGATCATCCGTACCTCACGGCCGCTCACACGCCGATGACAGAGGAACTGTCGCTGACGAACCTCACGGTGACCGGGACGATCCCGCCGGCGCTCGATGGTCGCTACCTCCGCATTGGCCCGAACCCGGTCGCAGCCAATCCGGCAAGCTACCACTGGTTCACGGGCGACGGCATGGTCCATGGCATCCGTATCCAGGACGGCCGCGCGCTCTGGTACAAGAATCGCTGGATCCGCTCCCGCCGGGTCGCACAACTCCTCGGCGGCACCGCGGCGCCGGGGCCGCGCAATGGCACGCAAGACACCGTCAACACAAACGTGGCCGAAATCGGCGGGCGCATCCTTGCCTTGGTCGAGGCCGGCAGCTTTCCCGTTGCCCTGAGCGACGATCTCGAGACGCAGGCCTATGATACATTCGGCGGTACGTTGCACGACAGCCTCTCCGCCCACCCGCACCTCGACCCGCTGACCGGCGAACAGCACGCGATCTGCTACAATGCCGCCCGGCCCAACCTCATCCGGCACGTCGTTATCGACGGCACGCAGCGGGTGATCCGCGAGGAACCGATCCCGGTCAACCACGGCCCGTCGATACACGACTGCGCGCTGACCGCCCGTTATGTGCTGGTGCTCGATCTGCCGGTTACATTCTCTAAGAAGACGTTCCTGGCAGGTCACGAGTTTCCCTATGCCTGGAACCCCGAACATCGGGCGCGGGTCGGCCTGATGCCCCGCCATGGCGCCGCCGCTGACGTCATCTGGTGCGATGTCGAACCCGCCTATGTCTTCCATCCCTGCAATGCCTATGACTTGCCGGACGGGCGTGTCGTCATGGACGTGGTGGCGTACGCCACGATGTTCGATGAATCGACGCAAGGGCCGGACAACATGGCTGGCGCCTTTGAACGATGGACGATCGATCCTCTCGCACGGCACGTCGACCGCGCCGTGATCGATGCCAGCCCGCAGGAGTTTCCCCGGCCCGATGAGCGCCGGGTCGGCCAGCCCTATCGCTATGCATACACTATTGCCTTGCCTGAGGGTGACGATGCGCGTTTCCTGGGCGACACGAGGCTCTACAAGCATGACCTGCAAGACGGCACGCGCCAGGTTCATGATTTCGGCCAGGGCCGCTACCCGGGAGAGTTCGTGTTCGTGCCGGCTCATGCCGAGGCGGGCGAGGACGAGGGTTGGCTGATGGGCCTCGTCGTCAATTATCCCGCCGAGACGACCGACCTCGTGATCATGAACGCCCGCGATTTCGAAGGCGAGCCGCAGGCTAGCATCCGGATCCCGCATCGTGTGCCGCCGGGGTTTCACGGCAACTGGATCAGCAGCATTTAACGAAGCCGGAGCGCTGAGCGGCAGACGATCGATGCCGGCCGCTGCCACTTTACCTTGCCCGCCAAGAGCCTGTTGCCGTCGGGCCTCAGGTCACCCTTGGGCGCGACGTGACGGTAGAGCGTCTGGCGTGTCACCCCGAGTTCGGTACAAAGGTCGGCGATCCTGGTTTCCGGCTTGCCCATTGCGGCCTGCGCCAGGCGCAACTTGGCCGCGGTCATCTTGAACGGCCGCCCGCCGTTGCGACCCCGCGCTCGAGCCGCGGCCAGCCCGGCCATGGTGCGCTCGACGATCAATTCCCGTTCGAACTCCGCCAGCGCCGCGAAGAAGGCGAACATGAGCCGGCCATTGGCGGTGGTGGTGTCGATCGAGGCCCCCTAGCCGGTCAGTTCCTTCAGCCCGACGCCGCGGGCGCCATCTCGAACAGTCGCCTGATCCGCTTCGACGACGCCGGCGTCACCTTCCGCTGCAAGGACTACCGACGCAGTGGCGCCGACCGCCAGCAGGGTCATGACTATCGCCGCCAACGAGTTCATCCGACGGTTTCTGCTCCATGTCCTGCCGCCCGGCTTCCACCGCATCCGACACTATGGCCTGCTCGCTGGTGCCACCCGCAAGGCCCATCTTGACCACGCCCGACAACTGCTTGGCGCCGCGCCGCCGCCCGATGACGCGCCTGACGAACCGACCGACACGCGTCCGCCATGCCCCTGCTGCTGCGGCGGACCCATGGTCGTCATCGAAACCTTCGAACGCTGGCACCAGTCCCGCGCGCCGCCGCCCGCCGCCGCAACGACCGGGACCACCGTGCCATGACCCGGCATGGCTCGCCTTCAATACACCCCGTAATACCAAGCCGTGGTGATCGTGACTCGCGAGGGGATTCCCAAGGGGGCAATAGTGTGAATCTATGGCGATGTGCTCAGGGAGGACATTGTCATGGGAACCGGGATCGCGCTTCGGGATGATTTTGATGCGGTAAAGCTGCGACGGTTGGCGCGCCTTTTTTGAGAACGCGAACCAGAGCCGGCGCTTGTTGGCAC
>JBILPK010000034.1:0-23891 GCA_044373875.1 Polymorphobacter sp.
CGGCTCGACTTTGCCGGTATCACGCTCACCGGCGTGGCGAGCATCGATGCCGGTTTCGGCAATGACACCGTCATCGGCTCGGCGGCGGCCGATACCATCGTGCTCGGCGGCGGCAACGACATGCTCGCCGGCGGCGACGGCGATGACCTGTTCATCGCGCGCAGCGGCGCGGGGCTCGACAGCATCGACGGCGGCACCGGCTTCGACACCATCGTCGCCGATGCCGATGATGTTGTCCTGTCGGTCACGGCGCTGGCCTCGATCGAGGTGATCGATGCCGACGGCCACACCGGGCTGGTGCTGGTCGGCGGCAGCGGCGCCGATACGCTCGACTTCGCGGGTGTCATGCTCACCGGCGTGGCGAGCATCGATGCCGGCGGCGGCAACGACAGCGTCACCGGCTCTGCGGGCGCCGATACCATCCTGCTCGGTGCCGGCAATGATCTGCTGGCCGGCGGCGACGGCGACGATGTCTTCCTGGCGGGGGCGAGCAACGGCAGCGACCGGATCGACGGCGGTGCCGGCCATGACGTCATCCGGGCGACGGTCGATAACGCCGTCATCGGGTTGACCAGCCTGTCGACTGTCGAAGCCATCGATGGCGCCGGCTTTGCCGCGGTTCGGCTGGCAGGTACGTCGGCGGCCGACAGCATCGACCTGGCCGGTGTCACGCTGTCGGGCATTGCCGCCATCGAAGGCGGCAGCGGCAATGACAGCATCACCGGATCGGCAGGCAATGACCGCATCCTCGGCGGTGCCGGTGCCGATGTGCTGGCGGGGGGTAGCGGCACCGACAGCTTCGTCTACACCCTTGTCGCCGACAGTGGCGTGGGCACGAGCAAGGCCGATCGCATTCTCGATTTCACCTCGGGCAGCGATATCCTCGATCTTGCCGGCATCGATGCCGATGCGACGCAAGCCGGGGACCAGGCCTTCACCTTCATCGGCAGCGCTGCCTTCACCGGGCTGGGCCAGTTGCGGATCGGGGTGGATGCCGAGGGCAATGTCGCGCTGTTCGGCAACACGACGGGTTCGCTGTCAGCCGATTTCCAGGTCTCGTTCGACACCACGACACCGATCCTGCCCGCCGACATCCTGCTCTGACGGGTGGGGCCCGGCGCGCGCTGCCCTCTCCGAGGCGCGCGCCGGGCAGTTGCGCACCGGCGACGGGCGGCGCATCTGTTGCGGGTATCATCATCGGGCCGCGGCCCGGCACGCCGGGGGCAATCGCCGTGGACATCTTGTTCATCCACCAGAACATGCCGGCGCAGTTCAAGCATCTCGCGCCGGCGCTGGCCGCCGACGGGCGCCACCGCGTCGTCTTCATCACCCGGCGCAAGGGCGCCGACCTGCCCGGCGTGCGGCGGGTCAGTTATGATGGCCCGCGCCCGGCGGGGCCCGACACGCACCACTATGTCCGGCTGTTCGAAGCCAGCGTGCGCTATGGCCAGCAGGTGGCGCGCGCCATGGTCGAGCTCAAACGCGAAGGTTTCGATCCGGCGGTCATCATCGGCCATCCCGGCTGGGGCGAGATGCTGTTCGTCAAGGATGTCTTCCCGCGTGCCCGGGTGATCAGCTACGCCGAATATTATTACACCGCGCACGGCGGTGATGTCGGCTTCGAACCCGGCAGTGTCGTTTCGCTCGACACGATGTGCCGCACGCGGGCGCGCAACGCGCATCTCCTGCTCAGCCTCGAAATGGCCGATGTCGGCCTGTCACCGACGCAATGGCAGCGCAGCCGCCACCCGGCGGTGCTGCAACCGAAGATCAGGACGATCTTCGACGGCATCGATACCGATCTCGTCGCGCCCGACCCGGCGGCGCGCTTCCGGCTCGATGATGGCCGGGTGCTGACCCGTGATGACGAAGTGCTGACCTATGTGGCGCGCAATTTCGAACCCTATCGCGGATTCCCCTCGTTCATCCGCAGCTTGCCGGCGATCCTGGCGGCGCGCCCGAATGCCCATGTCGTCATCACCGGCGGCGACGAGGTCAGCTATGGCCAGGCGCCGCCGGACGGCAAGACCTGGCGCGAGGTCTTGCTCGCCGAAGTGCCGCTCGATCGCCCCGAATTCGCCGGGCGGGTGCATTTCACCGGCAAGCTTGCGTACCAGCGCTATCTGGCGCTGCTCCAGGTGTCGGCGGTGCATGTCTATTTGACCATCCCGTTCGTGCTGTCGTGGTCGTGCGTCGAAGCGATGGCGGCGGGCTGCGTGATCGTCGGATCGGACACCGCGCCGGTGCGCGAAGTCATCAGCCATGGCGAAACCGGTTATCTGGTCGATATGTACGATATCGCCGCGATCAGCGAGCAGACCATCGCGGCGCTGGCGGCGGGCGCCGGCAACGTGCCGCTGCGCCAGGCGGCGCGCGACCTGGTGCTTGATCGCTACGCCCTGCCGAAATGCCTCGCCCGCCAGATCGGGCTTGTCCACCATGTCGCCGGCATGGCCTGACCGGCGCCGGTGCCGACGGAAAAAAGGCCGGGCCGTTGCCGGCCCGGCCCTTGATCGCGAAATGACGGGAATAAGTGGTGCACCCAGAGCGATTCGAACGCCCGACCCTCAGATTCGTAGTCTGATGCTCTATCCAGCTGAGCTATGGGTGCATGGAGGGGGGTGCATAGGCGAGGCTGGCAGGCTTGGCAACAGTTAGAATGATGCTTTTGCCGATTCCGCCCCGGCTTGCGCGGGCGGGCCGCGAAGGATAGCAGCAGCGCTGATGTCGATGCGTTCCCTTCTGCCGTTGTTCGCCCTTCTGGCCGCGCTGTCGGGCTGTGCCGGCATGAATCGCGGCGAAAGCTGGCCGACGCTGGCGCCGCGTGCCGGTGAAGTGTCGCCGCTGGTGCCGCGCACGCCGCTGGGTGCCTGTGCCGGGTGCGGGCAGGATATGGTGGCAACGCCCGCTGCCGCCGCCGTGCTGCCGCCGGTGCCCGCCGATGTGCCGGCGCGGCTGGCCAGGGTCGAGACGGCGATTGCGGCTGTGGAGGCCGCAGCCCCGGCCCGCCGGGCGGACTGGGCGCGCGCCGCGGCCGCTGCTGCCGGCAAGGCAGATGATTCGGATGCCGCGACCGAGGCCGAAGTCCAGCGCAGTCGCTATGAAGCGCTGTTGCTGCCGCTGGGCATCGAGGAACGCGCCCTTGACGCTATCGAGGATGACCTGACCGGCAAGGCCGATGCGCAAGCCGGGCTGGCCAGTGTCGCCGCCCTGCGGGCGCGAATCGCCGCGCTCGACGACGCACGCTGATCAGGCGCCCGGGCCGCCGAGGCTCAGGCGAGCACCGGGGCCCGCTGATCGTAGGTGACGAATTCGGCGTGGCCATAGCTTGCCAGCAGCTTTTCGATGCGCGTGATCAGCCGGCGGTCGGCGATGTCGCGCAGGCCCGGCACGCGAGCCGCCAGCCGGTATGCCGCCATGGTGAGGCCGATATGCCCCGCGGCGAGGACGAACAGCAGCGTGTCGATGGCGGTGACGGTCACGCCGACCCGGGCGGCGGCGGCACGATCATCGTTCATGAAGTTTTTCAGGAAGAACAGTTTCGAAAAACTGCGCTCGACGCGGGCGAACACCCGTTGGCGCCAGGTGGCGCCGGGCCACAGCTCGGCGGCCATGGTGGCGCGCACCAACGTGCCGCAGATGCGATCGTCGAAGCTGGCGCGCAGCGTGGCGCCGCGCACGTTCATGATGTCGACAATCCCTTGCGGTGTTGTCGGCAGCAGGATCTCGGGCAGGCCGAGCAGGCGGCAGCGGTAGCGGCAGAATTCGACGATGGCGCGTTCGTCGGGGCTGAATTCGTGGCGGCCCTCGGCGATCAGGCCATAGGACAGCAGGAAGATGTTGATCAGCCCGGCGGGCATCTGGTCGACCTGCGGGATGGGAAAGCCATAGCGCGCCTGGTCCCACAGCTGCGGGCGGCGCATGACGTTGCAGCGCACCATCGAATGCATCAGCCGCACCATGGCGGCGGCCTTGAAGCCCGGGCCGAAGCGGTCGAGCGCGCCGGGCAGGGTGGTGACCGCGAAGAAATTGGCGGTTTCCTTGACGCGGCGGGCGGCGGTCGCGGCCGACAGCGTGCCGGTCAACGCCATCGGCAGCGCGGCGAATTCGTTCATGAAGGTGGCGATGAAGGCGCCGCGCACCGCATAGGGCGCGATATTGGCGGTGCCGTTGCGTTCGAGCCGGGCACCCTTTTCAACGAGCGCCATGTCGAGCCAGTCGGGCTTCACTTCCAGATCGGCGATGAAGGCGGCGAGTTCGGGCGGCGCATCGGGCACCGCGTCGATGCCGCGATCACAGGCCAGCGTCAGCATCTCGATGAGCCGGTGGAACTTGGTATGCGCCATCAGCGCGGCGTAGCGATCGGCAGTGACATCGCCCATCATGCTGTAGGCGCGCAGCCGTTCGACAAGATCGGTATCGGCGAGGATCGCCGGCCGCTGGTGCGCCTGGCGCGGTGACAGGCTGGACGGCGCTGCCGGATCGGTGGTGAAGCGTTCGGGGGTGGCGTCGAAATCGAACCCCGCCCACAGCGCCGGCACCTGATCGCGCTGGGCGCGCACCGCGGCCCATAGCTCGGCATTGGATTGCGGCGCACTGGCCATGGTTCCGTCTCCCCATTCGCATCCTTGCCGCCGGGGGGCGCGCGGTCAACCGGTCAGGCGAGGATGCCGTGCGTGCGGGCGAAATCGCCGATCAGCCTCGCATGGCCGGCCGGGTCTTCCTCATGCGCCAGATGGCCGAGCCCGGGCAGCATCAGCGCTTCGCCCTGCGGCAGCCGCGCCGCAACGGTGCGCGACGTGGCCGGCGGGATGGTCTTGTCGCGGTCGCCATGTGCCAGCAGCACCGGCAGATCGAGCCCGGGCAGCGCCGCCTCGAGCGGTTCGAGATCCCAATTGGCCATCAGCGCCAGCGCGCCGCCGATATGGCCCGAGGTCTTCATCAGCCGTTCGTAGAGCGCGAGGCCATTGGCATCGAGGCGCGATCCGGTCGAGCGCTGGATGAAGGACGGAATCTCGCCCGGCACGCGCGCCCGCATCGCGAAGATTTCGGGCATCAGCGGGTTGATGAACAACATCCGCGCCAGCGCCGGGAACAGCTTGCCGGCCATGCCCGGGAAGGGCAGCAGCGCGCCGCCGAGCCCGACGACGGCGCGCGGCGCCGCCAGCCGGTTCTGGACCATCGTCATCGCGATGGCCGCGCCGGCGGAATGCCCGATGGTGATCGCGGGGGGCAGCGACAGGCTGTCGGTGAGCGCTGCCAGTGCCGTGGCGACGGCCTTGGGCGTGGCACGGCGAATCGGGCCGGTGAAGCCATGGCCGGGCAGGTCGGGCGCTACGACGGTGAAATCGCGCGCGAGCAAGGGCGCGAGGTCGCGCCAGCTGTGCGTCGCAGCGCCGGTGCCGTGGAGTAGCAGCGCTACGGGGCCTTGCCCCATGACCTGGACGTGCCAGTCGATGCCGCCGGCGCTGACGAAGCGGCTGGTGGCGGCGTGCGGCCAGTTGCGGCCTTCGATGCGCCAGTCGGGACGGCTCATGATGCGGCTTTCCCAAAAGCGTTTACGGCAGCGACGACGGCGCGGGCGTCGAGGCGTGGCAGGGCGACATAGCGGGCGGCCATGGCGGTGGCGATCTGGCCGCCTTCGGGGCGCGGCCGGGCGCTGCAATCGATGAACACGCCCTTGATGCCGGTGGCGGCAAAGGCGCGGCCGCTGGCCAGCGCGGCTTCGTGCGGGCTCATGCCGGGACCGCCGCCGACATTGGCGCGGCCATCGGTGAGGATGACGACGAGCGGCGTGCGGCCGCGGGCGCGCTCGGCCTCGCCGACGCGGCGGGCGAGGTCGATGCCCGCGGCCATCGGCGTGCCGCCACCGCCCGCCAGCGCCGCCAGTTGGCGCTTGGCGCGCGCCAGCGATCGGGTCGGCGGCAGGCTGATTTCGGCGACATCGCCGCGAAAGGCGACCAGCGCGACTTCGGCGCGCTTCACATAGGCCTGGGCGAGCAGCAACTCGACGGCGCCCTTGGCCTCCGCCAGCCGAGCAAAGGCGGCGGAGCCCGAGGCATCGACGGCGAAGATGGTGGTCGCTTCGGCGCGCGCCACGAAGCGTCGGATCCGCAGGTCGTCATGGCGGATCGACAGCCGGCCATCATCGCGGACCGGGCGCAATTTCTGCCACGGCGCCGCGGCCTTGATGGTTTCGATGAGCGCGAGGCGCGCGCCGCGCCCTGGTGCGCCGGCACGCACCCCGGCGGGGCGGCCCGAGGTCAGGCTGCGCAGCTTGGCGCCGCTGCTGCCACCGCCGGGCGCGCGCGTCTGGATGCCATTGGCGAGCGCGTCGAGCAGGCCGGGCGGCAGCGTGGTTTCGGCGGCATCGAGGACGAGGTCGCTGGTGTCGGGGGTCTGGTCGGGCGCATCGGGCGCATCGTCGGGACTGTCGTCGCTTGGCGGCGGCTCGTTTGGGGTGTCGGGGTTTTCCTCGGGCGGCGGCGGCGTGTCGCCGGGGGGAAGGCGGGTCGCGCGCGGGCCGAGCACCAGCGCGGCGGCGACTTCGACGTCGGCGGCGGCAAGGCGGCGGCGCCCGGCCATTGCGGCATGGATGCGGGCAACGCGCTGCGCCTGGATGGGGGCGCGGATCGAGGCGATGCCGAGCGCGATCGCAACGCTGGCCATCGCGGTGGCCGGGTCGTCGATCTCGGCGCCCGGGTCGCGATCGAGCGTGTCGGCTTCGCCGGCGGGGAAATCGCTGGTCCCGGCGATCAGTGCCGCCATCGGCAAGCGTACGTCGTTGAGATCGAGATGGATGGCCAGCCGGTCGCACAGCCCGGCGGTCACCCGGTCCTGGCTGTCGGCTTCGGGGTCCGATTCGTCGAACAGCACGAGCAGCGGACCGCCTTCGTCGATGGTGCCGGCCAGCCGCGCGGCGAGCGATGGCGACAGGCGTTCGGCCATCGGTACGACGAGGATGCCCTCGCCTATCTCGGCAAGCAGGCCGGGGCGGGTGACCGGGCGGCCGGCGGCCAGCGTGGCGGTGAGGTCGAGCCCGCCGTCCAATGCTTCGGAATCGGCGCTGGCGGGCAGGCGGCGGACGGTCGCGGCGCGGGCGAGGGCTGCCGCCCAGGCGTCGCGCACCGGGCCTGGCCTTGCGCGCAGCAGGATGCCGCCCAGTGCCGGCGTGCCTTCGGGCAGGCGTTCGGTCAGTATCTCGATCGCCGACAGCGCCAGCGCCCAGCGGTTGGCGCTGTGCCGGGCGCTTTCGTCTTTGGGGGTGGCAAGCATTTCCTCCCGGCCGCCGGCGAGGCGGGCGAGCCGGTCGCTCATGCGCCGATCAGTTCGGCGACGGCGCGGGTGATGCGCACCGTCGATCCGGTATCGTCGAGGACGTTGCGGCGCAGGCGGTGGCGCAGCGCCAGCGGCGCGACGGCGCCGACATGGTGCGGCACGACATGCTTCTTGCCGGCCAGCGCCGCCGTGGCGCGGGCGGCGCGCAGCAGGGTCAGTTCACCGCGCAGGCCATCGGCGCCGACCGCCTGGCAGAGCCGGCTGCCGAGTTCGAGCATCTCGTCGGAGACGGTGACATCGGGGAGTTTCTTGCGCGCCTTGGCGATGCTGTGGAGCGTTGCCGCTTCGGCCTCGGCATAGGTTTCGGCAAAGCCCTTGGGGTCGCGGTCGAAACGGTCGCAGCGCTTGACGATCTCGATCCGGTCGGCAAGCTCGGTCGGGGTGCGGACATCGACCGACAGGCCGAAGCGATCGAGCAACTGCGGGCGCAATTCGCCTTCCTCGGGGTTGCCCGAGCCGACCAGGATGAAGCGCGCGGCGTGGCGGATCGACAGGCCTTCGCGTTCGACGAGATTCTGCCCCGACACGGCGACATCGAGCAGCAGGTCGACGAGATGATCCTCGAGCAGGTTGATCTCGTCGATATAGAGAAACCCGCGGTTGGCCTTGGCGAGCAGCCCGGGTTCGAAGCGCTTTTCGCCGGTGGCCAGCGCGCGTTCGAGATCGAGCGCGCCGACGACGCGGTCTTCGGTGGCACCCAAGGGCAGGTCGACAAAGGGCACCGAGACTTCGGCGACCTGTTTGCCGGCGCGGGCGCGGCAATCATCGGGGCAGGGGGCGGTATCTGTGGGGGCGCAGCCGTAGCGGCAACCGGCGACGATCTTCATCGGTGGCAGCAGCGCCGCCAGCGCGCGCACCGCGGTCGATTTGCCGGTGCCGCGATCGCCGAACACCATGACCCCGCCCAGCCGCGGCTCGACCGCCGCCATCAGCAGCGCCTGTTTCATTTCGGCCTGGCCGACGATCGCAGAGAAGGGGAAGGGAGGTGCCATGCTGTCCCTCTACCATGACAACCGGGGGCGGCAAGCGGGCTGACGCGGCGTGGGGCGGTCGGCTTACCCCCGGCACGCCTTGACCGTGCGCGGATCGACCGGCGCCGCCGGCTTGAACACCGCCAGATAGCCGGGTTCGAGATCGTCGATCGAGACCAGCGCATAGCCGACGGCCTTGACCTCGCAGACCAGCAGCGCCTTGGGCATGCCGTGCATAGCCGACGAGCGGTCGAGATCGACGATGGCGATGCGGGCATCGGGTTTCAGGCTGGCGCGCAGCCGGTAGAGCAGGGCGTAGGGTTCGGCGATCTCGTGATACATGTGGATGAGCAGCGCGACATCGATGCTGGCCGGCGGCAGCCGCGGATCGGATGGGCTGCCCTTGACGAAGCTGACGTTGCTCAGCCGTGCCTTGGCCGAGCGGCGTTTCAGGTCGTCGAGGTAACGCGGCACGATATCCTGCGCGATGACGCGCCCCTTCGGCCCGACCACCGGGGCGACGCGCATCGTGTAATAACCGCTGCCGGCACCGATGTCGGCGACCGTCTGCCCGGGGCGGATGTTGAGGATGCGGATGACCTTATTGGCTTCGCCCGCCTTGTCGCGGCTCGATTCATCGGCCCAGACCGGACTGACGATGCGCGCGACATCGCGCTGCGGCGTGGGGAAGGCGATCGCCGGGGCAGCCAGCAGCAGCAGGAAGGGCACAAGAATACGCATGCCGCTTCGATAGCCCGGACGCGCGGCGCTGGCCATGGGCTGTGATGGCGTCTTAGCGGCGGCGTTTGGCGTCTTAGCGGCGGCGTTTGCCGCGGCGCTCGCGGCGCTGGCCACCATCATCGTTGCGGGCATCGCTGCGCGAAGGGTCTGTGGCGGCCGGCGCGCTGCCGGCGCTTTCCATGTGGCGCAGCCGGTTCATCATCGCCTGGAATCGCGCCATGGCGGCGCCCGACAGCTTCGACCCGCCGATGAATTTCAGCGATACCGGGTTGGTGGCGCGGCCGCGCAGCCAGACTTCGTAGTGCAGGTGCGGCCCGGTCGACATGCCGGTCGAGCCGACATAGCCGATGACCTGGCCCTGTGCGACGCTCTGCCCAGGGCGCACCGCGAAGCGCGACATATGGGCATAGCCGGTGGCGAGTTCCTTGCTGTGTTTCAACTGGACATAATTGCCATGGCCACCATGGCGCCCGGCAAAGGCCACCGTGCCATTGGCGGCGGCAAGGATGGGGGCCCCCATCGGCGCGCCGAAATCGACTCCCTGGTGCATGCGCGAATAGGACAGCAGCGGGTGGAAGCGCATGCCGAAGCCGCTGGTCATGCGCGCGCCTTCGACCGGCGTGCCCATCAGGCCCTTGCGGGCGCTTTCGCCATTGGCGCGGTAGAATTGGCTGCTGCCGCCCGCGTTGCCACCCATGTCGAAGCGGCCGAGCTCGACCGGGTCCTTGCCGGGGCGTTCCAGCCCGGCGAACAGCAGGCGACCATAGCGGATTTCGCCGGTTTCGGCGCGGTCGCGCTCGACGACGATGGCGAAGCGGTCGCGCTTGCCGACGCCGCGCTGGAAATCGACGACATAGCGCATGGTGGTGACGAAATCGGCCGCGAGGTTGGCCGGGATGCCGGCACCGCGCAGCGCGCGGCCCAGATTGCCGCCAACGGTGCCTTCGACGCGCAACGGCGTTGAATCGACCGCGATCGGAATGCGCTTCAGTTGCAAGCCGGCCTCGTTGCGGCTGACCAGCAGGCGCAGGTCGAACGCCGCGCGAAAGCCCAGCGATTCGAGCGGGCGCGGCATCGCCTTGCTGTCGCGGCGGCCGAGCACCAGGTCAATCGAGCTGCCGCGCGGCAGGGCGTTCAACCGCGCCGAGCCGCGCACCAGTGTCACCACCGCGGCGATATCGTCGCGCCCCACGCCGGCGCGGCGCAACAGCGTTTCGAAGCTGCTGCGGCCATCGACCCGCGCGGTCAGTTCGAGACGCGGGCGTTCGGGGGCTTCGGCAAGTCGTTCGACGAGGCGCGGTGACGGCAGCGTGGTGGTGCCGGTGGCGGCGCCATAGGCGAGCGGCGCGATGCTCTGTGGCTTGACGGCTTCGCGTTGCGCCGGGGTGAGCTGCGGGCGCAGCAACTGCGGCAGCGGCGCGACCATGGTGCCGAGCGTGATGGCGCTGGTGCACAGCGCGGTGCAGGCGACGAGCCCGAGCCACCAGCTGCGGCTGCCGATGCTGTCCCCCAGGTCGGTCGAAATCTCGGTGCCGAGACCCATCCCGAGCAGTTCGAGGGGCTTGCGCCCGGCAACGCGGCTGCGCCATTCGGCAAGCCGCGCGGCGGCGGCGCGGCGACGGGTGCCCGGCTGGCGCGCCGGTCTGGCGGCACCCGGCGCGACATCGGGAAGCGAACCTACCCCCGGCGCAGCAGCCTGCAAATTCGGCTCGAACAAGCGCTAACCCCCCCAGGTTGTCGACCACGGTGAACAACTGGATCGAATCATTGCGGGAATGGCCCGGCTTGTGTCAATCCTGCCACGCCTCGTCGCAGAATGGATGCGATGAACCGACCGTCTTGGAACGGTCACTTGAAACGCTGCGAAACCCGTGCGATTCTTTTTGACAGGCTGACACGTTGTAAAGGACGCGATGCGCCGCCGGAGGATCATGACAGGGGTTTGCGGTCCGCCGGGCTGCGTCGCTGTCGCGCCTCGCCTTTGCTGCCCGGTCCCGCCAAGGTCGGCAGCGTGACCCGGGGCCTGCCTTTCGTTTCCTCTCGCCCGCCGCGGCCGGCAATGCCGTCGGGAACGGTCACCGCCGTGCTCGGCCCCACCAATACCGGCAAGACCCATCTCGCGGTCGAACGCATGTGCGGCCACGCCAGCGGCATGATCGGATTTCCGCTGCGGCTGCTGGCGCGCGAGGTCTATGACAAGGTCTGCGCGATCAAGGGCGCGGCGAATGTCGCGCTGATCACCGGCGAGGAAAAGATCGTGCCACCGGGGGCGCGGTGGTTCCTGTGCACGGTGGAGGCGATGCCCGTCGAACGCGAAGTGTCGTTCGTCGCCATCGACGAGGGCCAGGTCGCCGCCGATCCCGAGCGGGGGCATGTGTTCACCGACCGCCTGCTGCATGCGCGCGGTTACGCCGAAACCATGATCCTGGGCTCGGAAACGCTGCGGCCGCTGATCAGGAAGCTCATTCCCGAGGCCGAAATCATCACCCGGCCACGCTTTTCGACGCTGAGCTATGCCGGATCGAAAAAGCTGTCGCGCCTGCCGCGGCGCTGCGCCATCGTCGCCTTCACCGCTGCCGAAGTCTATGCGCTCGCCGAAATGCTGCGCCGGCAAAAGGGCGGTGCGGCGGTGGTGATGGGCAGCCTCAGCCCGCGCACCCGCAACGCCCAGGTCGCGATGTACCAGTCGGGAGAGGTCGATTACCTCGTCGCCACCGATGCGATCGGCATGGGGCTCAACATGGATATCGCCCATGTTGCCTTTGCCTCGCTAGGCAAGTTCGACGGGCGTCGCCACCGCCGGCTGACGCTGTCGGAAATGGCGCAGATCGCCGGGCGCGCCGGCCGCTACCAGAAGGACGGCACTTTCGGGACGGTGCAATTGGGCACCGCCGAGGCGGCAAGTTTCACCCCGGAGGAGATCGAGGGCCTGCAGGAGCATCGCTTCGAAGCGCTCGAGCACCTGGTGTGGCGCAACACCGATCTCGATTTCGGCAGCCTGCCGCGGCTGATCGCGGCGCTCGATGCGCGGCCGCCGTTGCCGGGGTTGCAGCGTAGCGACGATGCCGTCGACATGGCGGTGCTGAAGCGGTTGGCGGGCGAGCCCTGGGTGATGGAGCGCGCCCCCGGCCCGCGCGGTGTCAGCCGGCTGTGGAATGCCTGTGGCCTGCCCGATTATCGCAAGACCGGGGCGGAACAGCATGCGCGGCTGGTCGGGCGGGTATTCCGGCATCTGTCGGAAGCCGGCGGCAAGCTGCCCGAAGCCTGGATCGCCAGCGAACTCGCGCATCTCGACCGCATGTCGGGCGATGTCGAAACACTGGCCGACCGTATCGCCGGGGCGCGGACCTGGACCTATATCGCCCACCGTCCCGACTGGCTCGCCGATGCGCCGCTATGGGCGGAGCGCACCCGCGGCGTGGAGGATCGCCTGTCGGACGCGCTGCACACCGCGCTGACCCAGCGCTTCGTCGACCGCCGCACCGCCGTGCTGCTGCGCGATCTCAAGGCGCGCGGCCAGGACCAGCGCGTCGAGATCGACCCCGATGGCGCGGTCGCGGTGGAAGGCGAAGTCATCGGCACGCTTGATGGTTTTCGGTTCACCGCCGATGCCAGCGCCCGCGCCGGCGAACAGCGGCTGCTGCTGGCGGCGGCCGAACGCCATCTCGTCAAGGAACTGGCGCGCCGCGCCGGGCAACTGGCAGCGGCACCCGACAGCGAATTCCGGCTCGATTTCGCCGGGCGCATGCCGCCGCGGCTGTTGTGGAACGGAGCCCGCGTCGCGTCGCTGCGCAAGGGCCGCGATGCGATGACGCCGCGGGTCGAGCCCGATCGTGCGCTGGCCAGCCTGGCACCCGACGATCGCCGCCGGGTGCAGGTGCGGCTGGCGGCGTGGTTCGAGGCGGCGCTGGCGCGCGAACTCGGGCCGCTGGTGCGGCTGGGCGCGATGCACGGCGAATTGTCGCCGGTGGCGCGCGGGCTGATCGTGCGGCTGGTGGAAACATTGGGCGCGCTCAAGCGCAGCGACCTCGGCGATGTCGTCGAAGCGCTGCCGCGCGGCGATCGCCAGGCGCTGGTGGCGGCCGGGGTGCGGCTGGGGGTCATGCATGTCTTTGTCGCCGGGCTGTTGCGGCCCGAGGCGACGCGCTGGCGGCTGGCATTGTGGGCGGTCGCCAACGACATTGCCGCGCTGCCAGCCTTGCCGCCACCGGGACGCGTCAGCCTGCCGGTCGACCCGGCGGCGCCGCCGGGGTTCATCGAGGCGGCGGGCTACTGGCGCATTGGCGACGAAGCGGTGCGCATCGACATGGTCGACCGGCTGGCGCGCGCCATTCATGGCCGCCGCGAGGGCCGGGCACCGTTCATTCCCGACCCCAATTGGGCGGCATCGGCGGGGCTCAGCCGTGACGGCCTGGCCCGGTTGATGCGGGCGCTGGGTTATCGGCTCCAGCTCGTCGATGGCGCGGCGCATTTCGCATGGCGCGGTCATCGCCGCCCTTCACCCCCCGAATCGGCAGGCGAGGCCAGGACGCCCGGCGATTCACCCTTTGCCATCCTGGCCGGTGTTTCGTTCGGCGCGGGGGGCGCCCGGGCGGACACGACACGGAAAGGCAGGTAGCATTTGGTCCATGGTGCAGGGCTCCGGCTCGACAAATGGCTGTGGTTCGCCAGGTTGGCGAAGTCACGATCCGCTGCACAGACCCTATGCGAAAGCCGACGCTTGCGGCTCGATGGCCGGGTGATCGATCGCGCCTCGGCACTGGTTCGCGCCGGCGCGGTGCTCAGCTTCCTGCGCGACGACGAAGTCATCATCGTGCGCGTCGAAGGGTTGGCCGAGCGTCGCGGCCCCTATGACGAAGCCCGGCAGCTCTACACCGATCTGACCCGCAACCTTGCCGCCAGCGTCGCAGCGCCATTGACGAGCGCCACGGCGTCGTTCTAACGGCGATGGGAATGTTTCGTCGGTGGAAGCCGGCGGAGCGGCGTGCGGGCCTGGCCCGGAGGATTGCAACAATCGGGCAGCGCCCGAAGGGGAGACACAATGGCCTACGTGGTGACCGAAGCCTGCATCAAGTGCAAGTATATGGACTGCGTCGAGGTGTGCCCGGTCGACTGTTTCTACGAAGGCGAGAACATGGTCGTCATCAACCCCAATGAATGCATCGATTGCGGGGTTTGCGAGCCGGAATGCCCTGCCGAAGCCATCCTGCCCGATACCGAGGGTGGCCTCGAAAAGTGGATGGAGCTCAACGCCACCTTCTCGGCATCATGGCCCAACATCACCGTCAAGGGCGAAACCCCGGACGATGCCGATTCGCACAAGGGCGAAGAAGGCAAGTTCGACAAATATTTCTCGGACAAGCCCGGCACCGGCGCCTGATCGGCATCGTTTGGGCTCATTTTTCGACCCTTCCCGTGCCACAAGGCACGGGAGAGTAGAATTCTGCTGTTTTTTCTGCTATGACACCTGAGTGACAGCGACAATACGTAATGTCACAGTCACCGGCTCTGCCGCCAACTGTCCCTGCCGGGTAGGTGGCGAGCCTGATTGTCACGCTGGCAGGTCGCCTCGAGTGTCGAAAGTGCAGCGCCGCAGCCACATCCGCATGTGGACGCACGGGCCCTTCTTTCACCTCGTTCCCGGGGCGTAACGAAAGGAACGAAAAGCAGATGCCAAACACAAAGGCGCTCGGCTTCGAAGTCGGCGATTATGTCGTTTATCCCAAGCATGGTGTGGGCCGGGTCGTCGAATTGCAACGCTCCGAGATCGCCGGCACCCTGCTCGAATTGTTCGTCCTGCGTTTCGAAAAGGAACGCATGACGCTGCGCGTCCCCACCAACAAGGCGGAAGCCGTCGGCATGCGCAAGCTGTCGAGCCAGGCGACTCTGACCGAAGCCCTGACGACGCTGAAGGGTAAGCCGCGGATCAAGCGCACCATGTGGTCGCGCCGTGCCCAGGAATATGAAGCCAAGATCAACTCGGGCGATCTCGTCTCGATCGCCGAAGTGGTGCGCGACCTTCACCGCGCCGAGGACCAGCCCGAACAGAGCTATTCCGAACGCCAGATCTACGAAGCCGCCATCGGCCGGCTGGCCCGCGAACTCGCCGCGATGGAAAACATCGACGAGCCGGCTGCCCAGCTGAAGATCGAACAGGTGCTCAAGGCCGCCTGACCCGTCGGCAGCGCGAACCGCTGCCTCGCCGGTTGCGACCGTCATCGCCTGTTCCTGCCCGGCCCCGAATGGGGCCGGGCTTTTTTTGTGCCCCGGCGCGGCTTGCACGGGGCGGCGCTTTGTGTATTATCTTGGCAACACACATTCAGGGACAACTGCCATGCGCCTTCGTCATACCGCTCTCGCCCTCATCGGGCTGACCGCCACCGCAGCCAGCGCCGCCGACCGCAGCTTTGCGCTGATCGGCTTCGACAAGGTGGCGGCGAGCGGTTCCGAAGATGTCGTCATCACCACCGGCAAGGCCGCGTCGGTCGTCGCCACCGGCCCGCAGGAACGGCTCGACAAGCTTGAAATCAGCGTCGATGGCGGCACGCTCAGGATCCGCCAGAAAAGCGGTTCGTCGTGGAGCTGGGGCAGCAAGGAAGGCGTGGTGATCCGCGTTTCGATGCCGGTCCTGCACGCGGTCAGCACGGCGGGGTCGGGCGATGTCATCGCCGATGGCGGCGCCGGGCCGGATTTCGTCGCCTCGATCGCCGGCTCGGGCGACATGCGCATCACCAACATCAACAGCGCGTCGGTGCGGCTGTCGACCGCCGGCTCGGGCGATTTCATCGCGACCGGCAAATGCACGGCGCTGAAGACCGGCATTTCCGGCAGCGGCGATATGGACCTTGCCGGGCTCGCCTGCGCCGATGCCGATATCGCGATTTCGGGTTCGGGCGATGTGATGGTCAACGCCTCGCGCACCGCCAATGTGCGCATTTCGGGCAGCGGCGATGTCAAGGTGACCGGCGGCGCCAAATGCACCTCGCGGACGTCGGGCAGCGGGGACGTTTCCTGCGGGTGATGTGTCCGTACTTTTGACGTCACCCCCGCCTTCGCGGGAGTGACGGTCAATTTCAGCCGCGCCATTCCCGCACGACGGCGGCCATATCCGGACGCGGGCGTTCCTCGAGTGGCTTCGACGCCGTCCCGATGAAGACGAACCCGGCGATACGCTCCCCCGCTTCGCCGACCAGCGCGGCGACGCCGGGCGAATAACAGGCCCAGCCGGTCAGCCAGTTGGCGACAAAGCCATGGGCATGGGCGGCGGTGCACAGCATCGTCGTGGCGGCGCCGGCGGACAGTTCCTGTTCCCAGACCGGGATATGGCTGTCGCGGTTTGGGCGTGACAGCACGATGACGAGGCAGGGCGCCTGCAGCGCAAAGCCGCGCGCTGCCTCGCGTTCCAGCCGTCCGGCTTCAGGCTTTTCGGCGACATAGATCGCTTCGAGGGCCGCCCCCATCGCGTCGCGCCGATCGATCCCCACGGTGACGAAGCGCCAGGGCGCCAGCTTGCCATGGTCGGGCACCCGCGCCGCGGTGGCGAGAATGGCGGCGAGTTGCGCCGCATCGGGGCCGGGGGCGACCATGTCGCGCGCCTTGCCCGAACGGCGGGTGGCGAGCAGCGTCGCCGGGGTGGTCAGGTCGTTGAAGTCGATCATGCCTCGGCTTTATCGCGTTGCCGCGCTTCGCGCCACCTTCCCCCCGCCGGTATCGCTCGCTATCGTGATGCCATAACCGGCCGTCAGTCGCCGGATCGAGGGTTTGGGAGTACAGGGTTTGTCCGATAACGCCGCCGCCGCGACGCCAGTGACCGCTGGCGTCGACACGCGACCGCAATGGTTTGGCCACCCGGCGCAGCTGGCGCGGCTGTTCACCACCGAAGCCATGGAGCGCTTCGGCTATTACGGCATGCGGGCGTTGCTGACGCTCTATCTCGCCGATCATTTCCTGTTCAGCGATACGACGACGACCAGCCTTTATGGTGGCTTCACCTCGCTGGTCTATCTCACGCCGCTGATTGGCGGGTTGATCGCCGACAATTATCTCGGCTCGAAGCGATCGGTGAAATTCGGCGCCATCCTGATGGCGGCAGGCTATTTCACCCTGTGCTTCGGCGGGGAATCGGCCAAGCCCTTCGCCACCATCGACGGCACCCGTTATGAAGTGACCGTCGAAAAGATCGCCGGCGAAAAACAGCAATATGTCACCGATGCCGGCCAGAAGCTGGCGATCAAGGGCCAGGACGACGGCAGCGTCGCGCTCGTCGCGGCCGATGGCGCGGTCGCACGCACGATCCCCAAGGGCGGTTTCGAAGCCGGCGGCGAGCGTGACCCTCTGTTCACCATGATCATGCTGATCGGGCTGTCGGCGGTCACCGTAGGCAACGGCTTTTTCAAGCCCAACATCTCCACCATGGTCGGCTCGCTCTATGCCGATGGCGACCGCCGCCGCGATGCCGGCTTCACCATCTTCTACATGGGCATCAACCTCGGCTCGCTGGGGTCGCAGCTCGCCTGTCCGTTTCTTGCCGACCGATATGGCTGGTGGGCGGGCTTTCTGCTCGCCGCGATCGGCATGACGATCAGCTGGGTGCTGATCCAGTTCGCCGGGCCCAAGCTTGCCGGCTATGGCGAGCCGCCGGTGCAGAAGGGCAAGGACAAGGCGCTGCTCATCTATGCCGGCGCCGTGCTCGCCGTGCCGCTGATCTGGTTTCTGTTCTACAATCTGATGAACGCGCCGCCGCCGGTCGCCGGCCAGGGCATCATGGGCTATATCCAGGGGCTGCCGATCCTCGGCAAGGTGTTGTTCGCGACCTTCCTCGCCGCGGTCATCGGCATTCCGGTCTGGTCGCTGCGCGTCGGCACCCGCAAGGAATTCGAGATGATGCTGGCGGCGATCGTGCTGATCGTCTTCAACGTGGTGTTCTGGACGCTGTTCGAACAGGCCGGATCGTCGCTGACGCTGTTCGCCGACCGCAACACCGACCTGTCGTTCTTCGGCTGGTTTAGCATCACCGCCGGGCAGACGCAGTTCTTCAACGCCTTCTTCATCGTCGCGCTGGCGCCGGTGTTCGGGGCGCTGTGGCTGGCGCTCGCCAAAAGGGGGCGGGAGCCGGGCATTCCGGTCAAGTTCGGCATGGCGCTGGTCGGCGTCGGCCTGGGCTTCCTGTTCCTCGTCTGGGGAACGCAATTTGCCGGCGATGATTTCAAAGTGGGCATCTGGTGGCTGGCGGGGCTCTATCTCATCCATTCGATCGCCGAACTGATGATCTCGCCGGTGGGTCTCAGCATGATCACCAAGCTGTCGATCGCGCGGATCGTCGGCATGATGATGGGCGTGTGGTTCCTGTCGATCAGCGTGGCGCAATATGTTGGCGGCGTCGTCGCGCAGGTCGCCAGCGTCGAAACCGTCGGCGGCCAGGTGACGAACCTCAAGCTCAGCCTCGAAACCTATGCCGGGGTGTTCCAGACCATCGGGCTGGCCGCTTCGGGCATCGGCCTGTTGCTGCTGCTGCTGTCGCCGCTGATCAAGCGCTGGATGCACGGAGTCAATTGATGCGGATATCCCCCTTCGCGGCGCTGCTGCTGCTTGCCGGCTGCGCCACCAATCCGCCGCCACAGGCCGAAACCGCCGGCGGCAAGCCGTCCGAGGTGGTGACGATCCCGTCTGACCCCTGGCCTTCGACCTACAAGCCGTACCCCGGTGTCACCACCGTCATCCGGAACGCGACCGTCTATGATGGCACCGGCAAGGTGTTCAGCCCCGGTGCGGTGCGCATCGAGAATGGCAAGATCGCCGAAATCGGCGCCAGCGTCGCGGTGCCGGCCGGCGCCACGATCATCGACGGCACCGGCAAGTTCGTGACGCCGGGCGTCATCGATATCCACAGCCATCTCGGCGATTACCCCAGCCCCGGGGTCGACGCGGTCAGCGATGGCAATGAAGCGACCAGCCCGGCTCGGCCCGAAGTCTGGGCCGAACATTCGGTGTGGCCGCAGGACGCCGGCTTTGCCCGTGCGCTCGCCGGCGGGGTGACGGCGTTCCATGTCCTGCCCGGCTCGGCGAACCTGTTCGGCGGGCGCGGCACGACGCTGAAGACCGTCTATGGCCGCAGCGTGCAGGACATGAAATATCCTGGTGCCCCCTACAGCCTGAAAATGGCCTGCGGTGAAAACCCCAAGCGCGTCTATGGCAACCGCAACCAGATGCCCGCGACCCGGATGGGCAATATCGCCTATGCGCGGCAGATCTGGGCCGATGCGGTCGAATACAAGCGCCGCTGGGACGATTATGGCCGCCGCGCCAAGGCCGGCAATGCCAAGCCGACCGACGCGCCGCGGCGTGACCTCGCCAAGGATACGCTGATGGGCGTCCTCAATGGTGAGATCCTGGTGCAGAATCACTGCTATCGCGCCGATGAAATGACCAATGTCGTCGCGATGAGCCATGAATTCGGCTACAAGGTGACCGCCTTCCACCACGCCGTCGAAAGCTACAAGATCGCCGACATATTGGCGAAGGAGGGCATCTGCAGCGCGATGTGGGCCGATTGGTATGGCTTCAAGATGGAAAGCTACGACGGCATCCGCGAAAACATCGCGCTGGTCGACAAGGTCGGTGCCTGCGCCATCGTGCACAGCGACGACGCCGATGGCATCCAGCGGCTCAACCAGGAAGCCGCCAAGGCGATGGCCGCCGGCAACCGCATGGGGCTGGGCATCACCCCCGAACATGCGGTGACCTGGTTCACCCTCAACCCGGCCAAGGGCCTTGGCATCGCCGACCGCACCGGCAGCCTCGAGCCCGGCAAGATGGGTGATATCGTGCTGTGGAACGCCAGCCCCTTCTCGGTCTATGCGCGGCCCGAACGCGTCTGGATCGATGGCGCGCTGATGTATGACTGGGCCGATGCCGGCCGCCGCCCGATGGCCGATTTCGAGCTGGGCCAGCCTGGCGCGGGAGATCCGAAATGAAGCGCCTGTCCCTCATCCTCGCCGCGCTGCTCGCCACACCGGCGAACGCTGCCACCATCGCCATTACCGGCGGCACCGTATTGACCGCGGTGGGCGAGACGAGCATCGCCAATGGCACCGTCATCATCCGCGATGGCCGCATCGTCGCGGTCGGCGCCGGGCTTGCCGTACCGGCGGGCGCGACGGTGATCGATGCGACGGCCAAGTTCGTCACGCCGGGCATCATCACCGCCATGTCGACGCTCGGCATCGTCGAGGTCGAAGGCGTGCGCCAGACCAATGATGCCAGCGCCCGCAACACGCCGTTTTCGGCGGCGATCGACGTGGCGCCGGCGATCAACCCGGCATCGCCGCCGCTCGCCATCGAACGCCAGGGCGGGGTGACGCGCGCCGTCGTATCCCCCGAGATTTCGAACGAGATTTTCGGCGGGCAGGGCGCGATCATCAGCCTGGCGGCAACCGGCGACATCGTCATGGAACGCCGCGCCTTTCAATATATCGAACTCGGCGAGGATGGCGCGCGCGCCGCAGGGGGCTCGCGCCCGGCGGCCTGGCTCAACCTGAAAAACGGTTTTGCCGAAGCGCAACGCTTTGCCCGCAACCCGGCGGCGTTCGACAGCGGGCGTGACAAGGACTCGCTCATCAAGCGGCTCGATGCCGAAGCGCTGGTGCCGGTCGTCGAAGGTCGGGTGCCGGCGGTGGTTCATGCCGAACGCGCCAGTGACATCGTTGCGGTGCTCGGGCTGCGCGCCGAATTTCCGAAATTGCGGCTCATCCTGCTCGGCGCGCGCGAAGGCTGGCTTGTCGCCGACAAGATCGCCGCTGCCAAGGTGCCGGTGGTGACGCTGTCGCTGTTCGACCTGCCCGATGCATTCGAAGCGCTGGCGTCGACCCGTTCCAATGTCGGTCGACTGGTGGCGGCGGGGGTGACGGTCGGTTTCGGCATCTTCGGCGGCAATTCGGGGTCGCAGCCGCGCAACCTGCCCTATTTCGCCGGCAATGCCGTGGCGCAGGCAGCGGTGCCCGGCGGTGTCGGGCTGACGCGTGGCCAGGCGCTGGCGGCGATCACCAGGGCGCCGGCGCAGATTTTCGGGATGACCGATCTCGGCACGCTCGAAGTCGGCAAGCGCGGTGATGTGGTGGTCTGGGATGGCGATCCGCTCGAACTGACTTCGGCGCCGACCGCGGTGCTGATCGATGGCGTGGCGCAGCCGATGCAGTCGCGGCAGTTGCAGTTGCGTGATCGTTATCGTGACCTCGCGCCCGGCGCGCTGCCGAAAGCATATAGCAAATGAGCGACATCGCCCTCCTCATCCTCGCCATTTCGGTCTTTGTCGGGGGGCATGAACTGCTCTCGCACCCGCTGCGTGCGCCGCTCGTGGCTCGGCTGGGCGCAGGGGGCTTCACCATTCTTTACAGCGTCGTGGCGCTGGGGTCGCTCGGCTGGGCGGGGCAATTGTGGAAGGGCATTGCGCCCGAACGGCTGTGGAGCCTGCCACCCTATGCCAATGCGCTGGCGCTGGTCGCCATGCTGTTCGCCTTCATCCTGTTTGTCGGATCGGTGACCGCGCCCAACCCGGCGTTAATGGGCATGCCGGTCGGCGGGTCCCCGCGCGGCGTCATGCGCATCACCCGCCACCCGATGATGTGGAGCTTTGCTATCTGGGCGGTGGTCCACATCGCGATGAGCGCCGATCCACGCACCATCGTGCTGGCCAGCGGCATCCTGACCCTCGCGCTGTTCGGCGCGGCGATGCAGGACGGCAAGAAACGCGCGGCATTGCCCGGCTATGCCGATCATATCGCCGCCACCGGCTTCGTGCCCTTTGGCGCACAGCTGCGCGGCCGCCAGCCATGGAGCGCCGCGCTGCCCGGGCTGGTCGCCACGATCGGCGGGCTGGCGCTCTGGGCGCTGGTGATCTGGGGGCATCCGCTGGTCATCGGCCTGCCCGCGGTACAATTGGGTTGATAAGGACAAGATGATGGAATTTGCCGGCAAGACAGTCTGGATCACCGGGGCTTCTTCGGGGATCGGCCGGGCACTCGCATTGGCATTGGCCGAGGAAGGCGCACGGCTGATCCTGTCCGGGCGCAACGAAGCGGCGCTCGCCGAGGTCGCGGCGGCCTGTCCGGGGTCGAGCGTGCTCGCCTTCGATGCGACCGATCTCGACGCACTGCCCGGCATCGTCGCGCGCGCCGAAGCGATTTCCGGCCAGATCGATCTGCTCGTCAACAATGCCGGGGTCGGCGCACGCGGGATGGCGCGCGATACGCAGTTCGATGTCTATCGCCGCGTCATGGAGGTCGATTATTTCGCGCCGTTGCGGTTGACCCAGCTGGTGCTGCCGGCGATGCGGGCACGCGGATCGGGGCGGTTGGCGGTGGTCAGCAGCATTTCGGGCAAGTTCGGCAACCCCGGCGCCAGCGCCTATTGTTCGGCGAAATTCGCCATCATCGGCTATTTCGACGCGCTGCGCAGCGAAGTCACGCACGAAGGTATCGGCGTCACGGTCATCACCCCGGGGTTCGTCAAGACCAACATCGCGCTGCACTCCTTGGATGCGGAAGGGCGCCCGCATGGCGCGCCGAGTAGCGCGGTCGATCGCGGTATCACCGCCGAGGAAGCAGCCGTTCAGATCGTCGCCGGTTTCAAGGCCGGGCTGCGGGAGATCCCGGTCGGGCGCGGCCCCGAGATGGCAGCGCTCGAGCTGGTGCGCAGCAACCCCGAGCAATTGTTCGACATGATGGCGGGCATGGGCGCACAAATGGCCGCAACGGCCTGACAAAAAAAGGACTGAGGCATGGATTTCGCCGGCAAGACGATCTGGATCACCGGCGCCTCGTCGGGCATCGGTGAAGGGCTGGCGCTGGCCTTTGCCCGCGCCGGGGCGCGGCTGGTGTTGTCGGGGCGCCGCGCCGATGCGCTGGCCGAGGTTGCCGGGCGTTGCCAGGCGTCTACGCTGTTGCTGCCCTTCGAAGCGACCGACCTCGCCATCCTCCCCGAAGTGGTGGCGGAGGCCGAGGCGAAGACCGGCGGCATCGACATATTGGTCAACAATGCCGGCATCTCGCAGCGCAGCCTGGCGCTCGATACCGATTTCAGCGTCTATCGCACGATCATGGAGGTCGATTATTTCGCGCCGTTGCGGCTGACGCAGCTGGTGCTGCCCGCCATGGTCAAGCGCGGCTCGGGCGCCATCGTCAACAATGCCTCGGTCGCCGGCAAGGTCGGCTCGCCGTTGCGCACCGCCTATTGCGGCGCCAAGCACGCCATGGTCGGCTGGTCCGACGCGCTGCGCGCAGAAATTGCCCAATATGGCGTGACGGTGCATGTCGTGACGCCGGGCTTTGTCGCCACCGGCATCGCTGCCAATGCGCTCAAGGGCGATGGCAGCATCAATGGCCCCAATGACGATCCGGTCAACGCCGGCATCAGCATCGACGAAGCGGCAGCGCAGATCCTGGGCGCACTGGCAGATGACCGCCCCGAGATCCCGGTGGCGCGCGCCGGCTCGCCCGAACTGATGCTGCTCGACCTGATTCGCAGCGACCCCGACCAGTTGTTCAAGGTGATGGCGAGCATGGCGCCCCAGGTCGCCCGCTGATGGCCGCGCTGCCCCACCGCCGCATTACCGGCGCCATCCGCTATACCAGCAAGAAGCCCGAACGGTTCGACCAGGAACGCGGCCGCGAGGATTTCGCCTTCACCCATCATGGCGATGGCTCGGTGACGATCCGCGCTCATTGCGAGATCGACGAACCGGCGCCGACGGTGATGCGCGACATCCTGTATTCGACCGATCCCCAGTGGCGGCCGATGGACTGCCAGGTCAGGATCAGCCTCGACGACATTTTTCTCGGCAGCGGC